>NZ_JBFAWG010000032.1:0-80750 GCF_040680215.1 Streptomyces sp. NPDC052107
TGGGCCGCCCGTTCGCCGACGGATACATGTCCGCGAACATCTGAGCCGGAAACAGCGCACCGCGATGCTCGGCCAGGAACGCGAACACACTCCCCGCCGGAATCAACTCCTGGCAGGTCTCCCACACATCCACGGTCCGGACGGGGTGTTGACCAGCGAGAACCGCACGGATAACTTCGTTCTACGGATTGTTGATTCCGTACAGCGGAAAATTGGAGGGTGTGGGATGGGTCAGCAGGAGAAGGTGGCGACAAGCCTCGCGGGCGCCGTCAGCGAGGAGATCAGTGCCTCCCTCGCGCCGGTCGACGCGGAGCTGGAGCGCCGCTACCCCGGGGACCCCGGCACCCGGCAGCCCGTCCACACCGTCTACGTCCCCGGTGACGTCTTCGCCGCCGACACCATCCGCTCCTGGGGCGACCAGGCCCTCGCCGCGCTCGACGAACACGCCCCCGACGCCGCCTCCTTCGCCGCCGTCCTGGGCCTCGCGGACGAACTGGCCGAGCCGGTCCACTCCCGCGTCCGCGCCAAGCTGGAACGCGAGCCGATCGAAGACCTGCGCGTCGACTTCGAGGACGGCTACGGCCCCCGCCCCGACGCCGAGGAGGACCAGGCGGCGGCCCGCGCGGCCCGGCTGATCGCGGAGGCGTACCGGAACGGCACGGCGGCGCCGTACATGGGCATCCGCATGAAGTGCATGGAGGCCGCGGTACGCGACCGGGGCATCCGTACCCTCGACGTCTTCCTCACCGGCCTCGTCGAGTCGGGCGGGCTGCCCGAGGGCCTGGTCCTCACCCTGCCCAAGGTGACGTACCCCGAGCAGGTCACCGCGTTCGTGCGGCTGCTGGAGGCCTTCGAGAAGGCGCACGGCCTGGACGCCGGGCGGCTCGGCTTCGAGATCCAGATCGAGACCAGCCAGTCCATCCTCGCCACCGACGGCACCGCCACCGTCGCCCGGATGATCCAGGCCGCAGAGGGCCGCGCCACCGGGCTGCACTACGGCACCTTCGACTACAGCGCCTGCCTCGGCGTCTCCGCCGCCTACCAGGCCAGCGACCACCCGGCCGCCGACCACGCCAAGGCGATCATGCAGGTCGCGGCGGCGGGCACCGGTGTGCGCGTCTCCGACGGCTCGACCAACGTCCTGCCCGTCGGCCCGACCGCGAAGGTCCACGACGCCTGGCGCCTGCACTACGGCCTCACCCGCCGCGCCCTGGCCCGCGCCTACTACCAGGGCTGGGACATGCACCCCGGCCACATCCCGACCCGCTACGCCGCCGTCTTCGCCTTCTACCGCGAGGGCTTCGAGCAGGCCGCGGCCCGCCTCGCCCGCTACGCCAACCGCGCGGGCGGTGATGTCATGGACGAGCCCGCCACCGCCAAGGCCCTCAGCGGCTATCTGCTGCGCGGCCTCGACTGCGGCGCCCTCGACATCGCCGAGGTCGCCCGCCTCACCGGCCTCACCCGCGCCGACCTGGAGGGCTTCGCCGCTCCCCGGCGCGGTGACCTCACGGCCTCCGCGAAGTAGAGATCGCGGACCGGTCACAGACCCCGGCCGGGGGAGAGGCCCGGCACCGCCGCCCCGTACGCTGGTCGCCACGCGTCGACCACGCGGACGCGACCAAGGACGACAGAGGAACGGGGCGGCGGTGTCCTCGGGGGAGCAGGGACCGGAGTCGTACGGGCGCACGGACGACGGAGCCGGCCGGGCGCTACCGCCTCACCGCGCGGCTCGGCCGCGGCGGCATGGGCGTGGTCTGGCGGGCGGTGGACGAGCGGCGCGGGTGACGGCAAGCCGTCCTCACGTGCCTTCGCCTCGGCGCCGGACAAACCCACCAACGACCCTGCCCCGCCCGGCAGTTCGGGACACACCTCCAGCCCGGCGGCCGCCTGCCGGCCCATCGGTGGCGGGAGGTACGACTGCCAGGTCTGGCACACCGCCAAGTCCTACACGGTTCTCCGGCACCGAGGCCGGGACCCTGAACGCGGCCACCGACTACTTCTCCTGCCAGGCCAAATCCGGGCCGCCGGGAGACCTATGGCCGGTGGCCGAACGTGTGGTGGGCGAAGACCGACGACAGCGGCAACACCGGCGTCCACGTCAGCGACGTCTACCCCAGGCGCGGGAACAATGACGAACCGGTGCCCGGGCTCCCGGCCTGCTGACCCTCTGCGTACGGCTCGAAACCCGACTCCGTCACCCACTTCTGCTCGGTGAACAGCCGGGTTCCCCGCGCGCACAGCCCGGGGTCACGGCGGGCCCGCGCGCAGAACTCCTCCGGCGTGGCCCCGAACAGCTCGCGTAACGCAGCCGATCCCATGAGGAGTTCGGTGAGCAGGGTGCGCTGGTCGCCGGGATGGCGGCGGGGCGCACCGGCACCGTCGTGCAGCACGCCGTGCCGGTTGACGTAGGCGTACGCCCCGGTGAGCGCGGAACCGTCCGGCAACTCGATCCGCACCCCAGGCGCGGGCAGCCAGGCCCGCCGGAAGTGGGGCTCGCCGGCGTCGATCACCTCCAGCTGGCGCCGGTCCAGCCAGATGACGAACAACTCCCGTAACGCCTGGGGTGACCTGACGGGTGACGCGGAGACGTAGCCCAGTCGGCTGACGTGCGCCGAGATGCCCACGTCGAGCCCGGACACTCGCGACCGCACCATCGGCACGGGGGAGTCGATCCCGAACTCGGCCACCTTGTGGCGCAGTTGGCCGGGGCAGGCGTTGGAGCCGACGGCGAGCAGCGGCACCCGGTCGTCGTACACCAGGCGCTCCAGCGGGAACATCCGGTCGCCGTGCAGCAGCCCGGAGTCGGCGGGCCAGGCGCCGGGATAGGCGAGCGGATGGTCGCGGGGAGCGTCGGCGAGGCCGAGTTCCTCCAGGGTGCGGCCGGTCACGGGCGGCTCAGTCGGCCGGCGGCAGCTCGCCCGAGCCGCGCGTGATCAGCCGGGTGGGCAGCTCGATGCGCTCCGGTGCGACGAGGTTGCCGTCCAGCTGACGGAACAGGCGCTCGGCGGCGGTACGGCCCAGGGCGGCCGCGTCCTGGGCGACGACCGTGACGCCCGGCTGGAGCAGATCGGCCAGCTCGATGTCGTCGAAGCCGACCAGGGCGACCCGGCGGGACTGCTCGGCCAGCACCCGGATCACGGTGACCGTCACCCGGTTGTTGCCCGTGAAGATCGCGGTGACGGGGTCGGGCCCGGAGAGCATCTCCTCCGCCGCCCGGCGCACCCGCTCCGGGTTCGTCTGCCCGAGGGACATCCAGGCGTCCTCTACCGGTATCCCCGCGTCCTCCATGGCCGCCCGGTAGCCGCGCAGTCGCTCGGCGGCGGTGTGGATGCGCGGCATGTCGCCGATGAAGCCGATCCGGCGGTGGCCATGGGCGATGAGATGGGCGACGCCGTCCCGGGCACCGCCGTAGTTGTCGGAGAGGACCACGTCGGCGTCGATGCGCCCGGCCGGACGGTCCACGAACACGGTCGCCACGCCCGCCCTGATCTCCGGTTCGAGATAGCGGTGGTCGTCCCCGGCCGGGATCACCACCAGTCCGTCCACCCGCCGTGCGCACAGCGCCAGCGCCAGTTCCTGCTCGCGCTCCGGGTCCTCGGCGCTGGATCCGTTGATCAGCAGGGCGCCGTGGGCCCGGGCCACCTCCTCGACGGCGCGGCTGAGCGGGCCGTAGAAGGGGTCGGCGAGGTCCTCCAGGACCAGGCCGATGCTCGCCGTACGGCCCTTGCGCAGCACCCGGGCGCTGTCGTTGCGGCGGAAGCCCAGCGCGTCGATCGCCTCCTGCACCCGGCGCTCGGTGTCCGGGGTGACACCGGGCTCGCCGTTGACCACCCGGGAGACCGTCTTCAGGCCGACCCCGGCCCGCGCCGCCACGTCCTTCATGGTCGGGCGGTTGCCGTAACGGGTGCCGGAAAGGCTGTCTGTGCGGCGGGTGGTCTCGGGCACGATGCGGCGTCCTGTCCTGTCGTCCGTCTCGGCCACGGAGCCGGCGCGTGCGAGGTGGTGCACCGGTGCGCACGGGTGGGCACCCCGGGTGATGCGCCGATCCGTGGTTTGTATGAGGATGTGGCGTCGAGCATAGAGCCTGGACAACGTTGTCAGATGCGCGAGAGACTGTCCACCGCTGTCTGTCGGCCTGCGCCCCACCGTGTGACCGGCCTGCGTGTCTTTGGTTCTCAAGCTTCAACGGGGAGATCTGACTCTGATGCACACCGACCTCGTGGCGGCCCTGGACATCGGCGGCACCAAGATCGCCGGCGCCCTGGTGGACGGCGACGGACGGATCCTGGCCCGGGCCCAGCGCGGCACGCCCGCCCAGCAGGACGGCGAAGCGGTCATGCGGGCCGTCGAGGAGGTCCTCGGCGATCTCGCCGGGTCGCCGCTGTGGGAACGCGCCGGCGCCGTCGGCATCGGCAGCGCCGGACCGGTGGACGCCTCGGCGGGCACGGTCAGTCCGGTGAACGTGCCGGGCTGGCGGGACTTCCCGCTGGTCGAGCGGGTGCGCACGGCCACCGGCGGCCTCCCGGTCGAGCTCATCGGCGACGGCGTCGCGATCACGGCGGCCGAGCACTGGCAGGGCGCCGCCCGCGGGCACGACAACGCGCTGTGCATGGTCGTGTCCACCGGAGTCGGAGGCGGCCTGGTCCTGAACGGGCGGCTGCACCCTGGCCCGACCGGCAACGCCGGGCACATCGGACACATCAGCGTCGACCTCGACGGCGACCCGTGCCCGTGCGGCTCGCGCGGCTGTGTGGAGCGGATCGCGAGCGGCCCGAACATCGCCCGCCGCGCCCTGGAACAGGGCTGGCGTCCCGGCCCCGGCGGCGACACCTCGGCCGCCGCCGTGGCCGCCGCCGCCCGCGAGGGCGACCCGGTCGCGGTGGCCTCCTTCGAGCGTGCGGCACAGGCGCTGGCCGCCGGCATCGCGGCCACCGCGACCCTGGTCGAGATCGACATCGCCGTGATCGGCGGCGGTGTCGGCAAGGCGGGCGACATCCTCTTCACCCCCCTGCGCAAGGCGCTCGGCGACTACGCCACGCTGTCCTTCGTCCAGCGCCTGCGGGTCGTGCCCGCGCAGATGGGTACCGACGCGGGGCTGGTCGGCGCGGCGGCCGCCGCGCTGGCGCGGAGGCCGGACGCGACGGCGGGGGTCTGAACCGAGGCTCGGATACGGCGGCGGGGGCTGGACAGGGCGCTGCTCGCTGGAAGGTGCCACCCCCAGAGGGCGTACCCCCAGCGCCCACCCGTGCCGCCTGTGGGTCCCCCCAGGCCCTTGAGGCACTGGGGAGGCACGACGGCCCGCAGCGGCGGCGGCGCCACGAATCCGACGGCACTGCAGTTCCCTGAGGGGCGCGGGGAACTACGGCGACCAGCCCAAACGCACCCGCAGCGGCGTACGGTCCCAACCTCCCCCTGCGGGTGGGCGCCGTCAGCAACTCACTCGCGCGTCCGCCCAGTCCGCATGGTCGGAGTCGATGCCGTCTCCGGCGTCGGTGACGACCAGGCGGACCACCTGGGCGCCCGCCACGTCGGCGGTGAGGGGCTGGGCGGGCATCGCGTTGGTCAGGACGCCGGTCGAGGCGACCTTCGTGCCGTCGGCCCAGATCTCGAAGGTGACGGTGCCCTTCGTGCCCTTCTCGTCGTCGACGCCGACCTCCGCGGTGACCTTGCCGCAGGTCTGGCCGGTGTAGAAGGAGACGTCGCTCGGGGCGTGGACGCCGAGGCCCTTGGGGTACACGGTGCCGCCGATGGTGATCGGGTGGCCGTCGCCCGCTGCGCTCTCCCCGTTGCTGGTGTCGCGCTCCACCGGGCCCCAACCGCTGGTCGCCGACAGCCGGTTCAGGTCGCTCAGGTACGACGTCCCGGCGGGCGGCCGGACCACGACGGACGCGGTCAGCGGAACGGTGGTGGTGACCTGTTGCCCGGCCGGTGAGAGATAACGCGCCTGGAGGGTGAGGCCGTAGGAGCCGGTCGGTGTTCCGGCCGGCGCGGTGACGGTCCAGCCGGAGCGCAGGGTCTCGCCGGTGGCGAGGGCGTCGGCCGTGGTCGGTGATGCGGGCCGTACGGTCCATCCGTCGGGGCCGGTCAGGGTCACGGCCACCCGGCGTGCGGGGGTGCGGCCGAGGTCGGTGACGGTGCTGGTCAGGGTGGCCGGCGTACCCGCCTCCAGCAACGGGCTGCCGTCCAGGCCCAGTTCGGCGGCGGGCGGGTGCGCGGCCCAGCGGGGGTCGGCCGAGAGGCGCAGCAGGACCGTGCCGTGGGCGGGGACGGTGGCCGCGACGGTGCCGGCGGTGTTGTAGCTCGTGTGCTGCCACAGATCCCGCAGGGTGTACGCGGAGGCGTCGGGCAGGCCGACGGCGGACGCGGTGGTGGCGATCCGCTGGGCGGTGCCCGACTCGTTGAACAGGGCCACCGCGCGGCTGCCGTCCTTCATCTCCTTGGCGATCACCCAGCGTCCGCCGGCCGAGGAGACGACCGTGCCCTGCTTGCCCAGCGGGTCCTGGTCGACTGCGGTGACCTCCTTGTTGTCCAGGATGTCGAACGTCGCCTGGGAGGCCTTGCGCAGGTCGGTGCCGATGAGGAGCGGTGCGGCCATGACCGACCAGAGGGAGAAGTGCGAGCGATACTCGGTGTCCGTCATGCCGCCGTTGCCGACCTCCAGCATGTCCGGGTCGTTCCAGTGTCCGGGTCCGGCGTACGGCGCGAGCGGCAGGTTCTGCTTCAGGATCGACAGCATCGAGGACCAGCTGTCACTGATGTCACCGGTGGTCCGCCACAGGTGACCCACGTCCGACGCCCACTCCCAGGGCTTGTTCTGGCCCCATTCGCAGATGCTGTAGACGATGGGCCGACCGGTCGCCTTGAGGGCGTCCCGCATGGTGGTGTAGCGCTTTTTGGCGTCGACGCCCTGGTTGTTGCAGTTGTCGTACTTCAGATAGTCCACGCCCCAGTCGGCGAACTGCTGCGCGTCGCTGTACTCGTGGCCGAGCGCGCCCGGGAAGCCCGCGCTGTTGCAGGTCTTGGTGCCGGCGCTGGTGTAGATGCCGAGTTTGAGCCCCTTGGAGTGGACGTAGCCGGCGACGGCCTTGATGCCGTTCGGGAAGCGGGCCGGGTCGGGTACCAGCTTGCCCTCGGCGTCGCGCTGCGGAAGCGCCCAGCAGTCGTCCAGGTTGACGTACGTGTAGCCGGCGTCCTTCAGGCCCTTCGCCACGAAGAGGTCGGCGATGCCCTTGACCATGCTCTCGTTGAAGTCCGCACGGCAGTGCGTGGAGTTCCAGTTGTTGAAGCCCATGGGCGGGGTGAGGGCGAGATCGTCGGCCAGGGCGGGGGCGGCCGGGTCCTCGGCGGGGGCCGCCGGAGCGGGGGCGGCGAGGCCCGCCGCGCACAGCAGGCCTGCGGTGAGTGCTCCGAGCACTCTTCGGCGGGTGGTGCGGGTGTGAGGGTGACGCATCGTTGACGTTCCTCCGACTCGCGAAAGGTGGCTGACGACTGGGGGTTGCCTGGGTGACATGTATGTGTCAGCTGTGCGCGTTTACGGTAGGACGTGTCGGACTGTGTTGGAAGAGGTGCGGCCCCAACCGATCGATATCCCGCCAGAAGGCTTGACGCCAGGCCTGTTTGGGGAAATGACTGTTGTCAGGCGTTCGGATGTGTTCGCTTCCGGGGCTCACGTCTCGTCGTCGACGCGGCCCCAGCCGGGCAGCGGAGGCTGGGGCCAGGCGGGCGGGGCAGGAAGGAGCCGGGCCGGGCTGTCGGTCGTCAGTACGCCGGCCGGAGTCCGTCCGCTGAGCCAGCCGAGCACCTGGTGCCCGGCCCCGGCGACCGAAGGTCCCGCCGACGCCACGGACCAGCGCCGGCCGAGATCCACGGCCTCCACCGAGGCGAGTGGAAAGCCCTGGGCGCGCAGCGTGGTGAGGGTGTCGTCCAGCGCCCAGGAGACATAGCCGTCGGGCCACTGCCCGGTACCGTGGCCGACACCCAGGTCGAGGTGATGCGTCTCCAGCTCCCGAAGGCAGCGCGGCAGGAGGTACCAGGCCGGATGCCGCCAGCCGGCCAGCGCGGGGACCAGGCGGTCCCAGGCGGGGGCGGGCAGTGTGCGCGCCCGCGCCGCGAACCGGTCCAGGCTCTCGCGCAGTCGGGCCGCGAGCCGCTCGGCGGAGAGCGCCGCGTCGCGCTCGACCGCCGCGGCCAGGGTCACCGCGTCCGTGCGGGGGGCCGGTGCGCGGCCCGTGTGCGCGAGCCGCAGCAGCCAGACATACGCTTCTACGCCGTGGGCGACGTGGGCGAGCACATGACCCCGCGTCCACCCCGGGAGCCCCGATCGGTCACGCAGTTCCGTGCCGGACAGGCCGGCCGCGGCCCGCACGAGCCGGTCGCCCGAGCGTACGACGTCCTCGATGCGGCCGGTGCCGAAGACCGGGAGCCCGGGCCCGTTCACCGGAACTCCCGTACGACCTCGATCCGTCCGACGATATGGGCGTTGAACTCGTCCAACTCCTCGGCCGGGACCCACAGTTCGAGGATCGTCTCGCCGCCGGCCTGCCGGACCGGATACCGGGCGAGGAAATCCGTGTCGACCTCGAACCGGGTCACGAAACCGGCGCCGTCGTGCTTGACGTTCCAGTCCCGGGCGATACGGATCGCGTAGTCCTCGTTCAGGACCGGGTAGAAGATCGGCTGCTCCGGGAGCCGGGGCGGCCAGGCCCGCCAGTCGAGCGCGCGGACCAGCTCCAGCTCCTTGGGGCCCGTCGGGCGCCAGAGGGTCGTCGTCAGGGGTGGGCTGGTCATGGTGGCGTGTCTCCGGTAGGGGCCTGCCCTGTCGCCGGGCGGGTCGGGACGTCGGACGATACCGGCCCCGCGCGACAGCGGACCAGCGGATTTCGGCGGAGCCGGCAGCCTCACGGCGCGGCGAACCGCCGTGCTAGGTCGCGGTGATGGGCGGCTGCCCGCTCCACCTGCGTTCGATCCGCGGTCGGCCCGGCGAGCCCCTCGAGCCGGTCGGCGAGTTGCTGGTGCCGGTCCCGGGCGTGCTCGCGGCACGGCAGGCACGTGACGCGCTCGGGGTGCCGTGAGACGCGGGCGCGGGGCACCCGCAGCCCGCACCCCGTGGTGGTCTCGGCGGACAGCGTGCCGACCAGACCGAACGTGGCGGCGATGACGTTGCGCACCGCCGCCGCGTCGCCCTGCGCCTCGACGTGGATGTGACCGTAGGACTCCTCCATGCGCCCTCCCACCGGGACGGTAACCCGGCCCTCCCACCGGGACGGTAACCCCGGTCGTCCGCTCGCGGGTATCCGCGTGACTCCTGGCCGGATCCGCAGTTGATCAGCACATGAAGAAGCGCAGCATGCTCGCCATCGCCACCCTGGCCACCGGATTCGTCGTGGCCGCCGTCACCCCCTCCCACGCGGCGGACGCGGGACCCCTGAAGGACCTCAACGTCTCGGACACCCTCGACGGGGCGGGTCACCTGGTCAGCCAGGACAGCTTCGCCATCGACGACAACGGCCTCGGCGTCGAGGAGTAGGCCCCACGGCCCACGGCGCGTGTGCCGGTGTTCCCGCCGCAGGGGGCACCGGCACTCCCGTTCCGGCGCCCTCACCGGGGCGGGGTTTCCGTGGCAGGGTGGAGCGGGCAAGCCTCAGGGGGCCAACACAAGAGGGGGAGTCCGTGACCGTCGTCTGGATCAACGGCGCGTTCGGTGCGGGGAAGACGACCACCGCACGGGAGCTGATCGAGCTGATCCCGAACAGCACGCTCTTCGACCCCGAGGTCATCGGCGCGGGGCTCACGCACCTTCTGCCGGCCAAGCGCCTCGCCGAGGTCGGTGACTTCCAGGACCTGCCGATCTGGCGCCGGCTCGTGGTCGACACGGCTGCCGCGATGCTCGCCGAGCTCGGTGGGATCCTCGTGGTGCCGATGACGCTGCTCCGCCAGGAGTACCGCGACGAGATCTTCGGAGGGCTCGCCGCCCGCAGGATTTTGGTGCACCATCTGCTGCTCGCCCCGGCGGAAACGATCCTGCGCGAGCGGATAGCCGGCCGGGAGGTCCCGCCCGAGCTTCCCGACGGCGAGATGCGGATACGGCAGTGGTCGTACGACCACATCGAGCCCTACCGCGCCGCCCTCGCCTCCTGGCTCACCGCCGACGCCCACCTCGTGGACACCAGTGCCCTCACCCCGTACGCCACCGCCGTGCGCATCGCCGACGCGATCGGCAGCGGTGCCGTACCGCCCTGCGACATCGTGCAGACCCCCGAGCCGACCGCCGAGACCCTCGCCGCCGGGGTGCTGCTCTTCGACGAGCACGACCGGGTGCTGCTCGTCGACCCCACCTACAAGCCGGGCTGGGAGTTCCCCGGGGGCGTGGTCGAGCGAGGCGAGGCACCGGCCCGCGCCGGGATGCGCGAGGTCGCCGAGGAGACCGGGATACGGCTGCGGGAGGTGCCCCGGCTGCTCGTCGTGGACTGGGAACGGCCGGTGCCGCCCGGGTTCGGCGGGCTGCGGCTGCTGTTCGACGGTGGCCGGCTGGAGTCCGGCGAGGCGTCCCGGGTGCTGCTGCCGGGCCCGGAGCTGCGCGGCTGGCGCTTCGCCGGCGAGCAGGAGGCCGCCGAGATGCTGCCACCGGTCCGCTACGAGCGGCTGCGCTGGGCACTGCGGGCCCGCGAGCGGGGGACCGCGCTGTATCTGGAGGCGGGGGTACCCGTCGGCTGACCGCCACCACGGCACGAGCCGGCGGCGGTTCAGCCACCCGTCCGGGTCTGGCCATGAGCCGGCTGTTCCGCTCCAGGGCTGCAAGAGGTTACCGAGGAGGACGACGACCTGCGCGGGCGCCGGTCAGGCCACGCCCGCCGCCTTGCGCAGAGCCGCGGCGGCGTCGCCCACGACCGCGTCCCCGTGTCCGAAGCACGCCACCTCCGCGTCCAGGGCCGCCAACCGGGCAACAGACGCGAGGAGTTGGGGTCGGCTGAGGTTGAAGACGCCCGGGATCACCGTGCCGTCGACCGGAGAGGCCGCCACCGTGTCCCCGGTGAACAGCACTGCCTCGTCCGGCAGGAACAGGGCGATGCTGCCGTCCGTGTGCCCCGGTACATGGATCACCCGGGCGCCGCCGCCGAAGCCGAGCACATCGCCGTCGGCCACATCGGTGACCGCGGCCGGGGGCACCGGTGTGCCCTCGGGCAGATGCGGGGCGACCTCCGCGTGGATCGGCAGCTCCCACTCCTCGAAACGCGGTGGCGGGCCCTGGAGTTCACCTCGTACGAACGGCGCGTCGAGAGGGTGGGCCAGTACCTCCGCGCCGCTCAGCGCGGCGAACTCGCCCGCTCCGCCGACGTGGTCCTCGTGGAAGTGGGTCAGTACGATCCGCCGTACGTCCCCGGGTGCGTGCCCCAGCGCCGTCACCGCGTCGGCGATCGCACGGCCGGCACCGATCGGGCCCGCGTCGATCAGCGTCGACGCGTCGTCGTCGCGCCAGAGATAGGCCTGGCCGACGGGGAAGCGCAGGAGGTGGAGCCGGGGGAGCAGTCCGATGACGTCCATGCGCCGACGGTAGGCGGCGCCCCCGCCCGTGGGCGAGGGCGCTCTGCCGAGGGCAGAAGGGCTCAGCCCGCCGCGTAGTTCCGCAGGAACAGCGCCTCGGCGACCGACAGGCGCTCCAACTCCTCAGGGGACACGCTCTCGTTGACCGCGTGGATCTGTGCCTCCGGCTCGCTCAGGCCGATGAGCAGGATCTCCGCCTGCGGGTACAGGCCCGCGAGGGTGTTGCACAGCGGGATGGAGCCGCCCTCACCGGCGTACTGCATGGTCTCACCGGGGTAGGCGACCGCCATCGCGTCGGCCATCGCCTGGTAGGCCGGGCTGGTGGCGTCGGCGCGGAAGGCCTGGCCCTGGCCGATCTGCTCGGTGGTGACCCGGGCGTCCCAGGGTGTGCGGGCCTGGAGGTGCGCCTGGAGCAGCTTGGTCGCCTCCGCCGCGTCCACGCCCGGCGGCACCCGCAGGCTGATCAGGGCACGGGCGCTGGAGTGCACCGACGGGGTGGCGCCGACGACCGGCGGGCAGTCGATGCCGAGGACGGTCACGGCCGGGCGGGCCCAGAGGCGGTCGGCGACCGTGCCGTCGCCGATCAGCCCGACCCCGTCGAGTACCTTGGCATCCGCGCGGAACTGCTCCTCGGTGTACTCCAGGCCGTCCCACGTCCCCGAGGCGTCCAGCCCGTCGACCGTCGTCGAGCCGTCCTCGGCGCGCAGCGAGTCCAGCACGCGGATCAGCGCGGCGAGCGCGTCCGGGGCGGCACCGCCGAACTGGCCGGAGTGCAGGTTGCCCGCGAGGGTGTCGATCCGCACGCGGACCAGGGTCATGCCGCGCAGCGTGGTGGTCACCGTCGGCAGGCCGACGCGGAAGTTGCCCGCGTCGCCGATCACGATGGTGTCGGCCTCCAGCAGCTCCGGGTGCTCCTCGGCGTACCGCTCCAGGCCGCCCGTGCCCTGCTCCTCCGAGCCCTCGGCGATCACCTTGACGTTCACCGGGACGCCGCCGTTCGCCTTCAGGGCGCGCAGCGCGAGCAGGTGCATGATCACGCCGCCCTTGCAGTCGGCGGCCCCGCGGCCGTACCAGCGGCCGTCGCGCTCGGTCAGCTCGAACGGCGGGGTGGTCCAGCCGGTCTCGTCCAGCGGCGGCTGCACGTCGTAGTGCGCGTAGAGGAGAACCGTTTTGGCGCCCTCCGGACCCGGCAGGTAGCCGTAGACGGACTGCGTGCCGTCCGGGGTGTCGAGCAGGGCCACGTCGACGAAACCCTCGGCGCGCAGCGCGTCGGCGACCCAGTTCGCGGCGGCCTCGCTCTCGCTCTTCGGGAACTGCGTGAAGTCCGCCACCGACTTGAAGGCGACCAGCTCGGCCAGCTCCGCCTTGGCCCGGGGCATCAGCGAGGCGACGGTCTCGGCGACCGGATTCGACGACATGGGCACGCTCCTCGTGGGTGCGACGTTGTACAGCTTGAACAGGGTATGTGCCCCCGATACTCCCACAGCGGCCTGCGACGATGTCCGCCGTAGGATGCGAGGGACACTACGGCAGCGGCTTGATCGGAGCGGTAGACCATCGTGAGCGGCGAGAATTCTTCGGCGGACGACGTGCAGCGGGTGTGGGACGTCGTCGTGGTGGGCGCGGGACCCGCGGGGGCCTCGGCCGCCTACGCGGCGGCGGTCGCCGGACGGCGCGTGCTGTTGCTGGAGAAGGCCGAGTTGCCACGCTACAAGACCTGCGGCGGCGGCATCATCGGACCCTCGCGCGACGCGCTGCCGCCCGGCTTCGAGTTGCCCTTCCGCGACCGGGTGCACGCGGTCACCTTCTCGAACAACGGTCGCTTCACCCGCACCCGCCGTTCCAAGCAGATGCTGTTCGGTCTGATCAACCGGCCCGAGTTCGACCAGCAGCTGGTCGAGCACGCCCAGAAGGCGGGCGCAGAGCTGCGTACGGGCGTCACGGTGCAGCGGGTCGAGCAGCACGGCTCGGCGGTCCCCGACCGGCGCACGGTCGCCGTGGTCCTGCAGGGCGGCGAGACGGTGCTGGCCCGCGCGGTCGTCGGCGCCGACGGCAGCGCCAGCCGGATAGGGGCGCACGTCGGGGTGAAGCTGGACCAGGTGGACCTCGGCCTGGAGGCGGAGATCCCGGTTCCGGAGTCGGTGGCCGAGGACTGGAAGGGCCGGGTGCTCATCGACTGGGGCCCGCTGCCGGGCAGTTACGGCTGGGTGTTCCCCAAGGGCGACACCCTGACGGTCGGCGTGATCTCCGCGCGCGGTGAAGGCGCCGCCACCAAGCGGTACTTGGAGGATTTCACCGCCCGGCTGGGCCTGTCCGGCTTCGAGCCGGCCGTCTCCTCCGGGCATCTGACCCGCTGCCGCGCCGACGACTCGCCGCTGTCCCGGGGCCGGGTGCTGGTCTGCGGTGACGCGGCCGGGCTGCTGGAGCCGTGGACCCGCGAGGGCATCTCCTTCGCGCTGCGCTCGGGCCGGCTGGCGGGGGAGTGGGCGGTGCGCATCGCCGAGGCGCACGACGCGGTCGACACCCGCCGCCAGGCCCTGAACTACGCGTTCGCGATCAAGGCCGGGCTCGGCGTCGAGATGAGCGTCGGCAAGCGCCTGCTGACCGTGTTCGAGAGGCGTCCCGGCCTCTTCCACGCGGCCCTCACCGGCTTCCGCCCGGCGTGGAAGGCCTTCCGGGACATCACACAGGGCTCGACCTCCCTGGGCGACATCGTCCGCACCCACCCCATCGCCCAGCGCGCCCTGACCGCGCTGGACCGGGGGCAGGCGGCTCCGGTCGAGGACCCGGCGGCCTCCTGACCGCGCCGGGCGCGGCCTGCGACGGGGCCTGCGAGGGCCGGGCCGGTCGGGGGCGTGAGAGCCGTGTTGGTGAGAGCCGGGTCGGTGTGGGACGCACGAGAACCGGGCCGGTGGGGGCGGCCGGTCCGTGCCGAGCCGGAGCGGGTTCCGGTCAGTTCGTGACCGTGATGTGGAAGACCGGGTGGTCGGGGGCGATGCGCCGCAGATCTGCGTCCGGGGAGTCGGGGCCGACGCCGTTGAAGAAGACCCCGACCTCCGCCTTCCAGCGCTTGAGGTAGGCCCGCAGCAGCGGGACCTTGTCGTCGTCGGCGACCTCGGTGGCGGTGAAGACGTCCACGCTCTTGCCGAGCCGCAGCTCGCCGCCGCCGGCCGCCCGCATGTTGTGGGTCCACTGGACATGGCCGCGCGGGGCGAGCAGGTAGTGCTGCCCGTCCACCGTCAGCAGGTTCACCGGAGTGGTTCGCCACTCTCCGCTCTTGCGTCCGCGTACCGCCAGCACCCGGGAGCCCCAGATGCTGAGGCCGCGCCGGGTGAGCCAGGCCACCGCCCGGTTGAAGACGTTGACGGTGAACCAGCCCGGCTTCTTGACGTGTGTCGACATGGTGACCCCCACGATTTGGGAGAGCGGTGCTCTCGCTCGACTTGATTGTGGCGCAGACGGGTGCTCTGAAGCAAGAGCGGCGCTCTCTTTTTTGTTCGCCGCTCTCTTTTGTGTGCACTGCTCTCCTCCGTGGCACACTGCTGGTATGAGCACCGCACAGGGCGCCCGGGCACGGGCCAGGATCGAAGTCACCGCCGCCATCAAGGAAGCGGCCCGCAGACAGCTGGCGGAAGAAGGCGCGGCCAAGCTCTCGCTGCGGGCCGTCGCCCGAGAACTGGGCATGGTCTCCTCGGCGCTCTACCGCTACTTCCCCAGCCGTGACGAGCTGCTCACCGCGCTGATCATCGATGCCTACGACTCCCTCGGCGCCGCGGCCGAACAGGCGCGGGACGCCGCGGCCGGCGCCGCTGCGGTGGCCCGCTGGACGGCGGTGTGCGAGGCGGTGCGCGGTTGGGCGCTCGCCCACCCGCACGAGTACGCGCTGATCTACGGCTCGCCCGTGCCGGGTTATGCCGCCCCTCAGACGACCGTCCCGGCCGCGGCCCGGGTCGGCCTGGTCTTCATCGGCATCGTCCGGGACACCCACGAGGACTCCGGCCTCGCCGGCCTCGCCGTGCCCGACGGGCTGCGCCCCGAGGCCGAGCGCATGGCCGCCGACCTCGCTCCCGATCTGCCGCCCGAGGCGATCACGGCACTGGTGGCGGCCTGGGCCCAGCTGTTCGGGCTGGTCAGCTTCGAGCTGTTCGGCCAGTTCAACAAGGTGGTCGAGGACCGGGAGGCCTTCTTCCGGCACGCGGTCACGGGGCTGGCGCACGGAGTCGGGCTGCGGTAGGCGCAGGGCGGCGCCCGATGCCAAGCCCGCGGTGGGCGTCGTACTTCCCCGGGAGTACGCCTGATCACCTCGTCCGGCTGACGCCCGGGCCGCCCGGCGGCGTCTACCGTGGCCTGCATGGAAGACCAGCGCGCCCCAGGGCAGTGGTGGCGGCACGGGCCGGCGTGGCGGAGCGCCCCCGAAGAGACGGAGCCGAACCGGGCACACTGGCCCTGGCGCACCACCGCGCTGCTCACCGCGTTCGTCCTCATCGGCACCCACTTCGCGGCCCACAGCCAGCCCCATCGCGTGCCCCTGGACGCCTCCGCGCGCCTGCTGCTGCTCGTCGCCTCGGTCCTGCTCCTGTGGCGGCACCGGCACCCGGTGGCCGTGGCCTACGGCACCGCGGCGGCGACCCTCGTCTACCTGGCCGCGGGATACCCCTACGGACCGGTGTTCCTGATCGTCGCCATCGGCTGCTTCAGCGCGCTCGTCGCCGGGCACCGGCGGGCGGCCTGGGGCGCCGTAGGCCTGCTGTGGGCCGGGCACGCCCTGATCGCCCTGTGGCTCTACCGCTGGCTCCCACCCGCGGGCGACAATGCCGGGAGCGTCTATCAGGAGATCGGTATCGGCGCCTGGGTGCTGGCCGTCGTCGCCCTGGCCGAACTGGTCCGGGTGCGGCGCGAGCAGTGGGCGCGGGAGCGCGCCGACCGGGCGGCGGCCGCGCGGCGCCGCGCGGACGAGGAACGGCTCCGGATCGCCCGCGAGCTGCACGACGTCCTCGCGCACAGCATCTCCGTCATCAACGTCCAGGCCGGCATGGGGCTCGCGCTGCTCGACAGAGACCCCGAGCAGGCGCGCGCCGCGCTCACCACCATCAAGGCCGCCAGCAAGGAGGCCCTCGGCGAGGTGCGCCAGGTCCTCGACACCCTGCGCGCGCCCGGCGCCGCGCCGCGCGCCCCCGCCCCCGGCCTGGACCGGCTGCCGGAGCTGGTGGAACAGGCGGCCGCGGCCGGACTCACCGTGGAGATCGAGGGCGAGCCGCCGCAGCTGCCGCCCGGCGCCGACCTCGCCGTCTTCCGTATCGTGCAGGAGGCCCTGACCAACGTCGTACGGCACTCCGGATCGCGGCACGCGCGCGTGCGGTTCGCCCACGACGGCGAGGCGCTGCGGCTGCGCATCGACGACGACGGGCCGGCCACCGGCGCCGACGCCGGGGGCAGCGGCAACGGGCTCGCCGGTATGCGGGAACGGGCCGCCGCGCTCGGTGGCACCATCGAGGCGGGCCCGCGCCCCGACGGCGGCTTCCGGGTGCTCGCCAGACTGCCGTCGCACCCCAGGGAGGACCAGTGATCCGGGTACTGCTCGCCGACGACCAGTCGCTCGTGCGGGCCGGTTTCAGGGCGTTGCTCGACGCTCAGCCGGACATCGCGGTGGCCGGCGAGGCGGCCGACGGCGAGGCGGCGCTGCGGCTGGTGCGCGAACTGCGGCCGGACGTCGTCCTGATGGACATCCGCATGCCCCTGCTCGACGGCCTCGCCGCGACCCGGCGCATCACCGCCGACGCGGAGCTGAAGGACGTGAAGGTGGTCATGCTCACCACCTTCGAGCTGGACGAGTACGTCTTCGAGGCGATCCGCTCCGGCGCCTCCGGCTTCCTGGTGAAGGACACCGAACCGGAGGAACTCCTGCGCGCGGTACGGGCGGTGGTGCAGGGTGACGCGCTGCTGTCGCCGGGCGTCACCCGCCGGCTGATCGCGGAGTTCGCGGCCCGCTCCAAGGAACCCGCGGCGGCGGACGCCCTCGGCCGGCTCACCGAGCGGGAGCGGGAGGTGATGGCGCTGGTCGGCATCGGCCTGTCCAACGAGGAGATCGCCCGCCGGCTGGTGGTCAGCCCCCTGACCGCCAAGACCCATGTGAGCCGCACGATGGTGAAGTTGGGCGCGCGGGACCGCGCCCAACTCGTCGTGCTGGCCTACGAGTCGGGGTTGGTACGCCCGGGCTGGCTGGGCTGAACCGCCCGCCGGAAGCGCACCAGCGCGCTGAGGAGTGCACCAGCTTCACGGACGCGCGCCCGGCGGAGCAACAGCCCCGCCGGGCGCGGCAGCGCCCCGCAGGGCGCGGGGAACTGCGCGATCAGCCACGACGGACCCACAGACGATCGACGGCCCGTCACGGCTTTCCCGCGGAGAGCTCAGTCACGGACCGGCACGCGCTCCGCTTCTGCCTCCTCCGCCGTGGACCTGGCGACCACGAGGGACCGCTGTGTACGACGGCTGCGCAGACCGGTGAGGGTGATCAGCAGGCCGGCCGCCGCGATGCCCGTGACGACCATGAAGCCGGGCCGGTAGCTGTCGAGGACGGCCTGCGGGGTGGCGTGCGCGGGGGCGCCCGCCGTCACCACGGCGGTGACCACCGCCAGGAAGATCGCGCCGCCCACCTGCACCGAGGTGTTGAGCAGACCGGAGACCATGCCCTGCTCGTGGTCCTCGACGCCGCTGGTGGCCTGGATGTTGAGCGACGGGAAGACCAGCGCGCAGGCCGCGCCGATCAGGAGCATGGACGGCAGGATCACGGCCGCGTACACCGGGTCGAGGTCGACGCGCAGGAACAGCGCGTAGCCGAGGACCATGAAGACGAATCCGGTCGCGATCAGGCGCGGGGTGCCGAACCGGTCGACGATCGCGCCGACCTTCGTGGCGGACACCGCCACCAGCGCGCCCGCCGGCAGGAACGCGAGCGCCGTGTGCAGCGCGGACCAGCCGAGCAGGGACTGCATGTACAGCGTGGTCAAGAACTGGAAGCCCACGTACGAGCCGAAGAAGGCGATCGCGCCGAGCTGGGCGCGCACCTGGCTGCCCGAGCGCAGCACGCCCAGCCGGATCAGCGGGCTCGGCGAGCGCCGCTCGACCAGGACGAAGACGGTCAGCAGCACGGCGACGGCGAGGAAGGACAGCAGCGTGCGGGCCGAGGCCCAGCCGGCCCCGGGGGCCTGGACGACGGTGAAGACCAGCAGCAGCATCGCCGCGGTGCCGAGGACGGCGCCGGGGATGTCGTAGCCGTCGTGGTTCTCCTCGCGGGCGCTGCGCGGCAGCAGCCGCAGGCCGGCGAGCAGCGCGAGGAGGGCGATCGGCGCGGGCAGCAGCATGGTGAAGCGCCAGCTGGCCTCGGTGAGCAGGCCCGAGAGCACCAGGCCCATGGAGAAGCCGGTGGCGGCGCAGGTGGTGTAGATGGAGAGGGCGCGGTTGCGCAGCGGGCCCTCAGGGAACGTCGTGGTGATGATCGACAGGCCGGCCGGAGCCGTGAAGGCCGCGCTCAGGCCCTTGATGAAACGGCTGGCGATCAGCAGCGGACCCGAGTCCACGAGCCCGCCGAGCAACGAGGCGAGCGCGAAGACGCCGAGGGCGACGAGGAACACCTGACGCCGGCCGAGCAGGTCGGCGGTGCGGCCGCCGAGCAGGAGCAGGCCGCCGTAGCCGAGGATGTAGCCGCTGACGATCCATTGCAGCGTCGACGTGGACAGGTGGAGGTCGGAGCCGATGGACGGCAGCGCGACGCCGACCATCGACACGTCCAGCGCGTCCAGGAACATCGCCGCGCAGAGCACCAGCAGGGTGCCCCACAGTCGGGGAGTCCAGCGAACCGCCGGCGACGGGGCCGCGGAGTGGGTGAGCGGTGAGGTCATGCGGAAGACACTACATGCGCATGCATCAGATGCAAATGCATTTAATTCCGATGCAATAATCTTGGTTCTCTGCTACGGTGCGCCCATGGCGTCGAACAGGGCCGAGCAGGCGCTCGTGGAGCAGTGGCGGGGCATCCTGGGGCTGCATGCCCGCACCCAGTGCGAGCTGGACCGGGCTCTGCACGGACACGGCCTGTGCGCCAGCGACTTCGAGGTCCTCGACCTGCTGGCCGAGGGCGCGGCGGCGGACGGCGGCTGCGCCTACCGTGTGCAGGAGATCTCCGAACGCGTCCATCTCAGCCAGAGCGCGCTGTCCCGGCTGATCGGGCGCCTGGAGAAGGACGACCTGGTCGAGCGCGCGATGTGCGCCGAGGACCGGCGCGGGGTCCGCGTGGCGCTCACGGCGAAGGGGCGCGCGCTGCACGGCGAGGTGCGGCCGGTGCAGCGCGCGGTGCTGACCCGGATGCTGGCCGAGGGCGACTGACCGGGCGTCAGATTCCGCCCTTCTCCCGCCAGAGCGCGGCCAGGGAGCGATCACCGGACACGCTCGGCACGGGCTCCCGATTCCACAGGGCGAGGTACAACTTGTCGGCGGGGCCCGACAGTTCGGCATCGGCCTCGTCCGCCGCGTCCCGGACGGTCACCGGCGGCTCGGCCGTGAGCTGTACGGTCCACACCGCCTCCGGCCCCGCGTCCAGCGCGCGTACCCGCAGCGCGCGCGGCTCCGGTGTGCGCACGCGACTCCTGGCGCGGGCGTGGAAACCGCGCAGCAGTTCGTCGATGCCGTCCACCGCGAAGTCCGGCGCGATCGGCGAGGCCGTACCGCCGCGCGCGGCCTCCGCGTCGTACCGGTGGACGGTCGTCTCGTGCGCCTGCCGGCGGGTCCAGAAGGCCAGCGCCGAGGGGTTGGGCGCCGGGTGGAAGGTCCAGCACTCCAGGTCGGCGGGCGCGGCGGCCAGGGTGTCGACCAGCAGGCGGTGACTGTCCCGGTACCAGTCCAGCAGTTCGTCTCCGTCCAGGTCCGGCAGGTCACCGAAGGGGCGAGGATCCGGTTGTCCGTCGGCGACGACGGCCGCGGCCCACCGGTGCACCGTGCCGATGTGCCGCAGGAGGTCGCGCACCTGCCACTCCGGGCAGGTCGGCACCTTGGCATCGGTCCCCGCCGTGGCGGCGGCCGCCGCGAGCAACCGGCCCTCCCGGTCCAGGGTCTGAAGGAAGTCGGCAGTGTCCATGGGGCTGAGTGTGCCGGATGGGGGTGCTCGACGGGTCGGTAATTCTCGGTGGGGGACCGGCTGGGCCTTCGGCGCGGCGGCTGACCGGGTGTTCTGCACCCAGAGCTGTTCGGGCCGGTCGCGGTGTGTCGGCCGGCCCCGTCTGCTCGATGCGCTCGGGGCCGGGTGGTGTCGGCTGTCGGCTCACGCGCCCAGCGTTCGCCGCGTGGACACCCCGATGGCCGTGGCGACGGCGGCCAGTGCCGCGACGCTGGTGAGCGCGGCCGGCAGGGAGAACCAGTCGGTCATGAACCCGATGGCGGGCGGCCCGAGCAGCATGCCGCCGTAGCCGAAGGTCGAGGCGACGGCCACGCCGGACGGACCGGTCAGCGTGCCCGCCCGCTCCACGGCGACCGGGAAGAGGTTGGCGAGCCCGAGTCCGGTGACGGCGAAGCCGATCAGCGCGGCCCACACGGACGGCGCGAGGGAGCCGAGCAGCATGCCCACCGCCGCGACGGTGCCGCCGGCGATCACCGTGCGGGCGCGGCCGAGGCGCTCCAGGAGGGTCGTGCCGGTTGCCCGGCCCACGGTCATGGCCAGCGCGAAACACGAGTACCCGGCCGCCGCCACGCCGGACGACGCCGCGAGGTCCTGCTGGAGGTGGAGCGCGCCCCAGTCGGCCATGGCGCCTTCGCCGTAGGCGGTGCACAGCGCGATCAGCCCGAAGACGACGACCAGCCCGCGGCCACCGGTTTGCCGCGCCGCGGCACGGTGCGGTTCCGGGGGCGAGGAGAGGGTGGGGTCCGCCGGGGCGGGCGGTTCCTGCCGCAGCAGGGCGCGCCCGGCGACGGCCGTGACGAGCAGCCCGATGAGGGCCAGGCCGAACAGATGCCGCGTGGGGGAGAGCGTGCCCGCGACCAGTCCGCCGAGACCGGCGCCGATCATGCCGCCGAGGCTGAACGCCGCATGGAACGACGGCATGATCGGCCGCCGCAACGCGGCCACCAGGTCGACGGCGGCGCTGTTGAAGGCGACGTTGATGCCGCCGTAAGCGGCGCCGAAGACGAGGAGTACGGCGCCGAGGGCAGGCGCGGAGTGGGTCAACGGGGGCAGGCTGACGCTGAGGCAGAGCAGGACGGCGCAGACCACGGTGACCGGATGGCTGCCGTAGCGGCGGCACAGCCGCCCGGTCAGGGTCATGGTGACGACAGCACCGGCGGAGACGCAGAGCAGGGCGAGGCCCAGGGCGCTGGCGGAGGAGTCGGTCTGCTGCTTGATGGCGGGGATACGGACGACCCAGCCCGCGAAGACGAAGCCGTCGAGGGCGAAGAAGGCCGTGAGCGCGACGCGGAGCCGGGAGAGATCGCGGCTGCCACCCGGCACGACGCTGTGCATTCGGGGTTTGTTTATTAGCGGCACAAAGTCAGGCTAGGCGGGGGCGCCGGTGCGGGGCAAGCGAAATGCCGAGCGCCGGGGCGGTCCCGGTGGGTCGATGGGTGCGAGGAGGCGCGAGCGGGGCGCGCTCGCGCCGGCGGTGGGCGTGACGGACAGGAGACGCCGGCGTTCCGTGCCCTGCCTGCCTGCCTGCCTGCCTGCCTGCCTTCGCGTGCCGCCCTATGTGTGCCCGTGTGACACCGCGCAGGTGCGGAGGCCGGCCCGCGTGACTCGGCCCATGCGACTCGGCGCCCGCAGCCCGCAGCCGATCGGTGACGGGCCCCGCACCCCCGCGCGTATCAGACCGGCTCGACCCCCTTCCCCGTCACCTTCAGCACCGTCCGCCCGCCGTGGTCCTCGCCGGAGGCGATCGCGACGACGGCCCGCGCGACCCCGGTCGCGTCGAGCGGCACCGGGAAGTGCTCCTTCAGATAGGCGTCGGCCGACTGGCCGGTCTCGGCGCCGTACGCGGCGGCCGCGGCCTCGCCGATCGCGGTTCCGGTCAGCAACTGGCCCGGGACCAGGGCGACGAACCGGACGCCGAGTCCGCGGGCGTCGGCTTCGCGCTGGAGACAGCCGACCAGGAACATCTGCGTCCGCTTGGCGCCGGCGTAGCCGCCCGACAGCGGTGAGCCGCCGAGCCCGGCGCCGCTGGAGAGGATCACCACGGTCGAGCCCGGCCGCAACGGCCGTGCGAGAGCGGCGCGGCCGACCTCGAAGGCGATCCTGACGTCGACGTGCCACGGGGCCGAGAACGACTCCCAGCTCTGCTCCGCGACCGGCGCCATCCGCGGCCGGGTACCCGCGGCGACCACGACGAGGTCCGGGTCGGCCTCCCCGAGGAGCGCCGTGATCTGCGCGGGATCCGTGGCGTCCCGCTCGTGACCGGCGGCCAGGACGCGGACACCGGCGGCGGTGAGGGCGTCGACGGTGGCGCGGCCGACGCTGCCGGCGGCGCCGATGACCAGGGCCTTGTGGATGTTCATGGGGTTCCTCCCGGATGCTTGATGCACGGCGGATGCGGATGTGGGTGGGTGGTGTCCGGGCGGTGTCGCCAGGCGCCCTTTCGCGCGGGCTGAACGGCTCAGGAGCCGGTGGATCGTGCCGCCGGCAGGCCGGCCAGCTGCCGTTCCAGGGCCTTCACCACGCCGCCGTGCCAGCCATCGGCCAGAGACGCCGACAGCGGGTCGGGGAAGATGTCCTCCTCGTTTTTCTCCACACCGTCGAAGACCGCGCGCGCCACGGACTCGGCCGACGCCTTCGGGATGTCGAGAGAGCGGGTCATGCCGGTGTCCACGGGGCCGGTCAGCACGGCGTGCACCCGCACGCCCCGTCCCGCGAGCAGGGTGCGCAGCGACTGCGTCAGGGAGAACGCGGCCGCCTTCGACACCGAGTAGGCCGGGAGCAGCGGAAGCGCCGCGAGGCTGTTCAGGGACAGGTTGTTGACGATCGCTCCCTGGGAGCGGAGCAGCAGCGGCAGAAAGGCCCGGATCACGTCGTAGGTGCCGAAGAGGTTGACGGCGAGATGCCGTTCGAGGGCGGTACGGTCGTCCAGCTCGTCGGGTACGGCGATGCCGGCGTTGTTGACCAGGACGTCGAGGGATCCGACCTCCTCGACGGCCCGGCGCAGCCGGTCCGCGTCCGTCACGTCCAGCTGCAGAGGCGTGACCCGCCGGTCGGGGTGGTCCAGTGGCGCGCGGGTACCGGCGTACACCCGCGCCGCACCCCTCGCCAGGGCCTCCTCCACCAGCTCCCGGCCGATGCCGCGATTGCCGCCGGTGATCAGAACGGCACTGCCCGCGATGTTCGTCACGGTGATCTCCCTCGGTGCGTTGCGAAAGTCGGTCGCTTGTAGAGACACGGGCGCCCCCGGCAGGTCACCGATGACTTTCCGGCCCGGACGGTGTCCTTACCGAGAGGACCGGTGGAAGAGCGGAAGTGGCGAGGCGAGGGATGCCGTGGTGACCGAGACGACCCTGGACCGTGCCCGGGCCGGCGACGGGGAGGCGTTCCGGGCGCTCACCGAGCAGCACCGGCGCGAGCTCCAGTTGCACTGCTACCGGATCCTCGGCTCCGTACAGGACGCGGAGGACATGGTCCAGGAGACTCTGCTGGCCGCCTGGCGCGGGCTGGACGGATTTCAGGGCCGGGCCTCCGTACGCGCCTGGCTGTACCGCATCGCGACCAACCGCTGTCTCAATGCCCTGCGCGACGCGGGCCGTCGGCCGCAGCCGCGCGAGCCGGCCCGCCCGCCGGTGGACGTGCCCGAGCCCACGCGCCGCTCCGAGGACATCTGGTACGAGCCCTACCCGGACGCCCTGCTGGCGGACCTGCCCGACAGCGCGCCGGGCCCCGAGGCCCGTTACGAGACGAGGGAGGCGCTGGCGCTGTCGTTCACGGCCGGGCTCCGGCATCTGCCGCCACGGCAGCGCGCGGTCCTGGTGCTGCGCGATGTGCTCGGCTTCCGTGCCGCCGAGGTGGCCGAACTCCTCGACAGCAGCGGTGTGTCGGTGAACAGCGCCCTGCAGCGCGCGCGTGCGGCGCTGGACGGCCGGCTTCCCGCACCGGGCCGGGACCGTGTGCCCCTGCCGCGCTCGGCACGGGAACGCGCGCTCGTCGGACGGTTCGTGGACGCGCTGGAGAACTCCGACGTCGACGGGCTCGTCGCGCTGCTCACCGAGGACGCCTGGCTGACGATGCCGCCCGAGCCGCTGGAGTACCAGGGGCACACGGCGATCGCCCGGTTCTACCGCGCCCTGTCCTGGTGGGGTGGCCGGGCGCTGCGCCTCGTACCCACGCGTGCGAACGGCCAGCCCGCGTTCGGCAGCTATCTGCGCGAGCCCGGCAGCCCGGTCGCACACGCCTACGGGCTTGTCGTTCTCACATTGCGAGACGACCGGATCTCCGCCATCACCCGCTTCGGCGACAACCAACTTCTGCCGCGCTTCGGCCTGCCCCGGACACTCCGGGACTAGATCCCGCGTGCCCAAGAATCGACCGATGTGGCCTTGACCAGCACCGACTTGTGCTCGCCCGGGCTGGCGACGGCGTCAACGCGGCGCGGCGGACGCCCCGTTCGGTGTGCTCCGAGGGCGTCCCGGCGCGCTCTGGGCTCGGATACAGGTCGGTTAATGCTTGCTCACGAGCTGGTTGCCGAGGGGTGAGCGGGCCATGATGGGCCCATGACGTTGGCCTCGCGCGCGCTCGCGCAACTGGCGACCTGGCCCGACCTGAGTCAGACGGACCCGAGCTGCGGCCTGGGACAGGGCGTGAGTTCGGCCCAGGGCGAGATCGCCCACTTCCACTCGGACCGCGATGTGGATCTGCGGCTGACCGACCGGGCGATCCGGCGGTTCGCCAAGGACCTCAGGGACTCGGGCGCGATCAGGATCGTGCCCGGTTCGCAGTGGGTGACCCTGCGCCTCGACGCGGCGAGCGACGTCGACCTGCTGCTGACCCTGGTGAGCGTGGCGCTCCAGGCCCAGCAGGCCTGGCCCGACCCGCTCGACCGGCCGGCGGCGGGCTGCAACGACCAGCGCGGAGCGGGGTTCGTGAAGGCCGACCTCGGCGGCATCTGAGCCGAGCCGGCGTGGCGCGGTCACTGTGAGGACAGGCCGACCGCACCGCTGAACTCGCGCCGGCTGTACGCCTCGAACGGCGCCGGCAGCACGGCGGGCACCCGGCGGCCGGTGCAGGGACCCTTCGTCGCCGTGAGTCCGCGCCCGTCGTCACACCGCGACGACCCGGACGCCCGCCTCCTCGAAGCGGCGTACCGTCTCCTGCCCCACGGCCGTGTCCGTCACGAGCGTGTCCACCAGCTCCGCCCCGCAGATCCGGGCGAACGCCCGCTGGCCCAGCTTGCTGGAGTCCGCGGCGACCACCACCCGCTCGGCGCGCTCGCACAGCAGCCGGTTGATCGCGGCCTCCGCCTCGTCATGGGCCGCCGCGCCGTGCGTGACGTCGAAGGCGACGACCCCGAGCACCGCCACGTCGAGCGTGATCTGACCGAGCACCCCGTCCGCGAGCGGGCCGATGAGCTCGAAGGACTGCGGGCGCGCCACACCGCCCGTCACCACGATCTTGAACTGCGGCCGTACGGCGAGCTCGTTGGCGATGTTGAGCGCGTTGGTGACGATGGTCAGCGCGGGCGATCCGGTGGCCAGATCGCCGCGTACGGCCAGGGCGCGGGCCACCTCCGTGGTGGTCGTGCCCCCGGTCAGCCCCACCGCCTCGCCCGGCGCGACGAGTTCGGCGACGGCCTTGGCGATGCGCTGCTTCTCCGTGGCGCGGCGGGCCGTCTTGTAGCGCAGGGGGAGTTCGTACGACACCCCGTGCACCACCGCGCCGCCCCGGGTGCGCACCAGCATCTGCTGCTCGGCGAGCTGGTCGAAGTCCCGGCGGATCGTCGCCGCCGACACCTCCAGCTCGGCCGCCGCCTCCTCCACCTCCAGCCGGCCGCGCTCGACGAGCAGTTCCAGCAGCGCCTTCCAGCGGGCGTCCCGGGACATCCGCAGCCTCCGTTCTCCGTGGTCCCGTGACCCTAGCGCACCGGACTCTGCGCTCGAATGCTTGATTGTGCTCGAAAGATCGCTATATCTTGCAGGAACAATCAGTCAGGGGAGGGTGTGGGCCATGACCCATGTCGAGGACGAGCTGAACAGTCAGCCGGAGTGCTGGATACGGGCGGCCGAGGAGGCGGAGCGGTACCGGGACGCGTTGCCGGGGCCGGGGGAGCGGGTCGCGATCGTGGGGTGCGGTACCTCGTACTTCATGGCGCAGGCGGTGGCCGCCCTGCGGGAGGGCGCCGGCCAGGGCGAGACCGACGCGTTCGCCGCGTCCGAGTTCCCCTGCGGGCGCCGGTACGACCGGGTGGTGGCCCTCACCCGCTCCGGCACCACCACCGAAGTACTCGAACTACTGGACGAGTTGCGGGGCCGGAATCGGACCACGGCCGTCACCGGCGATCCGGACACCCCGGTGGCCTCGGCCGCCGACGACCTCGTGGTGCTGGACTTCGCCGACGAACGCTCCGTCGTCCAGACCCGGTTCGCCACCACCGCCCTCACCCTCCTGCGCGCCCATCTCGGCCTGCACACCGACTCCGTGGTCGCCGACGCGCGCACGGCCCTCAGCACTCCTCTTCCCGAAGGGCTGGTCCTCTGCACCCAGTTCACCTTCCTCGGGCGCGGCTGGACCGTCGGGCTCGCGAACGAGGCCGGGCTGAAGATGCGTGAGGCATCGCTGTCCTGGACCGAGGCGTATCCGGCGATGGAGTACCGGCACGGCCCGATCAGCATCACCACCGAGGGCACGGCCACCTGGATGCTCGGCGAGGCACCCGACGGGCTCGCCGAACAGGTTCGCGCCACCGGCGGCCGGTGGATCGCCGGCGGGCTCGATCCGCTCGCCGAGCTCGTCCGCGTCCAGCGGCTCGCGGTCGCCGTCGCCGCCACCCGTGGCCTCGACCCCGACCAGCCCCGCCATCTCACCCGCTCGGTGATCCTCGCCCCCTGAGCCCCGGCCCGCGCCCGGAAGGACACCTCACGTGCCCCTCGCGTCCACCGGCGAGCTGGTCACCGCAGCCGCCGCAACCAGCTCCGCCGTCGCCGCGTTCAACGTCATCACCCTGGAACACGTCGAGGCCGTCATCGCCGGCGCCGAGTCGGCCGGCGCGCCCGTCGTGCTCCAGGTCAGCGAGAACGCCGTCAAGTTCCGCTACGGGCGGCTGCTGCCGCTGGCCCGGGCCGCCGTCGCCGCCGCCGAACGCGCCGCCGTTCCGGCCGCGTTGCACCTGGACCATGTCCAGAGCGACCACCTGCTGCGCCAGGCGCTCGACGCCGGGTTCAGCTCGGTGATGTACGACGCGGCCCGGCTGCCGTACGCCGACAACCTCTCCGCCACCCGGGCCGCCGCCGACTGGGTGCACGCCCAAGGGCTGTGGATCGAGGCCGAGTTGGGTCAAATCGGCGGCAAGGACGGCAGGCTCCCGCTGGACGCCCACGCGCCCGGCGCCCGCACCGACCCCGACCAGGCCCGCGACTTCGTCGCCCGCACCGGGGTCGACGCCCTCGCCGTGGCCATCGGCAGCGTGCACGCCATGACGACCCGCACCGCCACCCTCGATCACGGCCTGCTGAAGCGCCTGTCCGCCGCGCTGTCCACGCCCCTGGTCCTGCACGGCTCCTCCGGCGTGCCCGACGACGGACTGGTCGCTGCGGTCGCGGGCGGTATCGCAAAGGTCAACGTCGGCACCGCCCTCAACGCGGCCATGACGGGCGCGATCCGGGACTTCCTCGCCGCCCACCCGGAGGCCGTCGACTCACGCAAGTACCTCGGCGTGGGCAGGGAGGCGATGGCCCGGGAGGTGGCGCGCATCATCGGCGTTCTGGGCCGCGCCGGCACCTGACCAGGGGCCGCCCGGCTCCGGGTTGGCGCACCTGCCCGCCGGGGCGCGGACGAACGCCGGGGCGTGGGTGACCACATACCCACCCACCCATGGGCGGGTGCGTATGTGGTTTCTGGCCGACATCACCAACCATCTCTCCGCCCTCGCAGAGGTCGCAACTCGGCCGACGGGGCGGAGCGGACGAAGCGTCAGACGACCTCGGCGGGCCGAGGGGCGATGGGGCTCCGTCGCCGGCCACGGCACCGCCGAAATGGCCTCCGGTCCGGCCACTAGCCCCTCTTGACCGCCTTCAGCACCACGAACTTCGGGTCCGACGCGACCAGTTCACAGTTCCCGAACAACCGCCTCAGCTTCACGTGATAGCCCAGGTGCCGGTTACCGATCACCCACAGCTCACCCCCCGGCCGCAGCGCGCGCCGCGCCCCTGTGAACATCCGCCACGCCGTCGCGTCGGTCGTGGCCTGGTGGGAGTGGAACGGCGGGTTGTTCAGGACCAGGTCCACACTGCCGGGCGCCACTCCGGCCAGCCCGTCACCGACCCGGAACTCCGCGTGTCCCGGCACCCCGTTGGCCTTGTACGTCGCCTCCGCCGAGGCCACCGCCTGGAAGGACTCGTCCACGAACAGCACCTCGGCCGACGCATCGGCGAGCGCCACCGCCGTACCGACCACGCCGTTGCCGCACCCGAGGTCCACCACGCGGCCCGCACCCGGTCCGGGCAGGTGCTGGAGGAGGAAGCGGGTGCCGATGTCGAGGCGGTCGGCGCAGAAGACGCCGGCGTGGTTGACGACCGGGCGCCCGGAGACCGCGCCGATGCCGTCCGGGAGGACATAACCGTACGGCCACGGATTCGCCGGCCGCTCCAGCGCCGGGTCCGGGGTGCAGAAGATCAGCCGGGCCTTCTGCTGTGCCAGCGAGGTCCGGGTCGGGCCGAGGATCCGCTCGAACAGCTGGATCGTGGAGGTGTGGATCTCCTTCACCATCCCGGTGCCGACGACCACCGTGCCGGCGTGCACGGCGGGCGCCAGCCGCAGCAGCTGGTCCTCCAGCAGCGCCAGGCTCTTCGGCACCCGCACCAGCAGCACATCCACCCGCTGCGGCGGCGGATCCTGGGTGGTCAGCAACTGGACGCCACCGGGCTCGACACCGGCCCGCGCCAGATTCGCCCGGGTCGCCTCCTGGCTCAGGAAGGAGTCGGTGATCTGCGTCGGCCGGTGCTGCGCGAGCGCCGTGGCCAGCGCCCCCCAGCGGTCCCCGAGCACCACGAGCGAGCCGGTGAGCGGCACCCCCTCCTCGGCCAGGTGGCGCAGCAGGTACGCGTCGGAGGCGTCCCAGGCGCGCAGCCGGTCGCGGGGATCCTCGGGGAAGCGGGACAGCTCGACCTCGCCCCACGGTGTCGTCATTCGGTCGCTCATCGTGCCTCCCAGGCTAGCGGAGCCGCAGCTCAGGGCTGGTGGGGCGGGCCTGCGGCAAGATTGAGCGTGTGGACGCGGAGCTGTTTCCCCGGGAGCGCGCTCAGGTCGCGCCGGGCGCCGTGCACGTCCCGGACTGGCTGGACGCCGACGAGCAGCGCGACCTGCTCGCCGCCTGCCGCCAGTGGGCGCGGCCGCCGGCCGGACTGCGCACCGTGCGCACCCCGGGCGGCGGCACGATGACCGCCCGGCAGGTCTGCCTCGGCTGGCACTGGTACCCGTACGCCTACGCCCGCACAGCCGTCGACGGCGACGGCGCCCCCGTGAAGCCGTTCCCGGCCTGGCTCGGCGAGCTGGGCCGCCGCGCCGCCGTCACCGCGCTGGGCCCGCAGGAGCCGTACGCGTACGACATCGCGCTGATCAACTTCTACGACGGCGAGGCCCGCATGGGCATGCACCGCGACAGCGACGAACGGGCGGACGCGCCGGTGGTGTCGCTGAGCCTGGGCGACACATGCGTCTTCCGGTTCGGGAACACCGAGACGCGCGCCAAGCCCTACACGGACGTCGAGCTGCGCAGCGGCGACCTGTTCGTCTTCGGCGGGCCCTCCCGGCTCGCCCACCACGGGGTTCCGCGGGTGTACGGCGGCACCGCGCCGACCGGGTTGGGCCTGTCCGGACGTCTGAACATCACGCTTCGGGTCAGCGGCCGGTAGGCCGCCGCACCTGCGGATCATGGGAGACTCGCCCTCATGAGCGGCAAGGCGGATCCCCGGACGGCGGGGGAGAGGACCACCTCGAGGGCGCGGCTGGACCGAGGGCGCGGAGCGCTCGGACCCGCGCTGGAGCTGGTGCACACCGGGCGGGCACCGACCCGGGCCGTGCTCACCGCGGAACTCGGGGTCACCCGGGCGACCGCGGGGGCGGTGGCCGCCGAGCTGGAGGCGCTCGGACTGATTCGCGTGGACGCCCGGCCGGGCGCCGCGGCCGGTTCGCAGGGCCGCCCCTCGCACCGGCTGGAGGTCGCCGGGGACGGCCCGGTGGCGCTCGCCGCGCAGGTTCACGCCGACGGCTTCCGGGCCGCTCTGGTCGGCCTCGGCGGGCGGATCGTGGCGACCGCGCCCGGGTGCGAGACCGTCGACGCGGACCCGGCGAAGGTGCTCGGCTCCGTCGTCGAGGCGGGCGCGGATCTGCTGCGCACGACCGGCCGCCGCTGTGTCGGCGCCGGACTCGCCGTGCCGTCCGCCGTGGCCGAGCCCGACGGTCTCGCCCTCAACCCGCTGCACCTGGCCTGGCCCGTCGGCGCCCCGGTCCGGCGGATCTTCGCGGAGTGCGTGCGCGCGGCGGGCATCACCGGCCCGGCCTTCGCGGGCAACGACGTCAACCTCGCCGCGCTCGCCGAACACCGGCACGGCGCCGGCCGGGGCGCCCGGGACCTGCTGTGCGTGGCCACCGGACACCGCGGTGTCGGCGGCGCGCTGGTGCTGGACGGCCGCCTGCACACCGGCAGTTCGGGGCTCGCCCTGGAGGTCGGCCACCTCACCGTCAACCCGGAGGGCCGGCCCTGCCACTGCGGCAGCCGCGGCTGTCTGGACGTCGAGGCCGACCCGCTGGCCCTGCTGGTCGAGGCCGGCCGCGAGCCGGGCCCCGAGGTGTCCCTGCTCCAGCAGGCCAACGACCTGCTGCGCACCCAGTACGACTACCCGGCCGTGCGCAGAGCCGCCGAGGCCCTGATCGACCGCCTGGGCCTGGGCCTGGCCGGACTGGTCAACATCCTCAACCCCGACCGCATCATCCTCGGCGGCCTCCACCGCACCCTCCTGGACGCCGACCCCGGCCGGCTCCGCGCGGTCGTCGCCGACCGCAGCCTGTGGGGCCAGAGCGGCGGAGTACCGATCCTTCCCTGCACCCTGGACCACAACAGCCTGGTCGGCGCGGCCGAGCTGGCCTGGCAGCCGGTACTGGACGACCCCCTGGGGGCGCTGCGCTGACGGCGGTCCGGCCCCCTCGGTGGCACTTCCCTGCCACCCGGCAGCAGCGCTCGGCACCTCACCCGGCCGGCACCCCTGCCGCTGGTGAACCGCCAACGGCGCCAGGCGCGCCCCCGAACACGGGCAGCTCCGCCCGCCGCCCGGAACGCGGCCAGCTCGGCCCGCGCCGCCGCCAGGTCGTTCAGCGCCTGGCCCGGCAACTGCGGGCTGCGCAGGAAGAGATGGTCGTGCGCGTCGCACACGCCCAGCTCCTCGGGCCGGATGTCGCCGAGGACCGTACGGACGTGGCTCACCACTGCCGCCCGCGCGGGAGCCGGTCGCGGCCCGGCGCGGACAGGTGCAGCACCTGGTAGAGGTCCCCGTCGGCCCTGGGCGTGTCGTGCTCCCAGAGCGAGAAGTGGACCAGCTCCCACGCGCGCGTGTCGACGGCCGCCGCCGCGAGGACCGCGCCGTTCTCCGTCGCCAGCCGCCCGGTCTCGGCCGCCGCGTCCGCCATGAACGCGGCCAGCTCCACGCCCTCCGGCACCGGTTGACGCCGCCGTACGGCGAACGCGGGCGCTGCCCCGGTCGCGGTGCCCTCCTCGAACGCCAGGCCCGTCCACTGACGGACCGCCGGCCGCCCGAAGTCGTCCACGGGCCCCTGGAAGGCACCTCCCCACAGGAAGCTGTTCATGCCCTCCATGGTGTTCCAGAGGTAGAACGGCCCGTACTCGTTCACCGGCGAGCCGTGCACCCCGCGCTCGCGCAGCACGTACGTCTTGATGCCGAGGCCGTCCCAGTCGTCCAGCAGGTGCCCGACCCGGGCGACACGGGAGCGGATGACGCCCATGTCGTAGTCGGCGGGAAGGGTGAACTCGTAGTGCATGGCATGCATCTCGCGCATCCCTTTCTCAGGCGGGGTAGTCGTCCACGTGCGCGTGCCACTCGGTCGTCGTGCCGTCCTCGGCGGCCTCCACGACCGCGAGGTGGGTCATGAAGGTGCGAGGCGCGGCGCCGTGCCAGTGCCACTCGTCCGGCTCGATCCACACCGTGTCGCCCGCGCGGACCGCTTCCGCCTCGCCGCCCTTGCGCCGCACCAGCCCCTCGCCGTCCAGCACGTGCAGCACCTGCCCGTGCTGGTGCCGGTGCCAGGCCGTGTGGGCGCCCGGAGCGAAGTGGACGTTGAACATGCGCAGCCGCGAGGGAGCGGCCGGGGACGGCCATCTCGTCCAGCCAGACCATGCCGGTGAAGTTCTCCGCCGGGCCCTGCCGCGTGTCGGGACGCCGTCCGGTGATGTGCACCGACTCAGTTCTCCTGTCCGGTAGTTCGGGGCGCGAGCAGGGAGAGCAGCCCGCGGACACCGGCGTCGAAGGCGTCGGGGGAGCCGGAGGCGCGGGCGAGTACGTAGCTGCCCTGCACGGTGGCGAGGACGGCCGCGCCGATCTCCTCGCCGTCCAGCTCCGGCGCGAACTGTCCCTGCCGCTTGCCCTCTTCGACGAGCTCGGCGATCCGCGCGCGGATGGCGGCGATCGTCTCGTCGACCGGCGCGCGCAGTTCCTCGCTCGCGATCACGTCGGGGTCCATGGTCAGCCGGCCGACCGGGCAGCCGCGCAGCACGTCACGCTCGCGCAGCAGATACGCCTCGATGCGCTCGTACGGCGTGCCCGGACCGCTCAGGACCCCCTCGGCGGTGGCGCGCAGCTCCTCCGCGGTCCGCCGGATCGCCGCCAGGGCGAGGTCCGGCTTGCCCTTGAAGTGGTGGTACATGCTGCCTTGGCCGGCACCCGCGCGCTCCAGGATCGCCTTGGGGCTCGTGCCCACGTACCCGCGCTCCCACAGCAGTTCACGGGTGGACTCGATCAGTCGTTCCGAGGTGCTCATGCGATCACTGTACATACTAGTAGTTACAATTCGCCAGTCCCCAGCGAGTCGCCACTGAGCCGACACTGAGTCGCCAGGGAGTCCCCGGGGAGCAGCTGGCGGCCCACGCCGTACTCCCCGCGAGGTACCCGCACTGCCGCCGGCCGCACGACGACCCGGACCCCTTCCCGGAGGGAGTCTCGTGGCATCCCCGGAGACCGGGGACCACGGAACCGACAAGGGAGATGACCCGAGATGCAGACCCTGGCCGACTGGGGCGGCGGCGGACCCGGCCCCTGGATCCTGTTCTTCCCGCTGATCTGGGCGGCCGTCGTGATCGGCGCCGTCACCTTCCTGCGCCGCACCGGCTGGCGCGGACCCGGCGGGCCCTGGCGGCCCATGGACGGCTCACGTCCCGCGGGGGACTCGCCGCTCGCGGTCCTCGGCCGCCGCTTCGCCTCCGGTGAGATCGACGAGGATGAGTACTGGCGCCGCCTGTCAGTGCTGGAGGAGCAGTTCGGCCGTGCGGGCAAGGGGGGCACGGCATGACCACGACCGCACTGCGGGCCGCGGCCCGCGTGGTGGAGGCGGTGAAGGTGTACGGCGGTGGCGACACCGCCGTACGCGCCCTGGACGGCGTCGACGTCTCCTTTCCCGCCGGACGCTTCACAGCGATCATGGGCCCCTCGGGCTCCGGCAAGTCCACCCTCATGCACTGCGCGGCCGGCCTCGACACGCTCACCTCCGGCGCCGCCTACATGGGGGACACCGAACTCGGCACGCTGGACGACCGGCGCCTGACCCTGCTGCGCCGGGACCGGGTCGGCTTCGTCTTCCAGGCGTTCAACCTGGTGCCGACACTGACCGTCGCGGAGAACATCACCCTGCCCCTGGACCTGGCGGGCCGGCGCGGCGACCGGGAGTGGATCGACGCGCTCGTCGATGTCGTCGGCCTGCGCGACCGGCTGCACCACCGTCCCTCGGAACTCTCCGGCGGCCAGCAGCAACGCGTCGCCGTGGCACGGGCGTTCGCCGGGAAGCCCGACGTGGTCTTCGCCGACGAGCCGACCGGAAACCTCGACTCCCGCTCCGGAGCCGAGGTGCTCGGCCTCCTCGGCTCCGCCGTGCGGGAGATGGACCGTACGGTCGTCATGGTCACCCACGATCCGGTGGCCGCCGCACATGCCGACGAGGTGCTCTTCCTCGCCGACGGACGGCTGGTCGACCGGATGGAGGCGCCGACCGCGGACCGGGTCCTGGACCGCATGAAGGCCTTCGAGGTGCGGTCATGAACGCGTCGCTCCGGCTCAGCCTCACGTCCTTGCGCGCGCACCGGCGCCGGTTCGCCGGCACCTTCCTCGCCGTGTTCCTCGGCGTCGCCTTCCTGGCCGGCACCCTCGTCATGGGCGACACGCTGCGCGCCAGCTTCGACAGCATGTTCGGCGAGGCCACCAGCGGTACGGACGCCGTCGTACGCGGCGCCGACGCCATCACCACACCCGGCGAGGCCCAGGGCGTACGGCGGCCGGTGGACACCTCGCTGGTGAAGACCGTCGAGCGGGTGCCCGGCGTGGCCGCCGCGGTTCCCAACATCCAGGGCGCCGGCCAGCTTGTGGGCCGCGACGGCACACCGGTAGGTGGCCAGGGGCCGCCCACGCTCGCCGGGAACTGGATCACGGATCCCCGCCTCAACCCGTACCGGCTCGCCGAAGGCCGGGCTCCCGCCAAGCCGGGTGAGGTCGTGGTGAACCGGGGCGCCGCGAAGCAGGGCGGTCTGAAGATCGGTGACACCACGACCCTGCGCACCCCGGATCCCGTGAAGGTCACCGTCGTCGGGCTCGCCACCTTCGGCGGCCAGGACGGCATGGCCCAGGTGACCTTCACGGGCACGACCCGGGCCGACGCCGAGAAGTACCTCACCGCACGGCCCGGCCAGGCGGCGTCCATCGCGGTGCGGGCCGCACCCGGAGTGAGCCAGAAGGACCTGGTGAGCCGGCTGACTCCGGTGCTGCCGAAGGGAGTCGAGGCCATCACCGGTCAGCAGTCGGCGCAGGAGAACACCGACATGATCTCCAGCCAGTTCCTGACCATCTTCACCACCTTCCTGCTCGTGTTCTCCGGCGTCGCCCTGCTCGTCGCCACCTTCTCCATCCACAACACGTTCGCGATCGTGGTCGCCCAACGCACCCGTGAGAACGCCCTGTTGCGTGCCCTCGGCGCGGCCCGCCGCCAGGTGACCGCCGCCGCCCTCGCCGAGGCCTGCGTCGTCGCGCTCACCGCGTCCTTCGCCGGACTCGCGGGCGGCATCGGCATCGCCGCGAGCCTCCAGGTGCTGTTCCCGGCGATCGGATTCCCGTTCCCCGACGGCGACCTGGTGATCAAGACCCTGTCGATGGTGCTGCCGCTCGTGGTGGGGATCGTGGTCTGCCTGGGATCGGCGCTCCTGCCGGCCCGGCGCGCCGGACGGACGGCGCCGCTCGCCGCCCTGCGCGAGACGGCCGTCGACACCTCCGGTGCCTCCCGCGTCCGTGCGATCACCGGTGGTGTGCTCGGCGCGCTGGCGCTCGCCACGACCCTGACCGGCGTCCTCGTCTCCCCGTCCGTATGGCTGGCGGGAGTCGGCGCGCTGCTCGCCCTGGCGGCCTTCGTGGTCCTCGGCCCGGTCGCCGCCACCACGGCCGTACGGCTGCTCGGCGGCCCCCTGGACCGGCTGCGCGGGGTCACCGGCTCCCTGGCCCGGCGCAACGCCCTGCGCAGCCCGAAGCGGACGGCGGCCACCGCGAGCGCGCTGATGATCGGGGTGGCCGTCGTGTCGTTGTTCACCGTCTTCGGCGCCTCGCTCAAGGCCACGATGGACCAGACGGTGTCCCGGTCGTTCGCAGGCGACCTCGCCGTCAGCAGCCCGTCCTTCGGTGCGGGCGGCAGCGGACTCAGCCCCCGGCTCGCGCCCGCACTCCAGCAGGTGCCCCAGGTGGACACGGCCGTGGGACTCGGCCGCGGGGTCGCCGAAGTCGACGGGAAGGGAAGGGCCTTGACCGTCACCGATCCGGCCGCGCTCGCCCGCACCTTCGACCTGGGCACGGTCACCGGCTCCCTGCAGGGCCTCGGCTCCGACGGCATCGCCCTCACCCGGAAGGAGGCCGACCGGCAGCATCTGCGCACCGGCGACACGGCCAGGCTGACCTTCACCGACGGCAAGACCGTGAACTTCACCGTCCGTGCCGTGTACGGCCAGTCGGAACTCGCCGGCGACTACGTCATCACCCGCGCCGCCTGGGCCCCGCACCGCACCCAGGACGCGGACACGTTGATCGCCGTCACCTTCAAGCACGGGGTGAGCGCCGACGCGGGCAAGGCGGCGGTGAAGAGGGTCGCCGCGCAGTACGGCAACCCGTCCGTGCAGACCCGCGACGAGTACGCGCAGTCCTCGGCGGGCGGCATCGACATGATGCTGACCCTCGTCTACGCGCTGCTCGCCCTCGCGGTGGTCATCGCCCTGCTCGGCATCGCCAACACGCTGACCCTCGCGCTGCACGAACGCACCCGGGAGCTCGGCCTGCTGCGGGCCGTCGGACAGACCCGCGCCCAGTTGCGGGCCATGGTCCGCTGGGAGTCGGTCCTGGTCGCCGCGTTCGGCACGGTCGGGGGTCTCGGCCTCGGCGCCTTCCTGGGCTGGGTGCTGGTGAAGGCCTCCGACGGCGCGAGCGACACCGCGTTCGCCTTCGCCCTCCCGCCCGCCCGGCTCGCCGTGGTCGCCCTCGTCGGCCTCCTCGCCGGTGCGCTGGCGGGCCTCCGACCGGCCCGACGGGCGGCCCGGCTGGACGTCCTGCGGGCGATCGCGACGGAGTGACCGCGTCACGTCGGCCGGGGCGCCTGTCCGCCGGGCCGGTTCGGACCGTGGGCGACTGCGGGTGCGTGGGGGCTGCTCGCGCCTACGCGGGGCCGCGCGAGACCGTGCGCGACCGCGAGTGCGTGGTCGGCTGGTCGCGCAGTTGCCGTGCCCCTTGGGCAGCTGCGGTTGCCGCCCGCTTGAGGCGCACCGTAGCTGCGGGCAGTCGTCCCTTCCCCAGTGCCTCAGGGGCCTGGGTGGCCCCGGGCGGCACGGCGGGCGCAGCTACGGTGCGAATCTTGGTGCGGCTGGCCGTAACTCCCCAGCGGCGCGGGGAACTGCGCGGCCGGCCCACCACCTACCCGCACCCGCGCAAGGTCCGAACCGACCAGGCGGTGGGCGCGCTGCCGCGAGGCCGGAGGCCCCGTCACCGCCCGGTCAACCGGGAACGGTCGACCGGGCGGGAGCCTGAACTCCGGCGGGAGAACGAGCCGCACTTGCCACGGGAGCCGCCGCGACGGCAGCTTCCGCACTGAACGCGACCCCGGCGCCGACAGGCGTCCCCGCCGTCGCCTTGGCCGCCGTGCCGACGCGGACGGGTTCCGGCGCGGGAGGTATCCCGGCGGCACGGCGCGAGGCATGCGCCGGTTGCGGCCGTACCACCGCCGGGGCGGTCAGCGTGAACCAGACGACCTTGCCGTTCTCGCCGTCCGGCCGGGCACCCCAGCTCTCGCTCACCGCCGCCACCATGGCCAGCCCCCGCCCGCAGGTGGCCAGCGGACCACCGTCCGGCAGGTCCGCGACGTCGGCCGGCACCGGAAGCCGGGGGTCGTTGTCGCGCACCGAGACCGTGAGCCCGTCCGGCGCCAGCTCCAGCTCGACCGTGCACGACTTGTCGGGCCTGGCGTGCCGGTGGACGTTGCTCAGCAGCTCCGTCACACCGAGCGCGGCCCGGTCTATCAACGCGTCCATGTGCCAGTAGCGCAACTGCGCAGATACGATTCTGCGGACCTGGCCGATCCGCGACGGCAGGGCTTGGAGCTCCACCGTGCAGTGCCTGCTTGGGTGACTGATCACGGCTGCGACTCCCCGATGTAGAGGTCCGAACGGACCGGAAGAACACGGAGAACAACGGATCCAGCAGGGTGCTTGCGTCCAAACGTCCGCCTGCTGTCGTGGCCGGCGGGCTGGTTCGCAGCGTTATCGCCGGTAAACCCAGAGTGACGTGAGACCAGCGTGACTCAGCGGATGTGGTCCCGCAACTCGCCGCGACGGACCGCTGCTCCGAGTAACACGACCGGCCCGAACCCCGGCCGGCGGCCGTACCGCGTTCAGCCGCCGCGTCCGGCGGCCCGCCGCACCGCCTCGATGAACCGCCGCGCCGCGGGCGGACCCGGCTCGCCCGGAGCGGGGTCGTGCTCGCCCAGCGTCAGCAGGTACCGCTTGCCGTTGAGGTCGGCCAACGCCTTGTCGTCCGGCCGGAACCACGGCCTGGACGCGCGCACCGCCTGCACCGGGGCACTGTCGATCTCGCTGCCGTAGCTGGTGAGCAGTTCCAGCCTGCCGTCGTTGATCCGGACCTGACCGGCCCGGGTGAGCGAACGCAGCCGCTTGCCGATCCGCACGCCCGTGGCTGTGAACTCCGGCTCCGCCATCCTTCGCCGCCCCCTTGCCCGTGTGCTCCCGCGATCCAGTGTGCGCTCGCGTCCGATCCAGTGTGCGCCCGCGTCCGACAACGGCGTGCGCCTGCGTTCGGGACGATCGTCCCGTCGCGTGCAGTCTGCCCCGATGCGGCCGGGAGCACCAGTACGCGCGAGGCGCCCGCGAAAGCCGCCCGGAACACTCCCGCCTAATGCGCCTCCGGATGCCTCGTACGCCTGTGCCCCAGGGCGGCTTTGGGTGGCTCAAAGATGCGTTTATGCAGGTGGGAGCCGTTGTGAAAGAAGCCTATGCTCGAGATGCCGACCGTGCGAGGCGTCGTCGGCGCCCAGCCTAAGGAGCACCGCCGTGAGCACCACCGACCAGACCCGGACCGGCGCCACCCTCGACGTCGACCGCAGCGACGCCGCCTACCGTGACTGGCTGAAAGAGGCCGTCCGCAAGGTCCAGGCCGACGCCAACCGATCGGCGGACACGCACCTGCTGCGCTTCCCCCTCCCCGAGCAGTGGGGCATCGACCTCTACCTGAAGGACGAGTCGACGCACCCCACCGGAAGCCTCAAACACCGCCTCGCCCGCTCCCTCTTCCTCTACGGCCTCTGCAATGGCTGGATCCGCCCCGGCCGCCCGGTCATCGAGGCCTCCAGCGGCTCCACCGCCGTCTCCGAGGCCTACTTCGCCAAGCTGATCGGCGTGCCCTTCATCGCGGTCATGCCGCGCACGACCAGCGCCGAGAAGTGCCGCCTGATCGAGTTCCACGGCGGCCGGTGTCACTTCGTGGACGACTCGCGCAAGATGTACGAGGAGTCCGCCCGCCTCGCGGTGGAGACCGGCGGCCACTACATGGACCAGTTCACCTACGCCGAGCGGGCCACCGACTGGCGCGGCAACAACAACATCGCCGAATCGATCTTCCGCCAGCTGGAGTTGGAGCGCTTCCCGGAGCCGGCCTGGATCGTCGCCACCGCCGGCACCGGCGGCACCTCCGCCACCCTCGCGCGCTATGTCCACTACATGCAGTACGACACCCGTATCTGCGTCGCGGACCCGGACAACTCCTGCTTCTTCGAGGGCTGGACCACCGGCGATCCGGACGTCACCTGCGACTGCGGCTCCCGCATCGAGGGCATCGGCCGGCCGCGCATGGAGCCGAGCTTCGTGCCGGGCGCGATCGACCGGATGATGAAGGTCCCGGACGCGGCCAGCGTCGCCGCCGTACGGGCACTGGAGCGGGCCATCGGCCGCAAGGCGGGCGGCTCCACGGGTACCGGGCTGTGGAGCGCGCTGAAGATCGTCTCCGAGATGGTGGCCGAGGGCCGCCGGGGCAGTGTCGTCACCCTGCTGTGCGACCCGGGCGACCGCTACCTCGACAAGTACTACTCCGACGCTTGGCTGGCCGGGCAGGGCCTGGACATCGCGCCGTACACCGCGGCGATCGAGACCCTGCTGGCCACGGGGGTGTGGCCGCACTGAGCCGGCCCCACCCTTTCGGGGGCCGGCGCCCAACGGGCGGGTGACGGGGCTGTGAGGGTTTGATGACGTCTCAATTGTGGTTCTGGGCAAGTCGGTTGTGCCCGTGTGACTGATAAGATCATCCCACTTTTCGGTGGGCTGACGGCGTGTCATGAACGCGTACGGGGGGACAGTCTCAAAGGCACCATCGCGCTCGCACGCTCCAGGCGCGATGCGACTTGAAGAGAGTCTCATGACGTCATTGACCACGGATCCACTGCTGTGGATCTTGCTGGTGGTGCTCGTCGCTGCGGTCGTCGCAGTGATGCGGGCCCGGAGAACCAACATGGCGCTCCGAAGAACGAGAAAGGACCTGGAGGCAGGACTGGGGCAGGCCCGCGGCGACATCGGGCAGCTCCACACGCACGTCGCCACGCTGACCGCACAGCATCAGCGTGACCTCGCCGACGTACGGGCGGACGCGGAGGCGTCGACCAAGGCGGTGCTGAAGTCCGCCATGGGCACGCTCCAGTCGCTCGCCGAGGAACAGCAGGTCCTCCTGGACAGCCTGCTGAAGAAGTACGGCGACACCACGGAGGTCCTGGCCGACCTGATGACGGTCGACCACACCGGCAGCCAGTTCGGCCGCCGCGCCAAGGGCATCTCCGTGCTGTGCGGCGGATGGCTGGGCCGGCGTGACGGCGCGGCGACCGTCTACGACGTCGCGCGCAGCGCCCAGGGCAGGATCAAGGACTTCAACCGGGTCAGCGTCCACTCGCAGGTCAGCGTCTCCCTCGTCGGCAAGGCGGTCGAGCCGGTGGCCGTCGTACTGGCCGAACTGCTGGACAACGCGACGAACTACAGCGCGCCCGGAACGCCGGTCGAGGTCAACATCCAGACCGTGCCGACCGGTGTCTGCTTCATCGTGGACGACGCCGGACTGGGCATGGACCAGGAGACCAAGGACCGGGCGGCGGCCCTGCTCTCCGTCGACGGTCCCGTCGACATCACCGGTCTCGGCGATCCGCCGCGGTTCGGCTTCGCCGTGTGCGGCATGCTCGCCGCCCGCTACGGCTTCGCCGTCTCCGTCGGTTCCGTGTCCCCCTACGGCGGAGTGCGTGCCGTGATTCGTGTGCCCGAAAGTCTCCTCTCGGCCGACACTCCTTCCCCGGCGGCCGACGCCGAGGACACCGCGGAACCGGAGGCCGCCTCCCAACGGCTGGCGCCGGTCCCGGTCGTGGGACCCTCGCACGTGGTGGGAACGACCTCGGGAGGTCTGCCCAAACGCCGGCGGCGCAGCGGCCCCGTCACGGTGGTCCCGGCCCTCGACACCGACGGCCAGGAGCGGACTCCCGAGCCGGTCAGCGAAGTGACGGCCTCGCGGCTCGGGGCGTTCGCGCGCGGAACTCAGCTCGGGCGGACCACGAACTCCACGGAAGGACCTGACAACCAGTGAAGATCGACCTGTCCTGGGTGCTGAACGACGTGCTCGAGGTACGCGGAGCCCGGCACGCGATCCTCGTCTCGGGAGACGGCCTGTTGCTGCAGCGTTCGGACGACATCGCACGCGACGATGCCGAGACGAACGCCGCCGCGATGAGTTCGATGCAGTCGCTGAGCCGCGCCGTCGCGGCGTTCGTGGGAGCGGGCCACGGGATCTGGAAGCAGACGCTGCTGGAGTACGACGGCGGCTGGATCTTCCTGATCGCCGCCGGCCAGGGCTCGTATCTCGCCGTCTCGGCCGCGCCGGACGTCGACATGGAGGCCATGTCCTTCCGGATGCAGAAGACGGTGGCCGCCCTGAGCAAGGCGATGAGTGTGGCTCCGCGCTCGGAGAACGGTGCCGGGGTATGACCACGCCCGGTGAGGAGGCCTCCGTCACCAGCGAGTTCGTCCGCTCCTACGTCATCACTGGTGGCCGGAGCCTGCCGGCCGCGGACGACCTGGCGCTGCACACCCTGGTCACCCTGGCTCCCGAGCGGACACCTCCGCTGGGGGCCGGCCCCGAGGTGATGGCGATCTGGCAGCTGTGCGCGGGCGGCTACCTGTCGGTCGCCGAGGTCGCGGGCCACGTGGGACTGCCGGTGGGGGTGGCCCGGCTGCTGCTGACCGATTTATTCGAGCAGGGCCACCTCCTGCGCCGCGCCGAGCCGCCCCGGGCTCAGAACGTTGACAGAGCGACCCTCGAGAAGGTTCTGAATGGACTCCAATCCCTCATCGGCTGAGACGGCCCCTGGATCCATCTACGTCTCCAGCGCGGTGACCAATGCTGCCAAGATCCTGGTCGTCGGGCATTTCGCCGTGGGCAAGACGACCTTCATCGGCTCGCTGTCGGAGATCACCCCGCTGCGCACCGAGGAGAAGATGACGCAGGCGTCCCTGCACGTGGACGACCTCAGGGGCGTGGCGGACAAGACCACCACCACCGTGGCCCTGGACTTCGGCCGTCTGACGCTCAGCGACGACCTCGTGCTGTACCTGTTCGGAACCCCGGGTCAGCAGCGTTTCATGCAGCTGTGGGAGGACATGGCCCGCGGCGCGCTCGGCGCACTGCTCCTGGTCGACCCGGCCCGGCTGGAGGAGACCTTCCCCGTCATCGACCTCGTCGAGCGGTACGGCCTCGAGTACGCCATCGCGGTCAACGGCTTCGAGCCGGGCACGGTCTACGAGGAGGCGGAGGTGCGCGAGGCCCTCGACCTGCTCCCGGACACCCCCGTCGTCTACTGCGACGCCCGCGACCGGCAGTCCTCCGCCCACGCGCTGATCGCGCTCGTCCGTCACCTGCTCACCCGAGCCGCCTGACCCGCCCATCCGCCCGGACCGTCTCCCCCCGGACCACCGGCCCGGAGCCAGCAGAAGGAACCCCCATGGACCGCCAGTCAGTCCCCGCCCCCGCCGGCGCCAGATGCCCCATGCACGACGCCGCGTTCGCCGCCGACCCCCAAGAGGTCTACGACCGGTTGCGCGCCCACGGTCCCGCCGGACCGGTCGAACTCGCACCCGGCATCGACGCCACCCTCGTCGTCGGGCACGAAACGGCCCTGCGCGTGCTGCAGAACACCACGCTGTTCGCCCGGGACGCCCGCCGCTGGAAGGCTCTGGGCGAAGGGCAGATCCCGCTGGACCACCCGGTGCTGCCGATGATGGCGTACCGGCCCAACTGCCTGTTCACCGACGGCGCCGTGCACCTCAGGCTGCGCAAGGCCGTCACCGACAGCCTGGCCCGGCTCAACATCACCCGGATCCGGCGCGACGTCGAGCCCATCGCCGACTACCTCATCGACCAGTTCAGCGAGCGCGGTCGTGCCGACCTCCTCAACGACTACGCCAAACTGCTGCCGCTGCTGCTGTTCAACAAGCTGTTCGGCTGCCCGGCGGACATCGGGGACACCCTCACCAGCGCCATGTCGGCCATCTTCGACGGCAAGGACGCCCTGCGCGCCAACGAGGAGCTCACCGCCTGCCTCATGCAGCTGATCGCCCTCAAGCGTCGGCAGCCCGGCGACGACGTCACCTCCTGGCTGATCCAGCACCCGGCGGGGCTGACCGACGAGGAGCTCAAGGACCAGCTGGTCATGCTGATGGGCGCCGGCGTGGAACCCGAGCGCAACCTGATCGGCAACGCCCTGATCCTGCTGCTGTCGCCCGACACCAGCGGACGCGACTCCGGGCTGCTGATCGAGGAGGCGATCGATCACGTGCTGTGGAACCAGACGCCCATCGCCAACTACGCCACCCACTACCCGGTCCAGGACGTGGACCTCGGGGGAGTCGTGGCCGAGGCGGGCACGCCGGTCGTCATCAGCTTCGCCGCCGCCAACACCGACCCCGCGCTCGACGAGGCCCGCCGCAGGCACAGCAAGGGCGCCCACCTGGCCTGGGGAGCCGGACCGCACGCGTGCCCGGCCAAGGATCCGGCGCAGGTCATCGCCGTCACCGCGATCGAGAAGCTGCTCAACGCCCTGCCCGACCTGACGCTGGCCGTCCCGGCGAAGGACCTTCAGTGGCGGCCGGGCCCGTTCCACCGGGCGCTGGTCGCGCTGCCCGTGGCCTTCAGCCCGACACCGGCCACCCATATCGCCTCCGCGCTGCAGAGCCGGACCGTCCCCGCCGCGGGGGAGCAGCCGATCCCCACGGCACCGGTCGCCGCCGCCCGCCAGGAGCCGGCCAGGAAGAAGGGCTTCTGGAGCACCTTCCTGGACATCTTCCGGGTGTGATCCCTGAGATGTGGTCGTCTCATGTGTGGCATGTGACGGGAGCAACACTGTCAGGCGCATGACGAGGGAGAGGGGAAGGGTAGGTTCCGGCGGTAACGGTAGCGCCCAGCCACAAAGGAGCTTCGCGTGACCGCCGTTGGCGTCATACGCGGTACCACCACCGACCGCCGAGCCGTCATCCCCCTCCTTCGCCGTCTGCGTTCCGCCGAAGGACAGGCCTATCCCCTCCCCATCTGGGAGGAACTGCGCACACTGGGTGAAGTGGTGCCCGCTCCCTGGGGCGGGTACTTCGTGACCGGATTCGATGCCTGCAACCAGATCCTGCGCGGCAGGGACTGGCTCGTGCCGGATTTCGCCTGGCAGCAACGCCGGCCGGACATGGCACGCTGGCAGGATCCGGCTACCCGGGAAATGACACGGACGCTGTCCCGCCTCAACCCGCCCGAGCACACCTTCCGGCGCCGCGCCCTGGGCAACCTCTTCGACCGCGGCACCCTCGAGGCCATGCGGCCCCGGATCGCCGCCCACGTCAGCAAGCTCCTGGACCGCCTCGATCTGCAGCTGCGCGCCCACGGCGAGGCCGACTTCGTCACCCTGGTCGGTGACCAGCTGCCCATCCACACCGTCGGCCACTGGCTCGCCATCCCGGCCGAGCACTACCCGCACATCCTGGACTTCACCCACCGGCAGGTCCACGCCCAGGAACTGATCCCCACCAAGAGCGAACTGGCCGTCTCGGCCGAGGCCACCCTGGAGATGCGGGCCTTCTTCACCGGCCTCGTCGCCGACCGGCGCGCCCACCCCGGCGACGACGTCCTCAGCGGCTGGATCCGCTACTGGGACGCCCAGTACCCCGACGACCGCGCTGCGGCCGACCAGATGCTGTACGACCTGACGATGTTCCTCACCATCGCCTCCCTGGAGACCACCGCGACCCTGCTGACCAACGCCGTGTGGTTCCTGACCCAGGACCCCGCCCGGGCCGACTGGCTGCGCGGGCACCCCGAGGACGTCGACAACGCGATCGAGGAAGCGCTGCGCTATGACCCGCCGATCCACCTCAACTCGCGCTTCGCCGCCGACGACACCGTCCTGGCAGGCGTCCCCATCGCCAAGGACACCACCGTCCACGTCCTGTACGGCGCCGCCAACCACGACCCGCGCCGCAACCCGGATCCCCACCTCTTCGACATCCGCCGCAAGGGCGTCCACCTCACCTTCGGCGGCGGCGTCCACTACTGCCTCGGCTCGGGCCTGGCCCGCCTGGAGGCCCGCCTCCTGCTCACCCACCTGCTGGAACGTTTCCCCACTCTGCGGCCGGCCGCAGGCCCGACCTACGCGAACCGGATGGTCTTCCGGCGCATCACCTCCCTGAAAGTGACGACATGACCGCCCTCCCCCTCACGACCCTCCCGGCAGGCGCCGTACGGCGCGCTCTGCGGACCCACCGGGAGGGTCCCGTCCTCACCGTCGAGCTGAACACGCCCGAGCAGGGCAACACCGTCACCGACGCCCTGCTGGACGACCTCCTGGCGGTCCTCCAGGACCAGGACCCGGCGGTCCGGGTGCTCGTGCTCACCGGGAGCGGCGCCGACTTCTGCCTCGGCGGGGACCGCGGTGAGTCCGCCCGGCATCTCGCCCACGACCCCACGGGCAGCGGCATCCGTATGTCGGGGACCAAGGCACGGCGCGTCTGCGAGGCCCTGACCTCGAACCCGGCCGTCACCATCGCGCGCGTCCACGGCAAGGCCATCGGGGCGGGCTTCGCCCTCGCGCTCGCCTGCGATCTGCGGGTCGGATCCGAGGACGCGACCTTCCGGCTGCCCGAACTCGCGCTCGGACTGCCCACCGCGTGGGGCGGCCTCCTGCCCCGTCTCATCAACGAGGTCGGCGCCGCCCGCGTCCGCGAGATCGTCCTCACCGGCCGGGCCATCACCGCGGCGGAAGCCCAGTCCCTGTCCATCCTGCAGAAGGTCGTCCCGGCTCACGAACTGGACAAGGCCGTCGCCGACTGGGCCAGGCCCGTCGTCCGCCGCCCCCAGGCGGCACTGCGCGTCACCAAGACCCTGCTCAACTCGCTGTCCGCGGCCTCGCGTCTGGCCGACGTCTCCGCACTGGACGCGGAACTGATGGCCGCGGTCGTGGCCGAATCGCAGCACACCCGCGGCACCGGCTGATCAGCGGCTCGCCAGGCGCCGGTCCAGGGACGTCACCGCGTCGCGGAAGGCATGCCCGAGGCCCGGCCGGGCCAGCCCGAGAGCGAACCGCAACGGCGCCGTCCCGTCGGCGGCGAAGGTCCACCGCACCCGGGTGCCCGTGCCCCGAGGAGTCAGGCGCCACTCCTCGACCAGGGCACGGACGCCCGGTGCGTTGGTGGTGTCGACGCGGTAGGCGTACACCTCGGGCGCCTTGGCCACCAGGACTGTCTCCGCGAACCGCGTCCCGCCCCTGAGCCGGATCTCACGCCCGGCGCCACCGTCGGTGGCCCGGGCCAGCGTCACCGCCGAGAACCACTGCGTCCAGCCGGGCACATCCTCCGCCAGCGCGCGGAAGACCTGCTCGGGGGACGCGGAGACCTCCCGCGCGAAGACCAGACGCACGGGCGCGACCCCGACGAAGTCGAGGTCCACCGGGCGCAGACGACGAGCCATGGACGCAACCCCCTTGTGCCATCCCCGCAGGGCGGTCGAACCGGGCGGCCCACCATAGCTGACAGACCCTCAGATGTCTGCGTCGTCTTCCCCGGGCTCGCCCGCCACGACCACCCGCAGGTGCTCGGAGATCTCCGCGCGTGCCTCGGCGGGCAGGCCCGCATCGGTCACCAGCGTGTCCACCTGCTCCAGCGCGGCGAAGGAACTCAGGCCCACCGTGCCCCACTTGGTGTGGTCGGCGACCACCACGACCCGGCGCGCGGAGTGCACCAGCCGCCGGTTCGTCTCCGCCTCGGCGAGGTTCGGCGTGGACAGACCGGCCTCCACCGATATGCCGTGCACACCGAGGAACAGCAGATCGAAGTGGAGGGCGGCGATCGCCTGGTCGGCCACCGGTCCCACCAGTGAGTCCGACGGGGTGCGCACACCGCCGGTCAGCACCACAGTGGCCGCGCCCTGCCGCTGGCTGCCCGAGGTGCGCTGTGCCGCGTGGAAGACGTCCGCGACCCGCACCGAGTTCGTCACGACGGTCAGGTCGGGCACCTCCAGCAGCTGCTGGGCGAGCGCGTACGTCGTCGTACCGCCGGAGAGGGCGATCGCCGTGCCCGGGGTGACCAGCTTGGCGGCGGCGCGGGCGATGTCCTCCTTGGCGGTCAGCTCCAGTCCCGACTTCGCCTCGAAGCCGGGCTCGTGCGTACTGGCCTCGACCACCGGCACCGCGCCGCCGTGCACCTTCTCCAGCACGCCCTGGCGGGCGAGGGCGTCCAGGTCACGGCGTACGGTCATGTCCGACACGCCGAGCTTGCGGGTCAGTTCGTTGACCCGCACACCGCCCCGGCGCCGGACCTCGTCCAGGATCAGGGCGCGGCGCTGCTCCGCGAGGAGGTTCTGATTCTCACTCACGTACGCTCCGGTCCTTTCGCCGCCATCTCCGTCCGACACCCGGCGCACCGGCCTCGACCAGGAGATTCCGGCCGGCCGGAGTTGCGCGGGCGTCCCATCTTTTCACGGGTCGGCACCGGTTGCGCCACCACCTGTCACGACGTGTGCATGCCACGTGAGCCCCGGCCGCCCCGGCCATCGTCACCCGGATCGGGGAGATTCCGTGACGAAAGGTGTACGGCACCCCCGGACCGGAGATCCTGAGCCCGCATCGACACAGTCCTTCGGGCGCGTCACGGGGGGCCAGAACGGTGGACCGCGCTCAGGAACGCCGCAGCGAGCTGCAGACGGACCCCGAGCTGGAGTTGCTGGTGCACGGGGTGGGCGGGGCCACTCCGGAGGAGATGCTCGGTGATCCGCGTACCGTCCGGGTCACGGGCGACGACACGGCCGCCGTCTTCCGGCGCGCCGAGGACGCCGCCGACGGCGCGGGCGGGAAAGACGCCCGGGACGGGCCGGTCCAGGAGACGTATGTCTGGTGCAACCTGGCCTCCGGCGACGGCAGCCGCGCCCTGTGGCTGTTGCTGCTGCCGTTCATGGTGGTCAACCTCGCCCACTGGAGGCGCCCCGCCGCGCCCGGCCGGCACCACACGGTCCGCCTGTACGGCCTCCTCGTACGGCTGGCCGCCCTCACCCTGACCGTGCTGCCGGTGGCCGCCGCCTGCGAGGTGGCCCTGGATCTGGTGGCCTGGCAGTGCGCCGGCGTCCGGTCCTGCGCCCAGCGCAACTCCTGGCTGACCTTCCTCGCATCCCCGGCGGCCACGGGCCCCGGCGGGCACGACACCTGGTGGAGCCTGCCCGGCCGCCGGCTCGCCCTCGCCGCACTGGTGCCGACCGCGCTGACGGTCCTGCTCTGGTACCTCTCCCGCCGCACCTGGAGCACGTACGAGTCCCACCGGCCGATGTCCTACGACGCCGAGCCGGACACCGACGGCAGCGCGCTGACCAGGGCCGGCTTCTGGTGCGGGCGCCGCCTCGTGGCCCGACTGCGCGCCGCCCACGCCGCCGCGGCCCTGCTGACCGTCGCCGCCGCCGTCGCGACCCCGGCGATCCGCTTCGACCACCGGCCCGGCGGACCCGCCGCCCCGGACATCCTCGGCCGGCTGCTCGCCGCGGCCCTGCCGGCGTGGTCGGCGACGGCCGTCGGAGTCGCCTGCCGCCGGGGCCGCAGCGAGAACCGCCTCGACCAGCGGCTCGACCGGCACGTCGTACGCCTCCTGCCGCTCGGCGCGCTCGCCCTGCTACTCACCGTTGTCTACGTCGGCTGGTCCCGGCCCGGCTGGCGGTCCGCCGGGCGGCTGCCGGGCGACCCGGCCTTCGGCGCCCTCATGCTGACCCAGGGGCTGCTGGTCGTCGCGCTCGCCGTCGTGGCCGGGAGCGTCCACCGCCGCGGCCCCGACCCGCGCGCCGGCATGCGGGGCCTCGGCGGACCGGCCGTCGCCCTGCTCGCCTGCGCGCTGGGCGGCGTGATGTCCGGCGGGGTCGCACAGCGCGTCGCCGACTGGCTCGACGGCAGCCACGCCGCGCTCCCGGGGCCGCCGGTGCTGACCTGGCAGGCGTCCACGATCCCGCCGGTCCTCGCGGTCCTGCTGCTGATCGCCGCCCGGCTGGCCCGCGCCGAACGCGACCGGGTCCGCCACGAGCATCCTGGCGAACCCGAGGCACTCCTGATCGTCGCCGTGCTCGCCGTGACCACCCTGCTGCTCGGCGCTGTGGCGCTGGCCGGCGCGCTGGCCACGGGCAAGACGCCCGACGGAGCCGCGCGCCGCGCCTACGACGCCGTACAGGCCGTCGCCGAGACCTCGCAGGCGCTGGGCTCCTGGCTGGTCGGCCTCGGCTTCGTGCTCTTCGTGACCTGGGGCAGGCGCGCGTCCAAGGACGCCTCGGCGCGGACACGATCGGCATCCTCTGGGACGTCGGCACCTTCTGGCCGCGCGCCGCGCACCCCTTCGCCCCACCGTGCTACGCCGAGCGCGCCGTGCCGGATCTGACGTGGCGCGTGGCCACCTGGACCCAGCGCATCGGGGGCCGCCTTGTCCTCTCCGGTCATTCCCAGGGCAGTGTCCTGGCCGCGGCTGCCCCCATCGGTGCGCGGCCGGATCGCGCTGCTGACCTACGGCTCCCCGCTGGAACGCCTCTACGGCCGCTGGTTCCCGGCCCACTTCGGACCGCCCGCCCTCGCCGCCCTGCACCGCGACGTCGCCTGCTGGGGCAACCTCTACCGCAGCACCGACCCCATCGGCGGCCCCGTCCGCGTCCCCGACGACGCCGCGCCCGAGGTCGACCACGGCCCGCTGCAGGACCCGCTCGCCTACGGCCGCATGCCCGCGCATCCCCTCCCGGCGCCCGTCCTCGGCCACTCCGACTACCAGGCGGACCCCGTCTTCGCCCGGGAGCGCGCGCGTCTGCTGGGCCGCCTGCGCCCGGAGCTGCCGGGTCCACGGCCGGAGCCCACGGAGCACCGGGCCGACGCCGGCTGGGCCGGGCAGCCCGCAGCGCGTGAGGCAGGCCACGGTGCTCAGGGCAGCTCCGGAAGGTCCTCCGCGAACAGCAGGGTCAGATCGTCGGTGCTGGGGTCCGCCAGCTGGGCGACGCGGCTCGCATGCCGCTCCACCATGGCCTCGAAGGTCTGCCGGGCGGTGCGGCCGTTGCCGAACGCCGGGCCCTTCGGGATGGCCGTGAAGTACTTCAGCAGCGCCTCGGAGGCGCCCGGCGTCAGCCGGTACTCGTGCTCGTCGGCCTGCTGTTCCACGATCCTGAGCAGTTCGTCGGGGCCGTAGTCGCCGAAGGTGATGGTGCGGGAGAAGCGCGAGGCGACACCGGGGTTGACGGACAGAAAGCGCTCCATCTCCGCTGTGTAGCCGGCGACGATCACGACCACCGCGTCCCGGTGGTCCTCCATCAGCTTCACCAGCGTGTCGATGGCCTCCTTGCCGAAGTCACGCCCGGCGTCCTCGGGGGATAGCGCGTACGCCTCGTCGATGAACAGCACACCGCCGCGCGCCTTCTCGAACGCCTCCTGGGTGCGGATCGCCGTGGAACCGATGTGCTCGCCGACCAGGTCGACCCGGGACACCTCCACCAGGTGCCCCTTCTCCAGCACGCCGAGCGAGGCGAGGATCTCGCCGTAGAGGCGGGCGACCGTCGTCTTGCCGGTGCCGGGGGAACCGGTGAAGACCAGATGCCGCTTGACCGAGGCCGCCTTCAGGCCCGCCTGCTGCCGGCGCCGCCCGACCTCGATCATGTCGGTCAGCGCCCGCACCTCGCGCTTGACGCTCTCCAGGCCCACCAGCGCGTCGAGTTCCCCGAGCACGTCCTTCGACGTCCGCACCGGCTTCGCCGGCTCGGCGGCGACCCGCGGCTCCTGCTCCGTGCTGCGCTGCCCGGGGATCGAGCCGAGCAGCCCGGGGGAATGCGACGCCGTCTGTACGGCGGTCTCGCGGATCGTGGGCGGGCGCATGCCGCCGCTCTCGTCGCTGGTGCAGTCCTCCACGACCGGGCCCGTCCCGGACCCGGAGTCCGGGCCCGCGTCGGCGAACTCGTAACCGCCGCGCGCGCAGCGCTCCGTTCGGCACTTGCGCAGTGTCGCCCGGCAGCCGTCGATCACATGGAAGCCGTAACCGCCGCTGCCGCTGACCCGGCAGTTCAGGAAGCTGCCGCGGCCGCCCGCCGAGACGTAGAAGCCCGCCTCGGCGGGGGAGTCGACCGTGCAGCGCTCGATGGTCGGGTCGGCGCCCTTGGTGACGATCACGCCGGTCTGGGTGCCGTCCAGGGTGCAGTTGTTCAGCGTGCCGCCGCTGCCGTGGTCGCGGAACCACGCTCCGGTCGCCGCCTCCCGGATCCGGCAGTCGTCGAGCTGCGCGGTCGCCCCGTCGCTCACCGACACCGCCGTGTTGCGCACCTGCGACAGATCGCTGTCCACGACGTCCGCGCGCGAACCGCGGTCCAGGACGAACAGGGCGTCCGGCACGTCGTGCACCCGGCAGGAGTCGAGGACGGCGGTGGCACCGTCGCTGACCCACACCGCCGGATAGTCGCCGGTGCTGTCGAAGATCTCGCACTGATGGGCGTCCACCCGGGTCCCCGGATCCCACACCGACAGGCCGTTGCGCCCGAACTGACGGACCGTCGTCCGGGTCAGTGTGAGCACCGAACGGGAGCGCAGGTCGACCGCGTTCTCCGGGATGTCGTGGATGCGGCAGTCGGCGAGCGTGAGCACCGCGTCCGTGTCCAGGGTGACGCCGTCGGCGGTGGTGCGGTGCACATCGCAGTCGGTCAGATGCGCCGTCGCCCGCTGGGTGACCTGCACGCCGGAGCCGCGGACCTCGTAGATCTCACAACCCACCGCCTCCAGCGCGGAGTTCTCGCCCGTGGCGGTCAGCCCGGTGCCGGAGGCGTGGTGCACACGGCAGCGCTCCAGCCGCGGATGCGCACCGCCGCGGACGGCCACGCCCGCCTGCCCGGCCGCCACGACCTCGCACTCCTCGAACACCCCGCTGCCGCCGTCGAGTACGGCGATGCCGATGCCGGCCGGGTTGTCGACGGTGCAGCGGCGCACGGTCGGTCGGGCGCCGCCGCGCACCTCGATGCCCGCGGCGGACCGGGTCACGATCCGCACGTCCATCAGCTCGGGCGTGCCGTCCTCGACCAGCAGCGCGGGCGCCGCCGCGTCCTGGCCCTCCACGTGCAGGTCCTGCACCACGGCCGAGGCGCGCACGGTGAGCGGCACACCGTCCACGGGCGCGATCCGCACCGAACCGGGGGACCCCTCCGGGCCACGGAGCGTCACCGCCCGCTGGACCACGAGGTTTTCCCGGTAGGTCCCGGGGGCGATGGTGAGGACGTCGCCGTCGGCGGCGGCCTCCAGGGCGGCGGCGAGCGATGCGTACTCACCTGTGCGGCGCCGCCACCGCGACGTACCGGTGTGCGTCACCTGGACCGTGCCCTGTGCCATGGCGTTGCTGTGCCCCCACCTCGTCGTACTGATGGCTCGCTCCCCCAGGGGGCACGTGCTGCCGGTGCCGGGACCGCGACCGTGCTCAGCCCGTGGGGCTGGTGCGCGTTCGCGCTCCCGAAAACCTGCGCGCGCCCCTGCGGTTCGCTCACCCGCGGGTTGTCGCCGAATGCGCTTCGGCCGGTCCACCGTAGCGTGTGCGTGCACGGTGGGTTGACCAGAGCCGGAAGGCCGTCAGCAGCCGGTGCCCGCCTTGCCCCAGTCCGGACCCGCCCGGTCCCAGGCCTGGTCCCAGCGTGCGTACCGGCTGCGGACCATGCGCCACACCGCCAGCCGCCTGCCGCCTTCGACCAGGCCCGCGACCAGCAGGGCCGCGCCGATCCCGGCGAGCACCGCGTGTGTCGTGGCGGTGGGGGAGTCCAGCGGGCGGGTCGTTATTCGGCCGTGCGGGTCCGTCCAGAGTCCGAAGTGGTCGCCCGTGTGCGGGGACTTGAGGTCGGCCAGGGCCGGGCCGTGCCGGGGGGTGCCGTCGGGTGCGGTCCAGTCCGCGAGGACACGGCTGTGGGTCTCGCGCGCCGGCGTGGTGTCGGGGTCGGTCTCCAGCGGGGCCTCGCCCAGGTCACGTATCACCGTGGCCGTGACGAGGCGGCGTGTGTGGCGCTGCTCGCGCACGGACCGCTGCAGCGAGTCCTGGGCGGCGGCGCCGGCCAGGCAGCCGACCACGGGCGCGGCCACGGCGACCAGCACCAGCGCCGCGAGCGCCACCCATGCCTCGGCCAGGTCGGTCGCGCGGCGCAGCGGATTGTGCCGCCAGCGCCACAGGCCACGGATCGCCCGCATGTCCCCACCCCCTTACGCCCCGTCATAACCCCCGGCGCGGGAGCGCATCCGCGACCCGGAGCAAGAGAGAGCGACGTCACGTGCACCGCGGACGGTCACGCACGCGGCATCTCACGAATCTCTCACGCCCTCCCAACGAGCGGGACCCGCCCCCGGTTCCCCGGCCGCCGTCGCGCGCTACTGCAGCACCCGCACCGGGTCCCCGACCCTGATCGTGCCGCGCGAGAGGGGCACGAGGTTCTGGCCGAAGAGCAGCCTGGATCCGACCTTGCGGTGACGTGCCAGGGTGCGCAGCGGCTCCCGCCCGCGTACGGCGGTGTCCTGGTCGACGGTGGTGACGACACAGCGTCCGCTCGCCTTCGCGACGCGGAAGACGACCTCGCCCATGGAGATCCGTGACCAGTGGTCCTCGGCCCAGGCCTCGGTGCCGGCGACGACGACGTTCGGCCGGAAGCGGTTCATCGGCAGCGGGCCCTCGGCGGCGTGCGCGCCCTCGGCGATCAGCGAGTTCAGGGCGTCCAGGGAGGCCGTCGTGGTGACCAGCAAGGGGTAGCCGTCGGCGAAGCTCACCGTCTCGCCGGGCAGGGCGTACTCGGGATCGACGGGGCGGCGGGTGCCCGGATCGTCCATGTGGACCAGGCGGACGTCCGCCCCTGCACAGGCGCTGCACCAGGCGTCCGCGGCAGCGGCGGCCGGCACCGCCTCGACCTTGGTGCCGAAGACGTTCACGGGCACGGTTCCGGCCGGCTCGGGCACGGACACCGTCAGGGGCGCCTGGCCGGGCGCGAACAGACGCACGCCGCCGCCGGCCTCGGGCTCGGCGGCGGCCAGCGCGAGGCGCGGCTGTTCGCGCTGTGTGACGACCTTTCCTCCGTCGTCGATCAGCGTCCAGCGCCGGTCTCCGGCCAGGCCCCAGGGCTCCACCACAGCCTCCCGGGGTGCGTGACCCCGGAATGCCTTGACCGGATGAACGTGGATCGACTGCAATACGGCGTTTCCCATGCGGCCATCGTGCCATCAGGCGCCGACAGCGACCGGTGCGCCGGTCAGTAGCCGCGGTACTGCTGGTTGTTGTACGGGTCCTGGTACGGAGCCGGCGCGGGCCGCGGCGCGGCCGGGCGCATGGCCTCGTAACCCGTGCCCATGCCCATCGGGCGCTGCGGCTGCGGGGCGTGCGGGCCGGGGTAACCCCGAGGGGCGGCAGCCTGCTGCGGGATGTACGCCGTGGGCGCCTGCTGCAGCGGCGCGGGCTGCGGCGCCTGCGGGTAGCCGTAGGCCGGAGCCTGCGGGGAGGGTGCCGCCGGGAGAGCGGGCAGAGCCGGCGGCAGGGCGGGCAGGCTGCTGCCGGTGTCATAGGCGGCGGGGACCCGGATCGGGGCGATCTGCGGGGTACCGCGCTCGGCGACGAGCGAGTCGTAGATCGGGGTGTCCGGGAAGGAGGCGGAGTAGTAGCCGCCACCATAAGTGGAGCGGGGGGAGGTCATGGCACATAAGTTAAGCCCACGATGTGCTCGTTGGGGAGACCGATAAGAGGGTTGTTTTCCGTGTCGGCAGTGACCCGGGATCCCCAATCCGAGCGAACTTGGCAAAAAGGGACGTCGGTCCGCGTTCTAATCGTGTAAAGGGCGAGTTCCTGCGGGGTTACCGGCAGTTGACCGGCGATCTTTCTGTGCTCGTCGTGGGAGTTCGCTGTACCGGCGAATAGGTTGTGCGGGTAGGGATGACCTGGACGACCGAGGGTGTCTGGAAGCCGACACGGATGGGGGCAGGCATGTCCATGCTTAAAGGGGCGAACACGCCGGTGCCGACCACGGCGCTGCGCGTCGTACTGGGCTGGCGCTCCGGACCCGGCGTGCCCGACGCGGACGCCTCCGCGCTGCTGCTCGCCACCGGGAAGGTCCGCTCCGACGAGGACTTCGTCTTCTACAACCAGCCCGCCCATCCCTCCGGCGCGGTGCGCCACGAGGGCAAGAGGACGGCCGCCGCGGGCGTCACCGACACACTTTCCGTCGACCTCGCGCGCGTGGAGGGCGCGATCGAGCGGATCGTCCTCGCCGCCTCGGCCGACGGCGGCACCTTCGGACAGGTGCCTGGCCTCTACATCGAGGTGACCGACGCCGTGAGCGGCCAGGCGGTCGCCCGCTTCGACAGCCCCGGCGCGACTGTGGAGACGGCCTTCGTGCTCGGTGAGTTCTACCGCCGTCAGGGCGGCTGGAAGTTCCGCGCCGTGGGCCAGGGCTACGGCAGCGGGCTGGAGGGCCTGGCGACGGACTTCGGTATCACCGTGGACGAACCCCAGCAGGCCGCACCACCCGCCGCACCGCGCCCGGCGACACCGCCCCCGCCCACCGCAGCGGCCCCGGTGCCCCCGCCCCCGCCTCCCGCACCGACCCCGGCACCGTCGCTCCCGACCATGCTGTCTTCGACCTTGCCGCCCCCGGCCGCGCCGTCCGCGCCCGCGACGCCTCCGGCGCCCCAGCCGGTCCGCCTGTCCAAGGTCACGCTCACCAAGGCGGCGCCCTCCGTCTCGCTCGCCAAGCAGGGCGGCACCTCCGGAGCCATGCGCGTGAACCTCAACTGGCAGATGCGCAAGCAGCCTTCCGGCTGGGGCAGCCGGTGGGGAGGCGGGCGAGGAGAGATCGACCTCGACCTGTGCGCCCTCTACGAGCTCACCGACGGCCGCAAAGGGGTCGTACAGGCCCTCGGCAACGCCTTCGGTTCGCTGCACCGGCCGCCGTACATCCACCTCGACGGCGACGACCGCACCGGTGCCCTGGCGAGCGGTGAGAACCTCACGGTCAACCTCGACCACAGGCAGGACTTCCGGCGCATCCTCGTCTTCGTCACCATCTACGAAGGCGCGAGCTCCTTCGCCGACCTGCACGCCACCGTCACCCTCCAGCCCCAGCACGGCGCCCCGATCGACTTCTCCCTCGACGAGTGCACCGTGCCGTCCACGGTGTGCGCGCTCGCCCTGATCACCAACACCGGCGGCGACCTCCTCGTGCAGCGCGAGGCGCGGTATCTGGTGCCGGAGCGCGGAGTGAGCCCGCAGCGCACCGTGGACCGCGCCTACGGGTGGGGCATGAACTGGACACCCGGCCGCAAGTGACCGGGCTCAGCCCTCGTCGGGGACGGCATCGGGACGCGCGTACGTGCGGCCCTTCCAGGCGGCCCCGCGCCCCCGGTAGTGCTGCACGGCCGAGTCGACCGTCATCAGGAGGTACAGCAGCGCGGTGAACGGCAGCAGTGGAGCGAGCCACAGCGGCTGCCGGTAGTAGCGCAGCAACGGCACGTACGTCCCCGCCATCACCGCCCACGCCAGAGCGCCTACGACCGCCGTCGCCGTACTGCCGCCCGCCGCTCCTACGACCACCGCGGCGGGCGGCACCAGGTACACCAGCGCCAGCCCGGCGACCGTACCGAGGAGCAGCAGCGGGTTGTGCCGCAACTGGGCGTAGGCACTGCGGGAGACCATCCGCCACAGGTCGTGCAGCCGCGGATACGGCCGCACGCTGTCCACCCGGTCGGCCAGTCCCAGCCAGACGTGCCCGCCGGCCCCCTTCACCGCGCGCGCGAGCGCCACGTCGTCGATGACGGCGTGGCGGACACCGTCCGGGATGCGGGCCTTCTCCGCCATCGCCGCGCGCAGCAGGACACAGCCGCCCGCCGCCGCGGCCGTACGCGATCCCTTCCGTCCGATCCACCGGAAGGGATACAGCTGCGCGAAGAAGTAGACGAACGCCGGGACCACCAGCCGCTCCCACGCGCTCTCCACCCGCAGCCGCGCCATCTGCGACACGACGTCGAAGCCCCCGGCGTGCGCTGCCGCCACCAGCGCGCGCAGGCTGTCCGGCGCGTGCGCGATGTCCGCGTCCGTCAGCAGCAGATACTCGGGGTCACGCGCGCGTGCCAGGCCGATGCCGTGCCGCACCGCCCACAGCTTGCCCGTCCAGCCCGCCGGCGGCTCACCCGGCGAGCCCACGGTCAGCGGCAGCCCGCCGTGCCGGCGGGACAGCTCACGGGCGAGCTCCCCGGTGCCGTCGGTGCTCCCGTCGTCCACGAGGAAGACCTCGGCCCGCCCCGGATAGTCCTGCGCCAGCAGCGACGGCAGGCTCGCGGGCAGTACCGCGGCCTCGTCACGGGCCGGTACGACCACACAGACCGAGGGCCATGCGTCCGGTTCCCGGCGTGACGGCAGCCGCACGTCCGTGCGCCAGAAGAAGCCCTGGCACAGCAACAGCCAGCACCAGGCGGCCAGCGACACGACGGTGATCCACAACAGGGCGCTCACGCCCGCAGTCTGCCCCACCTGAGGGGGCCGCGAGGCCCGATCGTCTATCGTGGCCGGGTGAAGATCGCGCTCATGGACTCCGGAATCGGCCTGCTCCCCGCCGCCGCCGCGATACGGCGGCTGCGGCCCGACGCCGATCTCGTGCTCTCCTGGGACCCGGAAGGGATGCCCTGGGGGCCGCGCACCCCGGAGGACATCACCCAGCGGGCCCTGGCCGTGTGCGAGGCCGCCGCCGCCCATGAGCCCGATGTCCTGATCGTCGCCTGCAACACCGCGTCGGTGCACTCCCTGCCGGTGCTGCGGGGCCGCTTCGAACCGGACCTGCCGATCATCGGCACCGTCCCGGCGATCAAGCCGGCCGCGGCCGGCGGCGGGCATGTCGCGATCTGGGCGACCCCCGCCACCACCGGAAGCACGTACCAGCGGAATCTGATCGAGCAGTTCGCCGCCGGTGTGGCCGTCACCGAGGTGGCCTGCCCCGGTCTCGCGGACGCGGTGCACCACGCGGACGAGAACGCGATCGACGCCGCGATCGCCTCGGCCGCCGCCCGCACCCCCGAGGACGTGACCACCGTCGTCCTGGGCTGCACCAACTACGAGCTGGTCGGTGAGCGCATCCGGGCAGCCGTCCAGCGGCCCGGCCGTCCGCCGCTCGCCCTGCACGGCTCCGCCGGGGCGGTGGCCGCGCAGGCCCTGCGCAGGATCGGCGCGGAGCCGGACCCCGCCGCCGTCGCCGACACCACCCTCACGGTGCTGCTCAGCGGTCGCGAGGCCACGCTCCCGGGCACGGCGCTGTCCTATGCGGAAGGCCGTTTCCTGCAGGCGGTCAGCCCCGTCCGCTGACCTGCCGGGCACCGACGACCGCGCGCCCGGCCCGCCCTGGCCCACCCGGGCAGTCACCGTCTGCCACGCCCTACCCGCGCAGGGAAACCTGAGTAACCTCATAAACATGAGGGACCACCGCCACACCGACGACGGCCCGAACCCCGAGGTCTGGACCGGGCGTGCCACGAACCGGGTTCAGTGGTTGCTGGCGCTGGTCGGCGCGGCCTGCATGGCCCTCGGTATCGAGCTGGCCGTGGACTCGGCGTGGACCTCCGGCATCGCCCCGCTGGTGATGTCCGTCGTGGGCTGCATCGCCGCCGGGCTGCTGGTCCTCTTCGGCACGCTCGCCTTCGTGCACGTCGATCTCAAGCTCGACAAGGAGTGCGTCGAGGTGCGCTGCGGCCACATGGGGCTGCCGCGCCGCCGCATCCCGCTCTCCCATGTGGCCGGAGCCGACTTCACCGCCCTCGTCACCCCCCGTCACTGGGGCGGCTGGGGCTACCGGTGGCGCCCCGAGAAGGGCACGGCCGTGGTCGTACGCCGTGGCGAGGGCGTCGTGCTACGCCTGTGGGACGGCCACACCTTCACGATCACCGTGGACAACGCCGAGTCGGCGGTACGGGTCATCAGGGCCCGGCTGCGGACGATCACTCCGGGTTCGGCCCGCTGAGGCCGCGCGCCGCGCGGACGGCGCGGCCATGACACCGCTCAGAGCCGGGGCCCCGCGCCGTCGCGCGGCCACGGCCGCGCCGTCGCCCATCCGGCCAGCAGCCCGGCGCCCACGGTCACCGTGGTGAAGCTGAGCGCGTTGCTCACCGTGGCGAACACGGCCAGCGCCGTCAGGGCCGCGCCGGCGGTCAGGGCGACCGGGGTGGAGCGAGGAGAGCGCCACAGCGCGTGCAGCACCCAGCAGAACGCGGCCACGAACAGGAGCGCCCCGACGACGCCCTGCTCCGCCGCCAGCTGGAGCAGGGCCGAGTGCGGCTTGACGTCGGTGGACAGCGTCTGCGGAGCCGTGCCGCCCAGCTCGCCGAACCGTCCCGGACCGACGCCGAGCCCCCGGTTCCGGCCCGCCAGATGCAGGGCGTTCTGCCACAGCGCGACCCGGTGCGCGGTCAGCCGGCCTTCGAGCACCCGGGCGAGTCCGCCCGGCAGCACGTCGGCGGCGACGGCCCAGGCCGTTCCGGCCGCCAGCGTCGCCACCACCGCCAGGCCCGCCAGACAGAGGCCCCGGCGGGACACCGAGCCCGCGGCGAGCGAACACAGCAGTACGGCCGCACTCGACACGCACCCTGCCACCGACCCCAGCACGCCACCGGCCAGCACGATCCCGACGGCCAGCAGCCGCAGCACCAGCCTCAGCTCCAGTACCGACGCCGCCCAGGCGGCGCAGCAAGCGGCACCCGTGGCCAGCGCCAGCAGGGCGGCCGTGCCACCGGCGTGACCGAGCGGGGCGGCGTACCGGGGACCCGCGGAGAGACCGGGCAGGGCCACGGCCAGGGTCAGTCCGGCCGCCGCGCCGGCGCACGGAGCGGCCACCGGCAGCAGCGCCCCGGACACCCGTCCGACGGCATGACCGGCGGCCACGGCGAGCACCGCGAGCAGCACGCCCTCGGGCCGCCCGTCATGCGCCGCCGCGGTGATCAGCGACCAGCCGGCGCAGGCGCCCAGCAGGATCATGCCCGCCCCGTCAGAAACGTTTCGTCTGACGTCGACCGCGCCCGCATCCACACCGGCCGCGGACCTCGTCCCCGTCGACCCCACCGCTGCCCCTCGTCCCCGGTCCCACCCCTGCCCCAGGCCACGGCCGGGCACGACACCGGATCCGGCCGCACTGCCGAGGCTGGGCTCACCGTAGCGGCTGATGACCGGTTTGGGCACGAGATGCGGCGAAAGTCGCGGTGGGGGTGGGGGGAAGGATGTGGAGAGGGTGGGGTGGCGGGGGCGGTGCCTGCCGCCGGGACGCGGTGCCCAGCACCACACGGGCGCGCCGGCCGTCGGGAAGGGCGGCGACCAGGGACAACTCTGGCCCGCGGCGCCGGTTCCGGCCCTCGAACCGCGCTGTCGGCGCCCAGGGCAGCCGCCGTACACTCACCCGGGTGACCGTCACCGCAACTTCCGTTGACCAGCCGGACCGGCTCCAGCCGTCCCCCGCGCCCAGCGCGTTCCGCGGCCGCCTGCTCCGTCTGGTCCCGGCCGTCGCCTCCGCGCTCTGCGGAGTGCTGCTCTACGTCAGCTTCCCGCCACGCACCCTGTGGTGGCTGGCGCTGCCCGCCTTCGCCGGGTTCGGCTGGGTTCTGCGCGGCCGTGACTGGAAGGCGGCCCTCGGCCTCGGCTACCTCTTCGGGCTGGGCTTCCTGCTGCCGCTGCTGGTGTGGACCGGTGTGGAGGTCGGTCCCGGTCCCTGGCTGGCCCTCGTCGCCATCGAGGCGATCTTCATCGCGCTGGTGGGCGTCGGTGTCGCCGCCGTCTCCGGGCTGCCGGCCTGGCCGGTGTGGGCGGCCGCGCTCTGGATCGCGGGCGAGGCGGTACGCGCGCGTGTACCCTTCCGGGGCTTCCCGTGGGGCAAGATCGCGTTCGGGCAGGCGGACGGCGTCTTCCTGCCGCTCGCCGCGGTGGGCGGCACGCCCGTGCTGGGCTTCGCGGTCGTGCTGTGCGGATTCGGGCTGTACGAGGCCGGCCGGCTGATCGCCGAGCGGCGCCGGACGCATGCCCTGCGGCGCGGTGCGGCCGCCGCCGCGCTGCTGAGCGTGGCCGTCCCGGTGGCGGGCGCGGTCGCCGCCCGGCCGCTGGTGAGCGACAAGGCCGAGGACGGCACCCGGACCGTCGCGGTCATCCAGGGCAACGTGCCGCGCTCCGGGCTGGAGTTCAGCGCCCAGCGGCGGGCCGTGCTCGACTACCACGTGCGTGAGACGCTCAAGCTCGCCGCCGACATCAAGGCGGGCAGGACCCCGAAGCCCGACTACGTGCTGTGGCCGGAGAACTCCTCCGACATCGACCCCTTCAGCAATCCCGACGCCGCCGCGGTCATCAACGGCGCCGCCAAGGCGGTCGGCGTGCCGATCTCGGTGGGCGCGGTCGTCGAGAGGGACGGCAAGCTGCTCAACGAGCAGATCCTGTGGGACCCGGCCAAGGGGCCCACGCAGACCTACGACAAGCGGCAGATCCAGCCGTTCGGCGAGTACCTCCCGCTGCGCGGGCTCGTCGGCGCGGTCAACAAGAACTGGACCGGCATGGTCCGCCAGGACTTCAGCCGCGGCAGCACCCCGGGCGTGTTCGACATCGACGGCGCCAAGGTGGGCCTCGCCACCTGCTACGAAGCCGCCTTCGACTGGGCCGTGCGGGACACGGTCACCCACGGTGCGGAGATGATCTCCGTGCCGAGCAACAACGCGACCTTCGACCGCAGCGAGATGACCTACCAGCAGCTCGCCATGTCCCGGATCCGCGCCGTCGAGCACAGCCGCACCGTCACCGTGCCGGTGACCAGCGGCGTCAGCGCGATCATCATGCCGGACGGGAAGATCACCCAGCGGACCGGCATGTTCGTGCCCGCCTACCTCGTCCAGAAGGTGCCGCTGCGCACGTCCCAGACCCCCGCGACCGAGCTGGGCATCCTCCCGGAGATCGCTCTGGTGCTGGTCGCCGCCGGCGGTGTCGGCTGGGCGATCGGGTCCGGGCTGCGCCGTCGGCACGCCGGTGGCGCGTAGCCGTACGACCGGCATACGCGCCCTGAAATGGTGCGTACGCCCGCTGAGCCGCCAGGAGGACATGGGTCCGGCCGGTTAGGGTCGGGCCCATGGCTACTCCTGACTTCATCCGCACGCTCCGGGCCTCCGCCGGCCGGCAACTGCTCTGGCTTCCCGGGGTCACCGCGATCGTCTTCGACGACGACGGCAGAGTGCTCCTGGGCCGGCGGGCCGACACCCGCAAGTGGTCGGTGATCGGGGGCATCCCGGAGCCCGGTGAGCAGCCCGCGGCCTGTGCCGTGCGGGAGGTCTTCGAGGAGACGGCGGTGCGCTGCGTGGCCGAGCGGGTCGTCCTCGTCCAGGCCCGGCAGCCGGTCACCTACCCCAACGGTGACCGGTGCCAGTACATGGACATCACGATCCGCTGCCGGGCCGTGGGCGGCGAGGCGCGGGTCAACGACGACGAGTCCCTGGAAGTGGGCTGGTTCACGGTGGACGCGCTGCCCGAGCTCCACGAGTTCGGCCGCTTCCGGATCAAGCAGGCGATGTCGGAGGCACCCACGTGGTTTGACCCTACGACTGTCGGCTGAAGTATGGGTGGCCACCACATGTAGTGACGGGTGGGCTCCGCTTAGGGTCGGCACATGACCTTGTCCAGCCTCCCGTCCGGCCTTAGCCCCCAGCCCCTCGCCCTCGACCTCGGCGGCCGCACCGCCCTCGTCACCGGCGCCGCAAGCGGCATCGGCCGCGCCTGCGCGCTGCGGCTCGCGGCCGCCGGAGCGAAGGTGCGGGCGGTCGACCGGGACGCGGCCGGCCTGGCCGAACTGGCCCAGCAGGCGGAACGGGCCGGTGACCTGCCGGGAACCGTCGAACCGCACATCGTGGACCTCGCCGACCTCGACGCCGCCGAAGGCACCGCCGCCGGCGCCGATGTGCTGGTCAACAACGCGGGCCTGCAACTTGTGCGCCCCATCGAGGAGTTCCCGCCCGAGGTCTTCCACACCGTGCTGACCGTGATGCTGGAGGCACCGTTCCGCCTCATCCGCGGCGCCCTGCCGCACATGTACGCGCAGGCCTGGGGCCGGATCGTCAATGTGTCCTCCGTCCATGGTCTGCGCGCCTCTGCCTTCAAGTCCGCGTATGTGGCCGCCAAACACGGTCTGGAGGGACTGTCGAAGACGGCCGCGCTGGAAGGGGCCGCCCATGGGGTGACCTCGAACTGTGTGAACCCGGCCTATGTGCGCACACCCCTGGTGGAGAAGCAGATCGCGGACCAGGCGCAGGCGCACGGCATCCCCGAGGAGCGCGTACTGTCCGAGGTCCTGCTGAAGGACAGCGCGCTGCAGCGGCTCATCGAACCGGAGGAGGTCGCCGAGGCCGTGGCCTACCTGTGCAGCCCGCAGGCGTCCTTCGTCACCGGCACCTCACTGGTGCTCGACGGCGGGTGGACGGCCCACTGAAGCGCCCGGCGGCGCCGGGCCCGGGAGTTTTCCACAGGCCTGACGGGCCGCCCGGCCGATGCGGAATCCTGTGACCATGTCTCGCGATCACGTTCAGTCGGCACCCAGCGGCAGCGCCGAGGCCGCCTACCTCGAGCTGCTGGCCCGCGACGCCTCCGCGGAGGCGTACGAGCAGCCGGTGCTGCTCGCCCGCGCCGAGGGCGGACCGTCCGACCGGATCGCCGCGCTGGAGAGGGCCAAGCTGCTCGCTCTGCGGGTCCGGGCCGAGCTGGAGGGGCGCCGGCGCCGCGAGGCGGAGCTGTCCGCGCTGTTCGAGACCGCTCACGATCTCGCGGGCCTGCGCGATCTCGACGCCGTCCTGCAGGCCATCGTGCAGCGCGCGCGCTCCCTGCTCGGCACGGACGTCGCCTACCTCACCCTGAACGACCCGGCGCGCGGCGACACCTACATGCGCGTGACGGAGGGCTCGGTCTCCGCCCGCTTCCAGCAGCTGCGTCTCGGCATGGGCGAGGGCCTCGGCGGACTGGTCGCCCAGACGACACGGCCGTACGTCACGGACGACTACTTCAAGGACGCCCGCTTCCAGCACACCCTCACCATCGACGGCGGCGTCCGCGACGAGGGCCTGGTCGCCATCCTCGGCGTCCCCCTCATGCTCGGCCCGCACGTGATCGGCGTCCTCTTCGCCGCCGACCGCAGGGCACGCGTCTTCGAACGCGAGCAGATCGCCCTGCTCGGCTCCTTCGCCGCGCTCGCCGCGGCCGCCATCGACACCGCCAACCTGCTCACCGAGACCCGCGCCGCCCTGGCCGGCCTGGAGCGCGCCAACGAGATCATCCGGGACCGCAGCGCGGTCATCGAGCGCGCCTCCGACGTCCACGACCGGCTCGCCGAACTCGTGCTGCGCGGCGGCGGGGTGCACGACGTGGCCGCCGCCGTCTCCGAAGTCCTCGACGGCACCGTGGAGTTCAGCGAGGCCGACGCGGCACCGGCCGAGGCGCTGGAGGCGTCACGCGCCGAGGGACACGCCGTACGGCACGGCAACGACTGGATCGCCGCGGTCGCCGCGGGCGGCGAACTCCTCGGCGCGCTGGTCCTGCGTGGGCATCCCGGCTTCGACCCCGTCGACCAGCGCACCCTGGAGCGCGCGGCGATGGTCACCTCGCTGCTCCTGCTCGCCCGTCGCTCGGCGGCCGAGGCCGAACAGCGGGTCCGAGGCGAGCTGCTGGACGACCTGCTGGACGCGCGCGACCGGGATCCGCGCCTGCTGCGCGAGCGCGCCGCCCGGCTGCACGCCGACCTGGACGCCACCCATGTCGTCCTCGCCGCACGCCTCGACGGCCCGGCGGCCGACGCCGAAGAGGAGGCCGCGGCCCGCCGTCGCCTGTGGTCGGCCGCCTCCCACCTCGCCGCGACCCGGCAAGGCCTGGCCGCCGCACGCGACGGCGGCACCGTCCTGCTGCTGCCGCTCGCCGCCGGCGACACCGCCACGGACCTGGCCCGGCGCACTGCCCGCCAGCTGGGTACGGCCGTCCACCAACCGGTCACGGTCGGCGCCTCCGCCCCCGTCACCGAGCTCACCACCCGCGCCGAGACCATCGCCACCGCCTACGCCGAGGGCCGCCGCTGCCTGGACGCGCTGCACCTGCTGGGCCGGGCCGGGGACGGCGCGGCGGCCGAGGACTTCGGCTTCCTCGGCCTCCTCCTCGCGGGCGAACGGGACATCGCCGGCTTCGTCGACCGCACCATCGGCACGGTCGTGTCCTACGACGAGCGACGCGGTACGGAACTGCTGCGCACCCTCGACGCGTACTTCGACTGCGCAATGAGCCCGGCCCGGACCAAGGACGTGCTGCACGTCCACGTGAACACGGTCGCCCAACGGCTGGAGCGGGTGGGCCGGCTGCTGGGCGAGGACTGGCAGACCCCGGCCCGCGCCCTGGAGATCCAACTCGCCCTGCGGCTGCACCGGTTGGCGACCCCGGACAGACGCTGACCCCCGCACGGGCGCGCCGTGCGGGGGCCGGGGAGCGGATGTGCGTGCGGAGACGCACGGCGGCCGGGCGGAGCCCCGCACCGGTCGGGCGGAGCCGTGCTGGTCCGATGGAGCCGCGCGCCGGCCGGGGCAGCTGTGCTCCGGTCGGATGGAGCCGCGCTGGTCGGGCGGAATCGTGCCGTTCCGGCGGAGTTGTCGGCCGGGCGGAGCTGCGCTGGTTGGGCGGAGCCGCGCCCGGCCGGGCGGTGTTGCTTCGGGTCAGACCGTGCGTGCCTGCGCGGCCTGGCCGGCAGCGGCGGACTCGCCGTCCTCGGCCTCGACGCGGGCGAGATCCCGGTGCCGCGTCTCGCGGGCCACGCCCACGGCGATCAGGGTCAGCACCGCGGCGGCGATCACGTACAGGGCGATCGGAGTGGAGCTGCCGTAGTCGTCGAGCAGCGCGGTGGCGATGAGCGGGGCCGGCGCGCCGGCCGCCACGGAGGCGAACTGGGCGCCGATGGACGCGCCCGAATACCGCATCCGCGTTGCGAACATCTCGGCGAAGAAGGCGGCCTGGGGCGCGTACATCGCGCCGTGCAGCACGAGCCCGACGGTCACGGCGAGGATCAGGTAGCCGAACGACCCGGTGTCCACGAGCGAGAAGAACGGGAACATCCACAGGCCGACACCGGCCGTGCCGAGCAGGTACACGGGCCGCCGCCCGACCCGGTCGGACAGCGCGCCCCAGGCCGGGATGACGGCGAAGTGCACGGCGGAGCCGATGAGTACGGCGTTGAGCGCGGTCTGCTTGGAGACGCCGGCCGATGTGGTGGCGTAGACGAGGATGAAGGCGGTGATGACGTAGTAGCTGATGTTCTCCGCCATGCGGGCGCCCATCGCCACCAGCACGTCCCGCCAGTGGTTGCGCAGCACGGAGACGAGCGGCAGCTTCTCCGGCTCCTGCGTCCGCCGGGACTCGGCCCGCGCCAGCGCCTCCTTGAACACGGGCGATTCGTCGACGGACAGCCGGATCCACAGACCGACGATCACGAGCACGCCTGAGAGCAGGAACGGAATCCGCCAGCCCCAGGTCCCGAAGGCGTCGTCGGACATCACCGCGGTCAGCAGCGAGAGCACACCGGTGGCGAGCAACTGCCCCGCCGGCGCGCCGGTCTGCGGCCACGAGGCCCAGAAACCGCGCCGCCGCGCGTCCCCGTGCTCCGACACCAGCAGGACGGCACCGCCCCACTCACCGCCGAGCGCGAACCCCTGGACGAGCCGCAGCGTGGTCAGCAGCACGGGTGCGGCGGCCCCGACCGTGGCGTGCGTGGGCAGCAGCCCGATGGCGAACGTCGCCGCGCCCATCATCACCAGGCTCAGCACCAGCAGCTTCTTCCGCCCCAGCCGGTCACCGTAGTGCCCGAACACGAGCGCCCCCAGCGGGCGGGCCGCGAAGCCGACGGCATACGTCAGGAACGACAGCAGCGTCCCGACGAGCGGATCGGAGTCCGGGAAGAACAGCTTGTTGAACACCAGCGCGGCGGCGGAGCCGTAGAGGAAGAAGTCGTACCACTCGATGGTGGTGCCGATGAGGCTGGCGGCGACGATGCGGGGGAGGCTGGCGGGGGGTGGGGGAGCGGTGGTTCCGGAGGCCATGTGCGCCACTTCCTCGTGTGCGGTGGGGGCGGGTACGTGTCGGCACACCGTAGGAAGAGGCAGGTCAGGCGCACATGTGGCGGGGCGACATAGTTCGGGGGTCGGCTATGCGTGCGGCCACCATGCCGGCTCACGGAGGGGCGGTTCAGGGGGCTCGGAAGTGGTCGAAACGGGTGCCGTCCGGGACGCGTAGTTCGGGGTGATTTGACGGTGCGGTGCTGACTCTCGCGTCTAAAACTGACGATCATCGTTGACACCTGGGTCTCCGATCACTACGGAGATCCGCATGCCGACGTCCACGCCCAATCAGGATCGCGTAGGTCTGCTCCACCCTCCACCGTTTCGGCTGCGGAACGAATCCCCCTCTTCTGCGGGTTGCGCTCGACGATCTCGACATCGATACCCAGGCCAGCGCCGTGCGCGACGACCTGGTTCTTGAAGCCTTGGTCGACCAGGGCCTTCTCGACGGTGCCGCCGGTGTGCTCGGCGACCTGGTCCAGCAGGGCGATGCCCGCGGCGTTGTCGTGCGTGCTCGCGGCCAGGACGATGACCGCGATGACCAGGCCCAGCACGTCGACGGCGAGCCCTCGTTTGCGGCCCGGTACCCGTTTGGCCGGGTCCCGGCCGGTCGTGGAGGCGGGGACCCCGGCAGCCGCATGGACGCTTTGCGTGTCCAGGACCACCAGGGTCGGGTCCTCTAACCGACGGGCCCTGTCACGGACCTGGCAGCGCAGGAGTTCGTGGATGACCTGGTCAGAGCCGTCGTCCCGCCACAAGGCGAAGTAGGCGTCGCACTCTTCGGCGGCAGATCGTGCGGAAGGTAGGCCCACTGGCAGCCGGTCCGGCCCTGATAGAGGATCGCGTTCACGATCTCGCATCACGTATGCGCCCTGATGGCCGCTCGCCGACTGGTGCCGGTCCTTCCACGCGGTGATCAACGGCTCGATCAGGGCCCCCTGCTCGTCCGATAGGTCGCTAGGGTTCGGCGTGCGTTCACTCGCCCCGCCACCCCGCCACCCCGCCACCCCGACAGACCGCCGGCCGCAGACCGGCAGACTTCCACCCACGCCCACACTTTCAGGCGACAACAGAACTACTCAAGGACCTACGAACCGCCCAATGATGGTATGCCAGGTCGGTCACGTGAGGTCGTTGGAGCGCCCGATCATACGTCTTGCCTCACATCCCGCCTCAGTTCGTCAGTGCTCTGAAATTCCGCGAACCAGTCCAGCATGTAGCCGTTCGTAACGGCTCCAGCACCGGCGACCTCGGCGACCCGGGCGCCTTGCAGAATCCGTTTGACCGGCACCTCGAGTTTCTTGCCGGTCAGCGTGCGGGGCAGGGCGGGCACTCGCGTGATCACGTCGGGCACGTGGCGTGGAGAAAGCTGCTGTCTTATGGCCGCTGTGATCCGCTCCCGCAGGCCGTCTTCGCTTTCTCCGCAGTCATGGGTCACGACGAAGAGTGGCATGAAGTATCCGCCGTCGGTCTGTTCGACGCCGACGACGAGGCTGTCCGAGATGCCGGGCAGTTGCTCCACCACGGCGTAGATGTCGGCTGAGCCCATCCGCACTCCCATGCGGTTGAGCGTGGAGTCGGACCGGCCGGACACGACGACCGACAGGTCCGTATCCAGGGTCACCCAGTCACCGTGCCGCCAGACGCCTGGGTAGGTGTCGAAGTAGCTGGCCCTGTAGCGTGCGTCACCGGGGTCGTCGACGAAGCGCAGTGGCATGGACGGCAGTGGGGCGGTCACCACCAACTCCCCCTGCTGGCCGGTCAAAGGCCGTCCTGTCTCGTCCCACGCGGCCAGCGCCACACCGAGCGCCGGGCACTGAATGCGGCCTGCGCGCACCGGGAGGAGTGGGGAGCCGCCCGCGAGCACGGAGCAGACGTCGGTTCCGCCGCAGATCGACTGCAGCCACACGCCGGGGGTGAGCCGGTCGTGGACCCACCGCCAGGTGCTCGATGCCATGGCCGACCCTGTCTGCAGGACCGAGCGCACGGCACCGAGCTCGAGGTCAGCTGCCGGATGCAGGCCCGACTTCTCCACGGCCGCGAGATAGGCCGCGCCCACCCCGACCAGCGTCGCCCCGGTGCGTTTGGCGACCCGCCAGGCGCCGGCGGCGTCGGGAAAGGTGGGGCTGCCGTCGTAGAGGACGATCGTGCTGCCGTGCAGCAGGCCGGCGACCAGGAAGTTCCACACCATCCAGCTGGTGGAGGTGACGAACAGGTACCGGTCCTCGGGGCGCAGGTCCACACCGAGCCCGAGCGCCTTCAGCAGTTCCACCACGATGCCGCCGTGGCTCTGCACGATGCCCTTCGGGACGCCGGTGGTCCCCGACGACCAGAGGATCCAGAGTGGGTGGTCGAAGGGTACGTCGGCGAAGACCGGTGCCTGGTCGGTGGACGGCAGCGTGGACCATGCGTGCACGGTGACATCGGATCGTACGGACCATGCGTCCGTCTGTGGCGGGAAGAGGTTGTCGACGGTGAGGAGGTGGCGGACGGTCGGCAGCCCGTCCAGGAGTTCGGTGAGCGTGGTCCGTTTGTCGTGTTCCTTGCCCCCGTAGCGGTAGCCGTCCGCGGCGACGAGGACCGTCGGCCGGGCCTGCCTCAGCCGGGCGAGCACGCTGGGCGTGCCGAAGTCGGGTGAGCAGGCCGTCCACACGGCACCGATGGCCGCGGTGGCCAGCAGTGCCACCACCGTCTGCGGCAGGTTGGTGAGGTATCCGGCGACGCAGTCACCGGGCTTCACACCCATACGCCGGAGGGCGGCCGACACGGCGGCGACCTCGCGCCGGAGCTGCGCCCACGACGTCTCCACGGGCTCCCCGCCCTCGGTCACGCTCACCAGTGCCGGACGCATGTCGGTGGCCTGGGCGAGGGACCGTTCGGCGAAGTTCAGCCGGGCGCCGGTGAACCAGCGGGCGCCCGGCATGGTGGCGTCGCCCAGCACCTCGTCGTACCCGGTGACGGCGTCCAGCCCGTAGTACTCCCACACCGCCGACCAGAAGTCCGCCAGATCGGTGGAGCTCCACCGCCACAACTCGGCGTAGTCGGCGAAGCTCAGACCGCGGGTCTCCTCCAGCCATTCCATGAACACCGCGACGTTGGAGTCCTCCAGTTCGCGGCGCCCCGGTGTCCACAGCAGTTCGGTGTCCGGCCTCATGGGTGCCCTCCGGTGGGCGTCGCCCCGAGCGGCGCGCCGGAGTTGTCGGTCTCCAGCATGCGGATCAGTTCTTCGGCCTGGGGCCATTCGCCGTATCCCGACGCCGGGTTGAGGTGGCCGACGGCGCCGAGTTGCACGAGCTGACTGCCCCAGCTCAGGGCCAGTTCGGCGACGCGTTCGGGTGCGCCCAGCGGGTCGTCGGCGCTGGCGGCGACGATGCTGGGGAAGGGCAGCGGCGCGCGGGGCACGGGGGTCCAGCCGTGCTTCGCCAGTTCGGCGCGGGTGGGGTAGCCGTCCGGCAGCGGTGTCTCGAGGTCCGCCGGTGTGGCGAGCAGCGCGCCGCGCACGTCGGCTCGGTGGCGGCGGGCCCAGTGCACCGTGGTGATGGCGCCGGCGCTGTGGGCGACCAGCAGGACCGGCCCGTCCAGGGGCGCCAGTGTCGCAGTCAGGTTGCCGACTTGGGCGTCCAGGCTGAGTCGTTGCCCGGCCACCGGGGCAACGGTGCGGACGGCCCGTCCTGCCCCGGCGAGACGTTGCGCCAGCACGGTCTGCCAGTGGTCCGCGACATGGTCGCGCAGACCGGGGACGATGACCACGGTGGGTTCCACGGAGGCACTCATGAGGGGATCTCCGAGGGGTGCTTGGGCTCCGCCTTCGTGGTGAGGCCGGCGAGGCGGAGGAGGTCGCGTTCGTACCAGTGCCTGCCGACCAGGAAGGCCAGTGTGGCCCCGACCGCGACCAGGGGCACGATGCGCAGGGCTCCCAGCAGGCCGAAGCGGTCTGCCAGCGCGCCCGTGATCGCGGGGCCGGGGGCCAGCCCGAGCAGGCTGTTGGCCAAGGTGAGGGTGGCGAACGCGGTCGCCGCGACGGAGGCGGGGGTCAGGTTCGCCACCATGGCCGCCGCGGGCCCGGCGGAGCCGGCGGACAGCAGGCAACCGGCGGCCAGGGCGAGCAACTGAGCTGGCCCGGTGGGCAGTTGGAAGGCAAGGGTCAGCAGGAGGAGCGCGCCGAGGCTGCAGCCGACCGCGACGGCCCACTTGCGGATGGGGGCGGTGGAGCTGATGCGGTCGGAGGCCACGCCCCCGAAGATCATCCCCAGGCCGATGATCAGGGCGAAGCCGCCGGCCGCCTCGCCCGCCTTGGCCGGGGCCATGTGGTAGTAGCGGTTGAAGAAGCTGGGCAGCCAGGACAACAGCGCGCCGGCGATGAACAGTTGCAGTCCGCTGCCGACATAGGCGCTGATGACCGAGACGGACGAGAAGAGGCGGGGCAGGTGAGCGCGCAGCCGGCCGCGTGCCTCCGCGCCGTCCTCGCCACCGGAGGGGCGTCCGCGTGGCGCCAGTCTGCTCTCCTTGACCACGACCGCGTACACGGCGGCAAGGATCAGGCCGAAGAGCCCCATCGCGGCGAACGCCCAGCGCCAGCCCGCTGCCTGGGCCACGGCGCCGCCGACGGCCACGCCCAGCACGGACCCGAAGGCGCCGCCGGCGATGAAGGCACCGGAGAGGGTGGCCCGCAGGGTGACCGGGAAGATGCTGAGGACCACGGCGATGCCCACACTGCCGTACGCCGCCTCGCCGATGCCGACGAAGAGACGGCCGACGAACATCTCGCCGTAACTCGCCGATACTGCGCACCCCAGGGTGGCCAGGCTCCACATCGTGGCGGCCAGCAGCAGACTCCGGACCCTCCCCCACCGGTCGGCCATGAGGGACATGGGGAAGGTGAGCACGCCGACCGCCAGGGCCACGATGCCGCTGAGCGAGCCCAGGGCGGCGTCGGACAGCAGCCATTCGGCCTTCAGCATCGGGAAGACGGCGTTGAGGACCTGGCGGGACATGTAGTCGGACAGCAGCAGGCCGAAGCCGAGTGCGAAGACCGTCCAGGCATAGCCTTTGGACACGGGCCACTCCGACGCGGACGCTGTCGGGGCCGTGGACTGCGCAGTGGTGTGAAACTCCATTGTCATCACCTCGACTGCTTGAAGGGGAAGGTCAGAACGGTCTGTCGCCGACGATTCCGGCGCGCTCCATCTTGCGGACGGCGGGCCAGTAGTCCTGGACGGCGTAGTGCTGGGTGGAGCGGTTGTCCCAGATGGCCACGCTGCCCGGGCTCCACCGCCAGCGCACCTGGTACTCGGGGATCGCTGCCTGGCTGATCAGATAGGTGAGCAGGTGGCTCGCGCCGGGCGCGTAGTCCTGGCCGAAACGCACGTTCTCGGGCGTGTGGTAGTTGACGAAGTGCGTCGCGAACGCGTTGACGAAAAGGATCTTCTCGCCCGTCTCGGGGTGGGTGCGCACGACGGGGTGTTCGGCGTCCGGGAACCGTTCCTTCAGCGCGTGGCGCTGTTCCTCGGGCATGACGGCGCCGAAGGTGGCCTCGATGCTGTGCCGGGCGCGCAGCCCGTCGATCCGGATCTTGATGTGCTCGGGGAGCCGACGGTAAGCCTCGACCATGTTCACCCAGATCGTGTCGCCGCCGACCGGAGGCGATTCGACGCAGCGCAGTACGGCACCCATCGACGGGTTCACCCGCCAGGTGCCGTCCGTGTGCAGGGCGTTCTCGTAGTGTTCCGGCGGGCTGTCCAGCTCCTTGTAGATCCGGACCAGTCCGGGGTGGTCCGGGTCGCTGCCGGCGACGGGGTGGTCCTCCAGTGCGCCGAAGCGCGAAGCGAACGCGACGTGGTCGGCACGCGAGATGTCCTGGTCCCGGAGGAAGAGGACCCTGTGCTTCAGCAGCAGGTTCTTGATCTCGGCGAAGAGGTCGTCGTCACGGGCCGCGTCGGCCAGGTTCACGCCGCTGAGTTCGGCTCCGATGGTGCAGGTCAGCGGCTCGGCCTCGACAGTGGTTCGGCGCACGAGCGCCGGGGCCTGCCGCGAGGACGAGAGGGTGTCTGGCATGGGTGCTCACTCCCTGGGGTGGAAAGGGGTGCGCCGTCTCACAGGACGAAGACGGAGGACCCGGTGGTCCGGCCGGCTTCCAGGTCGCGGTGCGCCCGCTCCGCGTCCTCGAGGGCGTAGCGCTGATTGATTTCGATCTTGATGCGCCCGGCGGCGACGTGCTCGAACAGCTCGCCGGCCAGCGCGGCGCGCTCGGCGGGGTCGGCGATGTAGTCGGCCAGGGCTGGGCGGGTGACGAACAGCGAGCCTTGGACGGCGAGTTGCATCGCGTCGATCGGCGGCACGGGGCCAGAGGCTGTGCCGAAGCACACGAGGAGCCCGCGGCGCGCCAGTGAGGCCAGAGAGCCCGCGAAGGTGTCCTTGCCCACGCTGTCGAACGCGACCGGGACGCCCGCGCCGCCGGTCAGCTCGCGGACCCGGTCGGCCACGTTCTCGTCCCGGTAGCGGATGACGTGCTCGCATCCGTGTGCCCGGGCGACGTCAGCCTTCTCCTCGCTGGACACCGTTCCGATCACACGGATGCCGAGCAGTGCGGCCCACTGGCTCACGATCAGGCCCACTCCGCCCGCCGCAGCGTGCAGTAGCACGGTGTCGCCGGGCTTCAGCGGATGGATCCTGCGCAGCAGATAGGCCGCGGTCAGGCCACGCATGGTCATCGCGGCCGCCGTCTCGCAGCTGATCTCGGGGGGCAGCTTGATCAGGTGCGAGGCGGGCATGACCCGCTCCGTGCTGTAGGCACCGAGCGGACTTCCGGTGTACGTCACCCGGTCGCCCTCGGCAACGCCGGTGACGCCTTCGCCCACCGCCTCCACCACACCAGCGGCCTCGACGCCGATGCCGTCGGGCAGGCGCACCGGGTAGAGCCCGCTGCGGAAGTACGTGTCGGCGAAGTTGAGGCCGACGGCCTCGTGCCGGATACGCACCTCGCCAGGGCCGGGAACGCCGACGGCGACCTCCTCCCACTTCAGGACGTCGGGACCACCGGTTTCGTAGAAGCGGACGGCGTGTGCCACAGAGTGCTCCGAAGGATTCGCGCGGATGGGTGTTGCCTGCGTGCGGGACCGGCCCTACACGCCGGGCAGGGATCAGGCCGTGGCGTCGCGCAGCATGAAGCCGCGCTGTCCCGGGCGGCGGTTGGGCACCATGCCGAGCCGGGCGAGGGTCTCATCGGCATCCGCGTAGTACTCGCCGATCTTGTAGATCCGCTTGGCGTCGGCACCGGTGGCGATCTCACGGCCGAGCGCCTCGGAGACCCTCACCATCTGCTCGACCTGGGCCACGGAGGACATCCGCTCGCCCTTGGCACGCCAGAGGTTGTCCTCGTTGCCGACGCGCACGTGCTGGCCGAGGGCGATGGCGACGGCGTTCATCGGGGCCACGGCGCGCATGGAGCTCTCGATGGTCAGGACGGCGCCGTCCGGAACACGGCGGATGAACTCGATCAGGTCGGCGGGGTGCCGGCCGGCGAAACCGCCGCCGATGGCCACGTAGTTGAGGATCAGCGGTCCGGTGTAGATGCCCGCGCGGATCAGCCGCTCCACGGTCTCCAGCTGGGCCAGGTGGGCGAGCTGGAAGTGCGGCTGAATGCCATTGGCGTGCAGGCGCTTGAGGTGCTCCAGGTAGAACTCCGGACCGGCCTCGACGACCATGTCGCGGTAGGCCCGGTAGTAGTCCGGCTTCGCGATCGACGTGCCCTGTAGGTCGTCGTCGTTCATGATCTCGACGATGTTCATCTGGCTGGTGTTGATCGCGATCGTCACCTGGTCCGGCGCGGGCGTGAGGTCGGCCAGCAGGTGGCGGGTGTCGTAGGCGAGCCACTTGGCGTCGCCGCCCTCGCCCTCGGGGGCGAAGGAGATCGACCCGCCGATCTGGAGCACCATGTCCGGCACGGCCTCGCGAAGCCGCCCGAGCAGTTCGTTGAACATGGACATCCGCTTGGAGCCCTTGCCGTCGAGCTCGCGGACGTGGATGTGGAGTACCGTCGCGCCGGCGTTGTAGCAGTCGACGGCCGCCTGTACGTGCTCGTCCATGGTCAGGGGCAGGTCGTCCGCGTCCCCGGGAAGCCACTCGGGGCCGTACGGCGCGGCCTGGATCACCAGCTTCTCCTGGTTCTCCGGGAAGAGTGAGTCGTCGTGGAAATGCACGGGGCTTCTCCTTGGCGTAGGGGTGATCGCGTCGCAGAGCAGGCGGCGGACGCGACGAGGGCCTGCGACGGCGGGCGTCGGGGCCGACGGCCGCAACTGGCCCGGTTACGGGCCGTGATCCGGAGGGAGTGCCCTCAGGGGAGCTGCAGAGCGCTCCCTCCGGAGGCCGACCGCCTGCGCGGTGGTGCCAAGGTAGGGCGGGCGGCACGCGCCCGCTTTGCCTGTGGTGACAGGTGACTTGTCAATCGGGGACACACGGCTGGGCGGATCGGTGCCACTATCGGAGCGCGTCCCGCGGGCTCAGCTCCCGCCGGGCACTGAAGGGCCGCCTCGGCTCTTGCGCCATTCGCGCGGACCGCTGCCGAAGTGTTCGTGGAACCAGCGGGAGAACGCGCTCAGCGACGAGAACCCCAGCAGCGTGGACACCTCGGTCAGGGAACGGTTGGGGTTGGCGACGAACTGCTCCGCCAGCGCCGTGCGGGTCGAATGGAGCAGTGAGGAGAACGTCTCGCCGGAGCGGGCCAGATGGCGGTGAACGGTGCGCCGGTCGACGCCGAGGCTGCGTGCGATCTGCTCGATGGAGCAGCGCCCTGTCGGCAGCAGCGCCTCGATGAGATCGCGCACCCGGTCCACCTCGGATGCTTCCCTGGGGGCCGCGATGGGCTCGAAGTACTGCCGGGTGTAGCTGCGCAGCTGGGCGTCGGCCATGGCGTTGGGGGCGTCCAGGTCCTCGGCGTAGAAGACGATGCCGTTGAAGTCGCGGTCGAACTCCACCGAGGGCCCGAACAGGCGGCGGTGGCCTGCGGTGTGCCGGGGCGCCGGGTGGGCGAAGCAGACCGCCGAGGGGCGCCAGTGCGGGCCGAGGAAGCCGCTCAGTACGCGGTGGAACGCTCCCACGGCGAGTTCGGTGCCCTGCCGGGCCGGCTGCGGTTCGCCGAGCCGGAGATCCACCTTGAGCGTGGCCACCCCGTTGCCTTCCGAGAGCCGTGCGTGCAGGACCTCGTTGTAGGTGTGCTGGTGGCGGATCAGCAGGGCCAAGGCACTGCGGACATCGGGCTCTTCACGGACCAGCAGGCTGATGGGGCCGAGGTTGGAAAAGCGCCGCCGCTCGGTCAGCAGCAGACCGAAGTCCTCACGCCCGGCCGCGGCGGCCGACAGCTCCAGCAGCCTGACCACCGCCGTGCCGGAGATCCACCGGTCCTGCACGGCCAGGTCCGCGGTGTCCAGGCCGACGCCCTTCATCAGAGCGCGGGGATCGAGGCCGAGGGATCGGCTCAGCTCCACGTAGCCGTTCAGCGCGGCGGTGCGGGCAAGGGGCCTCATGGGCACGCTCCAGGGGCAATGAGTCCCCAGAAGTTAAGTTCCTCGTCCCCGCACGTCAAGCACGCCGGGCGAGTGATTCGTAGCATCCCCGTTCAACGTGGTCCGTGCGGCGGTGCGGCCGCCGTGCCGCACCGCCGCCGCACCGCTGGAAAAAACTGCCCGGCACACCAGACCTCGCGGAGGCGACCATGGCCAAAGTCCCACGCACGCCGACGGTGCCCACCGAACCGTTCACAGGCCCCGCCCTGTGGTACGGACCCGACCTGGCGGGCCGTGACGACTGGGTTCTGAGTCTGTCCGCCGAGGACCGTGACGAATTGCGTACGGCGCTGCACACCGCCCGCGCTCGCGCCGCCACCCTGCTGCGGATGACCATCGCCGACTTCCCGCTGCCCAGGCTCGCAGCCGAGCTGAATCGCACGGCGAGAACACTGTCCGAGGGACGGGGCTTCCTTCTGATCAAGGGCGTCCCGGAGGATCTGCTCGGAGAGGCCGAAGCGAGCACCGTGCTGCGCGGCATCGGCCAGTACCTCGGCAGACCCGTCCCGCAGACCGCCGACGGCCACACGCTCTGCCACATCCGGGACGCCGGCCCGACGCAGGACGACCCGGCACCGCCTGCGTGCCCGACCTCGGCCGCGGTGCCGTTCCACACCTCCGAGTCCGACCTGCTCGGCCTGCTGTGCCTGCGGCCGGCCCGCTCAGGCGGCCGTACGCTGCTCGCCAGTGCCGCTGCCGTGCACAACGCCGTGCTCGAAACCCGCCCGGATCTCGCCGCGCGCCTCTACCGCCCCCACCCCTTCGGCCGCCAGGATGGGCAGGCGCCCGGCGACGGGTCGTATCTGGCCTCCCCGCTTGTCACCTGGCACGGCGACCGACCCAGCATGCGGTACGACCGCGTCCGCCTGGACATCGGTGCACGCGCAGCCCGGGGCGGTGGCCCGGACGACGCCCGCGCTGCCGACAAGGAGCTGTACGACCTCGTCGACGCGACAGCAGCCTCGCCCGCCGTCCAGCTGGAACTGGATCTCCAGCCCGGTGATCTGCTGCTGCTCGACAATCACGTGGTGCTGCACGCCCGCTCGGCGTACGAGGACTTCGACGCCCTGGAGCGGAAACGCCACCTGCTTCGCCTGTGGCTGGCCCGCCACGGCGAGGCCGACCAGGCAGCCAGAGCACACTTCCCCCCGACGGCACGCGCTGGAGTCATTCCACGCGACGTCATCCACCCCCGTAGCCTGCGCACGGCCCGCCCGGGCTGCGGCTGTCCGTCGCTGCGCGCCCACTGAGACGAATCGAGGACACCACGGTCATGACCAATCTCGCCACGCTCCTGGTGAACTCCGCGGCTGTCCACGACGCGCACATCGCCGTGCGACACGACGACACCGCCCTGACGTACGAGCAGCTGGACGGGGCGAGTGCCCGGCTCGCCGGTGTTCTGCGGGACCGGGGTGTCCGGCCGGGCGACGTGGTCACGATGACCATGCCCAATGTGCCGCTCTTCCCGGTCGTGTACTACGGCATCCTGCGGGCGGGTGGCGTGGTCGTTCCGATGAATCCGCTGCTCAAGGCGCGTGAGGCAGCCTTCGTGCTGCGCGACTCCGGGGCCCGGCCGGCGCTGGCCCATCCGATGTGCGCCGAGGAGGTTGGCCCGCTGAGCAGGACCCCTGCCAGCGCCCCCAGGACGGCGGTCTGGTCGTCGAACGCGAGCCCGATCGCGGCCAGCGTGGGGCCTGCGTTGCGTATCGAGGCGACGCTGCCCATGGTGGTGCGGCGCACCGTCGGGCCCGTGGCCAGCAAGGTACCGACGCCGAATGCGGCGGCTGCGAGCAGGAACCCGGCGAGCAGGGAGAGGGAGCCGAAGAGGTCCACGACCGCTCGCCAGTTGCCGAGCAGCATGCCGGCCAGCATGATCAGGAAGGTGATGTTGGAGACCGCGGCTGCCATGGGGTGCCATGACTGGGCCGTGGGCGTGGCGTAGTGGCGCATGAGCAGGCCGATGGCGAACGGTACGAGTTGGAGCAGGGCCACGGTGCGGACCAACGCTCCGACGTCGAGGGTCACGTTGGTGCCGATGTCGGCGGCGGTGAGGAGGCCGTTGACCGTGGGTGCGAAGGTGAGGCTGCCGATGGAGGCGAGGAGTACCTGCATCGCCGCGCCCGCGACGACATCGCCGTTCTGCACCATGGCCAGTTTCGCGCCGAAGGGGTCGCCCGGGGAGGAGGCGAGCAGAACGAGAGCGACGAGCGAGGCGGTCGGAAGGCCAAGCAGTGCGCCGATGCCCCAGCCGAGCAGCGGGATGATCACCATGTTGGCGACCAGCGCCAGCAGGAGCAGCGGGACGTTGGTGAAGACGCCCCGCAGTGCGGGAATGGTGGCCCTCAACCCGGCCGCGAACATCGTGGCCGCGATGAAGATGACGGTCACGGCGTTGAAGCACCAGGTGCAGTGTGTCCATCGGCCTTCCCCTCCGGAAAGCGGAGAACTCCGGGCGTTGCCACTGCCCGTGTCGCCGCTTGTCAGTCCTGAAGGCCGCCGAGCCAGCGCAGGGCGCTCAGGCCCGGCAGGAAGCAGTACTCACCGCCTCGGGTGACGACGAACCGGGGCAGTGAGGCAAGGCGTCGTCGCACCGGCCGCCGGGGAATGGTGAAACCGGCCGAGCCGTCCTGGGAGCCGGTGACGGGGTCCTTGCTGCCGTCTCCGCCGAAGAAGACGCTGTCGTTCAGCCACTCGGACTGAACGAACTCGAACTGCCGCCCCAGATGCGCGCCGATGAACGCGAACATCAGGCCGCGATCCAGGCCGTCGTCGTCCAGCGCCCCGTCCGGCAGTGGTGGTCCGTAGACGGCTCCGCGTCTGATCATGCGGTGTAGGCGCACCTCCCCCGCCACGGCGGCGTCGCGGGGGTTGGCCCGGCGGATGTGGCAGCCGCCGGGAGTGTGGAAACCGGTCGGGTCGTCCCGCTGGTACAGGAAGGTGTTGCGCCGCTGCGGGTCGGCACCGAGCGCTGGATCGTCGTGCTGGGGGGCGAG
>NZ_JBFAWG010000033.1:0-80447 GCF_040680215.1 Streptomyces sp. NPDC052107
CACCGAGGAGAACCGGCGCTCACGGCCGACCCACGTGAACGGGATCTTGCCGTCCAACGCCCACTGACGAAGCGTCATCGGGTGTATCCCGAGACGCTTCTCAGCCTTGGACATCCGCAGCAACTCCATGCACAGAACTATACGAGCACAACACTCGGGATAGCTAATGAAGTAGTTGAGCCTCACTCCCCCCAGCCAGGCAGTCCCGGTCGAGCAGGCACCGGCTCCCACCTCTGCGGGCACGATCAGGATTGTCCTCAGGGGCAGGGGCCGGGCTGCGCTGACGAACGCTCCGCGCCGTAGCCGCAGGCGTGCAGAGCTCCCATCTCGGCCGGGACGACGTCGGGGCACAGCTGTTGCGGCGCGGCCGGCCAATGGTCGAGCCGTCATCCCGCGCCGGACCGGCACTGCCTGCGTACACCGCCTCACACCCACCTCGGCACGAGCGAACGCAGATCATGCCGCGTTCTCGTCGGTGTGTGCGTGGGCAGGAAGAAGGCAGTCGAAGACAATCCCTGCCAGTCTCCCGGGCCGGTCACTCGCGCCGCGCCGGCGGTCGGCCGTCAGCGCGGCCACGACGATGGCCTGCACGTCGGCCGCGTCCACGTCGTCGCGCACAGCCCCGGCCTGCTGCGCGCGGGCGAGGAGCATGGCGAACAACTCACGCAATTCTGCCGTCCGTTGTTCGACTGCGGGGCTCATGGGACTGCCCGTTGCCGTGATGGCTTCGGTCAGGTCCTGCTTCGCGCCCGCCTCGGCGGTCATCTTGGCAAGGAAGGCGAACAACGCCGGCCCGGCCTCTGGGCCGGTCAAGGCAGTACGGACCTCGAGTATCAGCTGCTCAAGATGCTCACCGACGACCGCCTCGAACAACGCCTCCTTCGTGGGGAAATGGCGATGGACGGTGCCTGGCCCGACCCCCGCCCGGCGGGCGATCTCGTCCAGCGGGACCGCGATGCCCTCGGCGGCGAAGACCGTGCGGGCGGTCTGCAGGATGCGTGCCCGGTTGCGGCGGGCGTCGGCGCGTAGGGGGCGCTGCCGTTCGTTGTACAAGTGGCCTCCAAAGACATTGAGTTGAGGCATTGATAACCGGGGCTTGCGCCCCGTATATTCAACCACTCTAACCGGGTCCTTCGCCCCGGTTACGTCGAGAGGAGTGTCCCATGACCCCTGCCGCACCGTGTGACGTCCTGCGGCATTTCCTCCGCCTCACCGCCGACGGTCCCAGTGAGGCGATGGCCGACCTGTTCGGCACGGACGCCGTCCTCGAGATGCCCTACCTGCCGCCCGGCGCTCCCGCGCAGCAACCGGGACGGGACGCCTTCCGGGCCCATCTGCGCGAAGGGGCGAAGCTACAGAAGTTCCATGCGGTGGATCACGTCCAGGTGCGCGAGACGGATGATCCCGAACTCGTCGTCGCCGAATACCGCCTCCACGGACGCGTCCTGGCCACCCGAAGGAGGTTCGCCTTCGACATGGTGATGTTCGCCCGCGTCCAGGACGGACTCATCACCTGGTCGCGCACCTACTCCAACCCTCTCGACGGAGCAACCGCCTTCGACACGGCCGAGTACCTGCTCACCGCAATCAGCGCCGCATAGGGGCCCTCCCCCCACATGCCGACGTCCAGGTCCTCGTCCAGTGCCATGGCCGCCGTGATGAGCGCGAGATGGCTCAACGACCGGGCGAAGTTGCCGAGTTGCTCGCCCGTGGCACCGATCTCCTCGGCGAAGAGGCCGACGTGGCCGGCGTAGCGGCAGACGAGGCTGTCAGCGACCAGTTCCGCGTCCATGGCGGCGAGGGCGCACAGCCAGCGTGGATCTCTTGGCGTGAAAGAAGCCGACACCGAGCCTCGCTGCGATGCGGTCTGGGCCGAGGACCTGCCCCGTCCGGGAAGGTCCGCGGCCCGGTATGGGGCTGGAAATGGGCCGACATCCTCGAGGTGCTGAAGGGGTGGCCGTTGATGGTCCACGATTCGTCCGAGCGGCGGAAGTCGAAGTGCCGGGTGGCTGCGGCCGGCGCCGGGTGCAGGGCCGCGCGCCCGGAGTGGCGGCTCGGACGCGGCTCGCTTCCGCCTCCTGGGAACGCTTCGATGCCGTCGTAGACCTCACCCACCGCCCGGTGGGCACCACGCCACCCTGGTCAGCGCATGGGCGGACGGCCCCCTGTGCCAGGTCATGCGCTTCCGCATCGCCCGCAGGTCCGGCCGGCAGGCCGCCCTCGCCGCCATACCTCGGCCGTCCGGCCAGGTGACATATCGTCCCTGACCCATGCCTCGGTCCACAGCCCAGGGGGAAGGGGGAGCGGTCCCTCAGCATGCGTCTCACACCTTGACCACCCGTTCGGCGGTAGCAAACTCCGGGAAGGAAGCCGACGGCACAGGCGTCGGGACAGGCACCGACGGGAGGCCCACGGGCGGCCGTCACCAGGCGGATCGGCCGGTGAACAAAAGGACGAACATCCGGACAGCAGACGAGGAGCGCCGGGTGCGCGGCTCCGGCAGGCCGCGCACGGGCGCTTGTGTTGTCAGAGAATGTTCAATATCGGGGGCCCCGGCCCGATTCCGGCGAGCCGGGGCCCCACATCATGTACTCACCGCCGGACTAGCCCCAGTCCCCGCCGAAGTGCCGGACCACACGGAAGCTGGCGAGCACGCCGTCCTTGACGTGGACTCCATGGGTGGGGCACGGGCGCACCCCGTCCGCGGAGCTGTGCGGCCCGACGGTGGCGATGGGAGCGCCGTTGTCGCAGACCGCCCCGCGGAAGACCTCGACGGTCTTGCGCGTGTCGTTGCGGATGTTCAGCGTCCTGGCGCCCAGGCCGCTGACCACGGTGATGCAGTCGCCCGGGTGGGCGGAGTACGACCGCTCGTTGATCTGGATCCAACCCCAGTCACCTCCGCGGCCTCCACCGCCCCAGCCGCCCCAGCCGCCCCCGCGGCCCTCGTTGCCCTTGCCTGGGCCGGACATGCCGTCGAGGGGAGCCGGGGCAGCAACGGCCGGAGCCGACTGGGGCACCGGGGCGGAAGCCGCCGACGCGTAGGTGATGCCGGTCGCGGTCAGCGCTGCGGCGGCCGCGAGACCAGCGGTGACCATAGTGGAACGGGGGACCTTCATATCGCTTCTCCTGTCTGCTGTCTCAGAGATACCGGCCCGTCAGCCGGTCGTGATCAAACGTACCTATAGCAGACATACCAGTCATATTGAATTACCAACATCAGGCGCCGAACGGGGTATTTCCGGCGACACGCACCGCCTCCCGGGGGATACCCATGAGCATCAAGTACCGGAATATCAAAGGAGATTGATGCGACATTAGCCCTTTTGGCTGATCTCCTGATACGCGCTCACCTCACACACCACAGCGTGTCGCCGCCCAAGAAGAGGCCGAGTCGTGCTACGGGGGCTCCGGCCGTGGATGCGGCCAAGTCGATCACGGCAGGTGCGACGACCCACGACGCCTCGCTCGATTCAGTTGACGCAACCGTTCGGTTGCCATACTGTCGCAATCAGACGGTTGCTATATCTATGGAGGCACGCATGGCATTCCCTGATCGAATCGAGCGCACCATCGAGATCGCGCACACGCCGGCCAAGGTGTGGGCGGCGCTCACCACGGCCGAGGGACTGAGCGCCTGGTTCGGCCAGCAGGCGGGGATCGATCTGCGCCCGGGCGGCTCGGCCTGGATGAAGTGGGAGGGCGGCCACTCCGCCGACATGCGGGTGGAACGGGTGGAGGAGCCGACGGTGTTCGGCTTCACGTGGCGCATGGCCGAACTGCCCGAGGACGATCCGCGCCGCACCTATGTGGAGTTCACGCTCGAACCGGTCGGCTCCGGCACCCGGCTGACGGTGGTCGAGACCGGCTTCGCCCAGCTCCCGGACGAGGTCTACCGCAAGGAGTACGGCGGCCACACCGAGGGTTGGGCGCGCGAACTGGGCGAACTGGTCGACTACCTCGATGCCGCAGCCTGACATCGAGGCGATCGCCGAACAGGTCTTCGCCGCCCTGGCCGACCCGAGCCGACGTGCCATCCTGGCCGCGCTGGCTTCAGGAGGGCCGGCGACGGCGACTGACCTGGCCGGCCGGCTGCCGATCACACGGCAGGCGATCGCCAAACACCTGGCTCTGCTGGCCGATGCCGGCCTGGTGAGGGCCGAACCGGGTGAGCGGCGCCGGGTGCGCTACCGGCTGCGGTCGGCACCGATGCAGGTGGCGCAACAGTTCCTGGCCGCACTGGCTCGCGACTGGGACAGCCCGCTCGACGCACTGAAAGATCACCTCGATGAGCAGGCGCGCGGAACTCCGTGACGGGTCCGCCGCCTGACACACCGGAGGGAGAACCCACGGTGAACGTGGAAATCCGGCACCCGGCCTCGTCGGCGAGGGTGGTGGGTGTGACGCTGGGGCTCGCCGCGGCATTCTGGGTAGCCGCGGTCCGGCTGATGCAGGGCATGGACATGGGGGTCGCGACCAGGCCCGGGTCGTTCGGGCTCTTCGCCGCGACGTGGATCACGATGATGGCGGCGATGATGCTGCCGGGCGCGGCTCCGGCGGTCGCCAGGCAGGTCCGCCTGGTCGGCGGCCTGCGGGGCGCACCGCTGTTCGCCGGGACCTACCTCGCCGTCTGGGCGCTCGCTGGTGTCGTGGCGTACGCGCTGGCCCGGCCGCACGGATCGTCGGCCGCCGGCGCCGTGGTGATCATCGCGGGCGCCTACGAGCTCACCCCGGTCAAGCGGTGGTTCCGGCGACGCTGCCATGAGGTTGCCGGTTCCGGACTGAGGTTCGGACTGTACTGCGCCGGCTCGAGCATCGGGCTGATGGCGATGCTGGTGGCACTGGGCGTGATGAGCGTGTTGTGGATGTCGTCGGTCGCCGTTCTCGCCTCCGCCCAGAAGCTGCTGCCCGAGAAGACCGCGATCGATGTTCCGCTCGCGCTGGCGATCGTCGGGCTCGGACTCGTGATCGTCGTCGCGCCCTCGCTGGTTCCGGGGCTCACGCCTCCGGCGATGTAGCGACAAGACAAGACAAGACGAGGCAGGACAAGGAGACAGGCAATGACCAGTCACAAGACGGGGACACGCGAGGAGTGGCTTGCCGCGAGGCTGGAGCTGCTCGAGGCCGAGAAGGAGCTGACCCGGCGCGGCGACGAGCTGGCCCGGCGACGGCAGGAGCTGCCCTGGGTCCGGGTCGACAAGGACTACCGCTTCGAGACCGACAAGGGAACGGCGTCGCTCGCCGACCTGTTCCGGGGACGCTCGCAGCTGCTCGTCTACCACTTCATGTTCGGGCCCGACTACACCGCCGGATGCCCGTCCTGCTCGGCGATCGCCGACGGCTTCAACGGCTCCGTGGTCCACCTCGCCCACCACGACGTCACGTTCTGCGCGGTGTCGCGAGCCCCGCTCGCCAAGCTCCACACGTACCGGGATCGGATGGGCTGGACCTTCCCGTGGGCGTCGTCCTACGGCAGTGACTTCAACGTCGACTTCGGGGTGGCGCACACCAAGGAGGAGTGGGAAGCGGGAGTCGTCGCGTACAACTTCGGTGAGGAGGACATGCGGCCGGCGACGGACGACGAGCAGAGTTCCCGCGACACCTTCACCCAGGCGATCGTCGGTACGGACTGGGAGACCTACCGGCGCGAAGGACCCGGCGTGAGCGCGTTCGCGCTGCAGGACGGCGCCGTCTACCACACCTACTCGGCGTATGCGCGCGGGCTGGACGCCCTGTGGGGCATGTACCAGTGGCTCGACCGCGCGCCCCGCGGCCGTAACGAGAACGGCTTCTGGTGGCGTCGTCACGACGAGTACGACAACCAGTGAGCGAGATCGGCCAAGGTCCGGTCCCTGGCGGCGGCACCGGCGATGGGCGCTACGGCGACTCGGTCAGGCCGCTGCGGTGGGCGAAGACGACGAGTTGAGCGCGGTCACGGGCGCCGACCTTGGCCATGGCGCGGTTGACGTGGGTCTTGACCGTTGCGGGGCTGAGCACGAGCCGGGCGGCGATCTCGTCGTTGGACAGCCCGGTCGCCACCAGGCCGGTGCATTGCCGTTCGCGCTCGGTGAGCGCCTCCAGCCCGCGGCTGGCCGCCTCGTCCAGGGGACCAGGGACGGCCGGGGTGGCGAGGAAGCGGCTGATGAGGGTTCTGGTCGCGGCGGGAGACAGCAGAGCGTCGCCGCGGCTGACCGTGCGGATGGCCTACAGCAGTTCCTCCGCGTCGGCGCCCTTGCCCAGGAAGCCGCTGGCACCGGCACGGAGCGTCTCGAAGACGCCCTCGGCGCCGGAGCCAAAGCCATGACGAGCGAAGACCTGCTGCCACGCTGGGGGGCGGCGCCGTCCTCGCCGTGTACACGCTCGTGTTCGCCGCACTCGCCGTCACCACCTCCATGCGACGCGACGTGTCCTGACACCGCGCCGCTCACCTGCCGCTCGGCCCGGTGGGCAGCGAATGCCCGGCGCCGAGGCGGTTCTCCCGCCGTCGACCTCTGCCGACTCGCTGAACCGCGTCAGCGACAACGCACGGGTCGACGGCAGGACGTACGGCGCATCGCCGGCGTCACCGACGTGACGGTGGAAGCGACGACCGTGCCGCTTGGATCAGGCAGACGTACAGGAGCCCGCGCCGGCCCAACGGTGAGTTCCTGCCCACGACTTGGCATGCTGGGTGGGGCGTACCGGCAGGGTGCCGAGCCCGACGGCTCGACAGGCACGGGGCCGACTCACGTGGCGGCCGTGCCCTGCACCTGCTCGGCCGGGAAAGGACTGAGAACTCTTGACGGCATACACACTGCGCCCGATCGGGCGCGTCGAATCACCGTTGACCGATCGGACGGCGGCGCCCCGGCAGCCCGATGAGGGTGCCCCCGACGCCTGGCTCGTCTTCGACGACCGGTGCGCCCCCGCCCTGGACGGGCTGGCCCCGGGCACCGATGTGCTGCTGCTCACCTGGCTCGACCGCGCCGACCGCGACACCCTCACCGTTCGCCCGCGCGGCGACACCACCCGCCCGCTCACCGGCGTCTTCGCCACCCGCGCCCCCGACCGTCCCAACCCCATCGGCCTGCACACCGTCCACATCCTCGCCATCGACGGCACGCGCGTCCATGTCCGCAACCTCGAAGCCCTCGACTCGACACCGATCCTGGACGTCAAGCCCTGCTCACTCCCGACCGTTGACGGCCCGATCGCAGACGTCCAGGCCTCCGACGACCAGCTGTGGCCCTCCACGGGTGAGGCACCCCGAACGTCATGGCTGGCCGCGGGGCGGGGGCGGGTGGTCATGGTCGTGACGGTCGCTGGAGCCTGGTGCTCGGCAGAGCGCCCGGCCAAGTCGGCGACGGCTGACAGGGATCCTCGCGGCATCGGCATCGGCATCGCCTGGCCGTGTCAGCTGCCGCCCACTCCCAGCGCCGCCAGCAGGACCAGCACCAGGGTCGCGGCGCCGAGAAGGCCATGGGCCGCGACAACGGGAACCGGCAGATGCCGTTCCGCGGGCGTCGTCTCCTCGCCCGCGGCGGGCGGGGCGGTGCGGTACACGGGGACCCAGCGGACGAACATCGTGAAGCCGAGCAGCGCGACGGCGACGAGGATGCCGAAGGACGTCCAGGCCAGGGCCGACCGGTCGGCCGCGAGATAGACGATCCAGACGACCAGGCCGGCCGCCGCGAGCAGGAAGTGGCCGAAGACGACGGGGGCCGGAAAGCGGGTCGTCCCCGTCTGCTGCTGGCGCAGGCCGCCACGGGCGATCCAGCGGGCCAGGAGGACGAATCCGCCGAGGGCGGTGACCACCCAGGCGACGAGCGCGGCGATGTCCATGTCGTACTCCAGGGTTGGGTACGGGTGTGGTGAGGACCGGGCGGCCGGGTCAGGGGCGGTGCGGGGTGCGGTACCCCTCGGCCTGTACGGACTCCTCGGCGACACGTACGCCGTCGCGGTACGCGAGTTTGCCGCCGAGATAGCCGGACACGCCGAGGGCGGCGAGCGAGACGGCGGAGAGCGCCAACTGCCCGTATCCGACGCCCTGCCCTTCCGGGTATCCGCCGCCCTGACGCCAGGCGAAACCGGCCGCGTACGCGGCGGTCACGGCCAGGTTCAGCCCCATGTGCACCAGGCCCGTCCGGAAGGCCGGCGTGCCGGTGGGAATGGCGAACAGGTCCAGGAAGCCCACGCAGGCCGCCGCCAGCGCACCCAGCACACCGATGGCGATCAACCAGGCCGAGCCATGGGCCAGAAAGGCCGGCCGGTGGACGATCCGCGAGGCGATGTCGAAGACCAGGCTGCACACCCAGGCCCCGATCGGCACGGTGACCAGGATGGGATGGAACGGATGCCCGTACGGCCCTGCCAGCGCGCCGCTCACCGGCTCCTTCGCCTGCCGCAGACCCCTGAGATCACTGTCCACCGTCATACGGCCCCTCGCCCTTGAGCCGGCCGCTGAGCTATTTCACCAATGATTCTTGGCCTTATTTACGCCATACGTCAAGGCCCCGTCGACATGCAGAAGCCGTGCGACCGACGCGCCAGGATCAGCGCTTCGGCACTCTTTGCCCGTACGCGGTCCGCATCCGATCCGCTCTGTGCGGCGGCCTCGGCACGGCACCGGTCGCCGGGCGTCCCAGCCAGGCGAGGAAGGTGAGGACGAACAGCCCTTCGACGATCAGGGACAGGGGGCCGTACGGCGCCTCCCAGCCGGGTTCGTAGTAGCCGCCCGGCAGGCCGACGGTGCGGGACAGCAGAAATCCGACGATCATGCCGAGGCTGACGAGGGCCCCGGTCAGCCAGGCGATCATGGGGCGCGCCAAGGCCACCAGTGCCGCCGCCACGATGAGCATGACGACACCGCCCACCACGAACAGAACGCCGATGTAGAACTTCTCCTCAAGGTGATCAGGAACGAGGACAGCGTGCAGCACCATGTTGCCGACGGCGCAGCACACTCCCAGTCCCCTGAGGGTGACTTCGGTCGCGAAGGTGGAGTTCATGGTGACTCCAGCTGTTCTTGTGTTCACCGCTCGCAGGCGGTGCCCTCCTCTGGACCGCTTCCCGGCGTGTGTTCAGCGCGCAGTTCGACGCAGCAGGCACCGGGCCGCGGGGCCAGCACCGCTGTGGTCTTGTCACTTCCCAGACCGCGCAGATAGCCGGCCAGAAATGCCTGATTGACGGCGCAGACCAGCTCCGGGGCCTTCGCCGCCACGGGGTGGAAGGGGCAGTTTCGCAGCCGCAGCAGGGTGGGTGCGGCGCGCTCGGGCTCGAAGCCGAACTCCTCGAGCGTCTCGGCCGCCAGGCCCAGTCCGCGCTCGGCACCGAGGCGTCCGGGGTGCACCCGTTCGCGTTCGGCACCGCCCAGGGCTTCCCCGCGCGCGTACGCCACGCGGAGCGCGGCGTCGCGGGCCGATTCGTCGTCCCTCTCGGTGAGCACGGCCTCGGTGAGGATGTCGGCCAGCATTCCGTGGCGTCGCTCCGGGATGCTCACCGAGATGGCCTCGCCCGTCGGCTCATAGACCTTGGGCTTGCGTCCGACCTTGCGGATGCCCGTCGGCGATTCGTAGCGGGCCTGGAGCAGGCCGGCAGCCACCAGCTTGTCGAGATGGAAGGCCGCGAGCTTGCGGGAGATGCCGAGGCTGTCGGCCACCTCCTCACGCGTGATCGGCCGCCGCTCGTGCCGGATCAGTTCGAACATGCGACGGCGTGTGGCGTCGCCGAAGGCGGCCAGGCTGGTCAACGAGGCGTGGTCCAGTCCCACCCGCCCAGCATATCGCGCATAAGCGTTGACGAAACCCTTCAATGCTGCTGTTGTCCGGGAGGTGTTTCCTCCTGTGATGTCATACGGAAACGACCTTCGATGAGATGCCCCGCCGGAGCAACACAGGCATCTCACCGCCGTCGAAGCCCCGCTCACAGCCGCAGGTCAGTCCGCGCCACGACCACCCAACAGGCCGGTGACCTCTGAGCGTACGACGTCCCACGCGGCGGTCGGCAGGTCGCCGAAGGCCGTCGCACGCAGCGCGTGCAGGGCCTCCTCGGTGTCGGTGGCGCACGGGGCGCTGCCGCTGAGTACGCCGTAGCCGTCGCGTACGGCGACCCGCAGCCGGTCGCCATCGTCGCCCGCGTGCACCGCCGAGGCGACGACGAGGGGCGGCGGTCCACCTGCCTCGCCGGCCAACTTCCGATACGCGCAGGCGATCGGTTCACGCCAGCGGAGGCTGAGCAGGACGGGGCGCTTGGCCACCAGCTCGGCCAGGTCCGTCTCATGGACTCCGTCGGATTCCAGCACCGTCGCCCGGGCGTCCAGGACGATGGCCGCGGGCAGCAGACAGCGCAGTGCGCTGCCGACGAGGTTGCCGCCGACCGTCGCCGCCCGCCGCACGGCCCCGGTGCCCACCGCGGCGGCCGCCAGGCGCAGCACGTCCGGCACCCGGTCGTCGATCCGGTGCAGGACCACAGCGCCTCCCACCGTCTCCCGCTCCAGCACGTTGGCCTCCGGCACATCCCGCAGGGACATCGCCAGTTCGGGGAAGCCGTCCCGCTGCCAGGTGGCCCACACGAGCGTGGCGCCGCCGATCGGCACGGCCCCCTCGGCCAGGTACTCCTGCGCTTCGGACACCGACGTGGGGAGACACAACAACACAGCGCCCGGCCTGCCTTCCTCAGGTGTGGACCGAAGGCGGCGAGTAACGCCTTGGCCAACCGCCCTCGCCAAGGCAGTCTTCTCGACCGGACGGGGGCGCATACAGGGCTCACACGAGCACGCCGTCCACTCTCTCGTCGTGCAGCGCCCGCGCCTCGCCGATCCGGCCGCCGGGCATGGATTTTGGACCCCTGCACCGGTGACCTTGTGGACCTGTCCATCACCTCCGTGGTGAGGGCAGCGTGGGCGGTATGCACACACCTTCCGCTTCGTTCGCCCAGCTCGTCCCCGGCATGGTCGGGATGGCGCTGGTGGGCAGCAGCGTGACCGTCTCCCGCACGCTGGTCGACGCCCCGCTGTTCACCACCCAGGCGGTCCGGTACGCGGCCGCGACCGTGATCCTCTTGGTCATGGCGCGGCTCGCCGGTGCCCGGCTGGTGTGGCCACGGGGACGGGAGTGGCTGTGGCTCGCCGGGATCGCGGTCACCGGCCTGGTGCTGTTCAACGTGGCCGTGGTCCGGGGCGTCGGCCATGCGGAGCCCGCGGTGATCGCTGTCGCGGTCGCGTGCGTACCGGTGGTTCTCGGGGTGGTGGGCCCGGTGCTGGAACGGCGCAGGCCGAGCCGGCAGGTGCTCTGGGCGGCGCCTGTCGTCATGGCGGGCGCGGTGCTCGTGGAGGGAACAGGCCGCACCGATGCCGTCGGGGTGGCCTGGGCGGCGCTGGCCCTGGGCTGCGAGGCCGCGTTCACGCTGCTCGCGGTGCCGGTACTACGGCGGCACTCGCCGTGGGGAGTGTCCGTGCACGCGATGTGGCTGGCCGGTGTGCTGCTGGCCGTCCTCGGCGTAGTGACGGAAGGGCCCTCCGCCGTGCGGGAGGTGTCCGGGGCCCAGTGGGCGGCCGCCGGTTATCTGGCGTCGATGGTGACGGCGGTCGCCTTTGTGTTGTGGTACTCCACGGTTCGCGCCGTGGGGGCCGGGCGAGCGGGGTTGCTCACCGGCGTCGCGCCGCTTGCCGCGGCGGTCGTCGGCGCCGTGTCGGGCAGTGGCGCGCCGGGGCCGTCGGTGTGGCTGGGCATCGCCGTGCTGATCCTCGGCCTGGTCGGTGGCCTGCGTCCACGCAACGTTTCCGTCGGTGAGGCCGCGGATCTGGATCCCCCGGCCACGGCGGGCCCTTCGCCGGCCTCGGCACGGTCCAGGTAACGGCCTGCCCGGAGACAGGAGTCGTGGCGAACAGGGCGTGGCGCCGGCCGCGCGCTCAGGACGGCGCCCACTCGTCCCGGCTATTTGGGGCCGTAGATGGTCACGTCGGCCACGTCCGCCGCGCGCTGAGCCGGCCAGGCGGGCCTCCCGCCTTCGCGGACGACGGTGAAGGTGAGGTCGCGCTTGCCGGGGAGCATCTTGTCGAGCGGAATGGTCACCGTGCCGGTGGGACCCTTGAGCGGGAGGTCCAGGCCGTACGATTCCGAGCCGCCCAGCGTCAGGCGCAATCGGTAGCCGGCCGAGGCGGTGAAGTGCATACCGGTGATCGTGTAGCCGACGGTGGCGGGCAGGGTGATCGTCCCGCCTGGGCGCAGTGTGGTGATGCTGAGCTCGGGGGTGGTGACGGGCCGCGACGGCCCGGCCGTGCTCGGTGTCGCGGTCTCCCCCGGCCTCCCTTGCGTCGCCGACGGTTCCGCTTCTGTTGCCGACGGCGTGCGCGGTGTGCGAGACGGGCTCGGCCCCGCGGAGTCGCCGCCGCCCGAGGAACAGCCGACGAGCACGAGTGCGGCAGCGGTGGCGAACGCGGCCGCCCTGGACAGGAGTTGGCGGCGGGCAGGCATCGGTTCCTCCTCGTCCGGCCTCGTATGGTGCCGGACCATGGGGTGTGTCGGTTCGACGTGGGGGTGGCGCCCGGCGTTCCCGCGCCGCGCACCACCCCCACGCAACGGGCGGGATCAGACGCAGTTGTGCGCGTCGCTGGTGGCGGATCCGACGACGACGTCGACCAGTCCCCCGGCGGCGGTGAGATGGACGGCGTTCACGGTCAGCCCGAAGTCCGCTCCGGGAACCGGCGTCTGCTCGTTGACGACGAGCTTGGCACCGCCCCCGAGATCGATGGAGCTGTTGGGCGCGGTGGGCACCGTGGTGGGTAGGCCCGCGATGGTGAGGGTCAGGGTGGCGCTCCCGGTCGTCCTCTGGCAGGTGCTGGTGGAGGAGGCGGTCAGCCCACTGATCCCGATCACAGGCAGGCCCGGGATGCCGATGGAGGCGTCCTTGACGGTGGTGGTGGCCGTCGAGGTCCCCGGTGCCAGGGAGGTGGCCACCTTCGGGCACAGTGCGTGGGCCGTGATGATCAGCACGTCGACGGAAGCCGTGCACGGCGTGTCGGTGCTCGAGGCCTGGGCGGTGCGGATGGCGCCGGTGTCCGGGGTCGGCTTCAGGTCGAGCTGGGTCAGGAGCAGGTCGACCTTGCCGGCGATCCCGTAGGCGCGTCCCGTGTAGTACTCCAGCTTGAGCTGGGCGGTGGCCCTGGAAGGCCGGTAGTAGGCGTCGCCGTCGAAGGACACCGTCATCGGGACGGTGGCGGCGTCGTTGAGCGGCTGGCTCGCCTTGTCGATGGTGCAGGACGCGTGGCCGGCGGAGTCGGTGGTGCCGGTGCAGGACTGCTGGGCGGCGCCGGTGCCGAGCGCGAAGGAGACCGTGCGACCGGCGATCGGGGCCGTGGCATCCTCGGTGAGGGTTCCCGACAGGTGTACCGGGGCCCCGTTCGCGATCCTGGCGGGGCCGGTGTAGGCGAGGGCGGTCTCCTCCTTGGTGATGGTGAACGCCACGGAGGTGCTGCTCGGGGCGGTGGTGGCGTTCCCCGCGAAACTCGCGGTGATCGTGGTCTGGCCGGGGACGTTCTGCGGCGTCAGCGAGCAGCTCGCGTTCCCCGAGGCGTCCGTGGTGCCGGTGCAGCTCTGGCTGCCGAGGGTGAAGTCGACGTCGGCGCCCGTCACGGGGCTGCCGCCTGCGGTGAGTTGGGCGCCGGCGGTGAAGGCGTCGTGGTAGTCGGCGGTGGTGGGACCGGTGTAGGTCAGCTTGCTCGCGGTGGGCGGTTTGACCAGCTGGACCCGGGCTGTGTACATGTCGAAGCGGCTGTTCGCGCCGTCCGGGTTGTCGCCGGTGCTGTTGGAGTTGTCCGCCCAGTACGGGTAGAAGCTGCCGTCCTGGTAGGCGAGCCCCGAGTAGTCGCCGAAGTCGATGTGGTTGTGTGCCTGGGAGGCGTTCGACGTGCCGTCGCTGACCCGGTCGTTGGCCGCGAAGGCCGTGCCGTCGTCGCTGGTGGCGGCGTACAACTGCGCCGTGTCGTTCGCCGAGCCGGCGTTGCGGGCATCGTGCCAGGACACGGCGATCTTGCCCGATGTCTGGTCCAGGGCGATCTTCGGCAGGAACTGGCTGTTCGTCCCTGTGTCGTCGTTCACCCGGACCGGGGTGGTCCAGTGCGCCCCGGAATCGTCGGAGTGCTTCACGAAGACGTCGGTGTCCGCGCTGCCGTTGGAGGGAGCGTCGCTGAAGAGGAAGTACAGCCGCCCGTTGTGCGCGCCGCCGCTGCGGTCCCAGGCCAGTCCGGCCTCCGCGTCGATCATGCGGCCGCTCTGTGCGGGGATGGGGTAGAAGGCGCCGATGTTCAGGTCCACGGCCGTCGCCTCGGCCTGGAATGCTCCACCGCCCGGACCGTCCGGGTCGAGGGCGGTGTACAGCTTGCCGGCCTCGCTCCCGCCCTGCGGCCGCTGGTACGTCACCATCACCTCGCCCGTGGGGCCGACGGCGATGTCCCCGTAATCCCCGGAGCCCGCTCTCTGCGGCGCCGAGAAGGCACCGACGCCGGAGGCGCCGGCACCGGTGACCTTGGCGCCGACCGCGGTGACCGCGTTCGCGTGGCCGCCATCGGTCCACACCGCCCAGACGCTCCCGGCTCCGGTGGTGATGGTGGGCTGGTCGGGCTGGTCACCGGAGGCGAAATCGGCCAGCCGGGAAAAGGTCCTTCCGCCGTCCGTCGACAGGACGACGTGAACGGCGCCGGAGTCCGTGTCGGCGTCCAGGTAGACCAGGAAGAGGTTTCCGAAGGAGTCCCAGGACAGGCTGGGATCGCAGCATGACTTCGCCAGGCCGTCGTTGCCGTCGGTGATGGTCCGGTGCGTCCAGGTCGCCCCGTGATCGGTGCTGTACGCGGCGGTCATGCCGGCTCCTGCCCCGTCGCCGTTGTTCGACACGGCCGCCAGGTGGCTCGGGTTCGTCGGATCGACCGCGATGGCGCCCTCGGCCTGATTCCCCGCGCTGCGCGTGACATTGACCACCGTGCCGACCGTCGCCGCCCGTGCGGGAGCCGCCAGCGCCGCCGACAGCCCCAATCCCCCGGCTAAGAGCAGCAGGCTCGTGGTCAGCGCCGTACAGGCGCGTCGGATGGAGCCACGTCTTTTCCGCATGCGTTCCCCTCCCCGTCGGCGGACTCCGCCGGACTCCGCCGCATGACTGACATGATCGCGACAGATGTGTCGCGACGTTCGAGGCTAGGTGCCAGGTGTCGTCGCGAAGGGGGTGCAAGCAGTGAACGTTCTGTGCGGTCCCGCCCGTTACCGGAATCCCCCCGTCAGCAAGTCGGGCGTAAGTAGGCTGATATACATGAAGGCACTTTTGTTGTCTGGTGGCTCAGGTACCCGTTTGCGCCCCATAACCCATACTTCGGCCAAGCAACTTGTACCGGTCGCGAACAAACCGGTGCTGTTCTATGGCCTGGAAGCGATCGCCGAGGCGGGCATCACCCAGGTCGGGATCATCGTCGGGGACACCGCCGAGGAGATCCGGGCGGCGGTCGGCGACGGTTCCGCGTTCGGCCTGGACGTCACCTACATCCCGCAGGCGGCCCCGCTGGGTCTGGCCCATGCGGTGCTGATCGCCCGTGAGTTCCTGGGCGACGACGACTTCGTGATGTACCTGGGGGACAACTTCGTCGTCGGCGGCATCACGGATCTGGTGGACGCCTTCCGCGGCCAACGGCCGGACGCGCAGATCCTGTTGACGAAGGTGCCGGACCCGGCCGCGTTCGGGGTGGCCGAGCTGGACGCGGCGGGCCAGGTGATCGGCCTGGAGGAGAAACCCAGGCATCCCAAGAGCGAACTTGCGCTGGTGGGGGTGTACCTGTTCTCCCCGGCGATCCACGAGGCCGTACGCTCCGTCCAGCCGTCCGGACGCGGCGAGTTGGAGATCACGGATGCGATCCAGTGGCTGATCGACGCCGGACGTGATGTGCGTTCCACGATCATCTCCGGGTACTGGAAGGACACCGGGAACGTCACCGACATGCTCGAGGTCAACCGCTCGGTCCTGGAGACCCTGGAGCGCCGGATCGACGGCACGGTCGACGACGACAGCGAGATCATCGGCCGGGTGCGGATCGAGCCCGGGGCGAAGGTCACCGGCAGCCGGATCGTGGGCCCGGTGGTCGTCGGCGCGAACACCGTGATCACCGACTCGTACGTCGGCCCCTTCACCTCGATAGCCGGCGGCTGCCGGATCGACGACAGCGAGATCGAGTACTCGATCGTGCTGCGCGACTCCTCGGTGAGCGGGGTCCGGCGGGTGGAGGCCTCCCTCATCGGACGCAACGTCGAGGTGACTCCCGCGCCCCGCAAGCCCGCCGCCCACCGTTTGGTCCTCGGCGACCACAGCAAGGTGCAGATCTCGTCTTGACTTCCTCCCTCCTGAAGGAGGGGATTCCTACGGCTCGCGCCGTAGGGGTTTCTGCTTCGTCGCCGACTGCCCGCCCGGAGTTCTCCGTTGAGGTCTTACACCAGCTCCACAGACAGACACGGCCAGCCCGGCCGCCAGGATATTCTTCGCCGCGTTCACGTCCCGGTCGTGAGTCGTGCCGCAGTCGCACGTCCAGGTACGGACGTTCAGCGGCATCATGCCCTGCAAGCTGCCGCAGGTGGAGCACAGCTTGGAGGAGGGGAACCAGCGGTCGACCGCGATCACTTCGCGGCCGTACCACCGGGCCTTGTACTCCAGCATGCTCCGGAACTCGCTCCACGCCGCGTCGCTGATGGCGCGGGCGAGCTTGCCGTTCTTCACCATGTTCCGAACAGCCAGGTCCTCGATCACGATCGTTTGGGTTTCACGAACGAGCCGAGTGGTGATCTTGTGCAGGTGGTCGCGTCGCCGGTCGGCGATGCGGGCATAGACCTTGGCGACCTTCCGGCGGGCCTTGGCCCGGTTCGCTCCGTCACCCCTGGCCTTGCGGGCAAGCTGCCGCTGGGCCCTGGCGAGGCGGGCGCGTTCTCGCCGCTCGTGCCGCGGGTTGGCGATCTTCTCCCCGGTGGAGAGGGTCAACAGGTGGTCGAGGCCAGCGTCTATGCCGATCGCCGTGTCAGTCGCCGGAAGTGGCTGGACGGAGGGGTCTTCACACAGCAGGGACACGTACCAGCGTCCCGCCGTGTCCTGGGAGACGGTCACCGTGGACGGCGACGCGTCTTCGGGGAGCGGACGGGACCACACGATGTCCAGCGGCTCCGCCATCTTCGCCAGCGTCAGCTTCCCGTCCCGGAACCGGAACGCGCTGGTGGTGTACTCCGCCGACTTCCGCGACTTCTTCCGCGACTTGAAACGAGGGTACATCGCGCGCTTCGCGAAAAAGTTGGTGAACGCCGTCTGAAGGTGGCGAAGTGCCTGCTGGAGCGGGACGGAGGAGACGTCGTTGAGATACGCCAGTTCCTCGGTCTGCTTCCAGGCCGTCAACATCGCCGACGTCTGGTTGTAGTTCACCCGCTCCTGCCGAGCCCACGCCTCAGTGCGCGCCGCAAGGGCCAGGTTGTAGACCTTCCGCACGCAACCGAACGTGCGCGACAGCTCGGCTGCCTGCGCATCGGTGGGATAGAAGCGGTACTTGAATGCCCGCTTCACGCGGGTGGCCCTCATGGTTCACATACTAGCCCATCAGTTTGTGAAGGCTGTGGGCTGTTGGGGGTAAACCCCGGTCCGCCCTGGCAGCGAACCGACTTCGTCGCCTGCTCCGCAGGGGTTCAATTCCTCCCCGCCCTGAACGGCGGGGTTACCTCGAAGGAGATCTGATGACCATCAGAATTTTGGTGACCGGCGGTGCCGGTTTCATCGGCTCGCACTACGTCCGCACGCTGCTCGGCCCGGCCGGCCCGGCAGATGTGGCGGTCACGGTGCTGGACAAGCTCACCTACGCGGGTAATCCGGTCAATCTCGACGAGGTGCGCGATCACCCGGGATTCGCCTTCGTCCAGGGTGACATCTGTGACGCCGTACTGGTCGACGGGCTGCTCGCCGAGCACGACCAGGTGGTCCACTTCGCCGCGGAGTCACATGTGGACCGCTCGATCCTGGGCGCCGGCGAGTTCGTCCGGACCAACGTCCTGGGCACTCAGACGCTGCTGGAGGCGGCGCTGCGGCACGGAGGTTCGAAGTCCTTCGTGCACATCTCCACGGACGAGGTCTACGGCTCCATCGACTTCGGCTCCTGGCCGGAGACGGACCCGCTGCGCCCCAACTCCCCGTACGCCGCCTCCAAGGCGGCCGGCGACCTGATCGCCCTCGCCCACCACCGCACGCACGGCCTCGACGTGCGGGTGACCCGCTGCTCCAACAACTACGGGCACCACCACTTCCCCGAGAAGGTCATCCCGCTGTTCATCACGAACCTGCTGGACGGCAGGAAGGTGCCGCTGTACGGCGACGGCGGCAACGTCCGCGACTGGCTGCACATCGACGACCACGTCCAGGGCATCGAGCTGGTGCGCACCAGGGGGCGCGCCGGTGAGGTCTACAACATCGGCGGCGGTACCGAGTTGACCAACAAGGAGCTGACCGCGCTGCTGCTGGAGGCCTGCGGCGCTGAGTGGGACTCCAGCGTCGAGTACGTCACCGACCGCAAGGGCCACGACCGCCGTTACTCCGTGGACTGCGCGAAGATCCGCGACGAGCTCGGCTACGAGCCCCGCAAGGACTTCGCCACCGGGCTTGCTGAGACGGTCACTTGGTACCGCGAGAACCGCGCCTGGTGGGAGCCTCTAAGGAGCGCGCGTCATTCTAGTGCCGTATCCCCACCCTTCGAACGACGAACAGGTGCCCCATGACCACCACTTGGCTGATCACCGGTGCCACGGGAATGCTCGGGCAGGATGTCCTCGCCCGGCTTCGCCGGGACGGCGAGGAAGCCGTCGGCCTGGCGCGGGGCAGTCTCGACATCACGGACGCCGAGGCGGTGGACGACGTCGTCGGTGTGCACCGGCCCCGGACCGTGGTCAACTGCGGCGCCTGGACGGCCGTTGACGACGCCGAGGCCCGCGAGGCGGACGCCCTGCGGGTCAACGGCGACGGGCCCCGGCACCTGGCCGAGGCGTGTGCGATGACAGGGGTCCGGCTGATCCAGGTCTCGACGGACTACGTGTTCGCGGGCGACGGCGCCAGCCCCTATCCCGAGGACGCCCCGACCGCCCCGCGCAGCGCGTACGGACGTACCAAGCTGGCCGGAGAACAGGCGGTCCTGGCGGCGCTCCCGGACGCGGGGTACGTCGTGCGTACGGCCTGGCTGTACGGGGCGGGGGGAAGGAATTTCGTCGACACGATGATCGGACTGGAGGCGGTCAAGGACACCGTCGACGTGGTCGACGACCAGCGCGGACAGCCCACCTGGACGGTGGACCTCGCGGACCGGCTGGTACGGCTCGGGCGTGCCGCCCTCGCCGGTACCGCGCCCGCCGGGGTCTACCACGGCACCAGTGGTGGCGAGACGACCTGGTTCGGCCTCGCCCAGGAGATCTTCCGGCTGCTCGGCGCGGACCCCGGCCGGGTTCGGCCGACCACCAGCACGGCCTTCGCGCGACCCGCTCCCCGACCCGCGTACAGCGTCCTGGGACGCGACCGCTGGCGCCGGACGGGGATCGAACCGATCCGTCCCTGGCGCGAGGCGCTGCAGGTGGCTTTTCCGGCTCTGCTCCACGAGAAGAAGGGTTCCGCCCGGTGAACTTCAGGATCCAGCCGACCGCCCAGGTCGACGAGAGTGCCACGATCGGTGACGGGACGACGGTCTGGGACCTGGCCCAGATACGGGAGGACGCCCGGCTGGGCAGCGGGTGCATCGTGGGCCGGGGAGCGTATGTCGGCCCGGGGGTGCGCATCGGCGACAACGTGAAGCTCCAGAACTACGCGCTGGTCTACGAACCCGCGGAGCTCGGCGACGGGGTGTTCGTCGGCCCGGCGGCGGTGCTGACCAACGACTACTTCCCGCGCTCGGTGGACCCACGGGGCCGGCTCAAGCGCGGTGGCGACTGGGAGCCGGTGGCGGTGGTGGTGGGCGAGGGAGCGTCCCTGGGGGCCCGTTCGGTGTGCGTGGCGCCGGTGCGCGTCGGTCGTTGGGCGCTGGTCGCCGCGGGCGCCGTCGTGACCCGGGACGTGCCGGACTTCGCGCTCGTGGCGGGCGTTCCGGCGCGCCGCATCGGCTGGGTCGGCCGGGCCGGCGTGCGACTCGTCGAGCGGGAAGGCGAGCCGGGGGGATGGGAGTGCCCCGAGACGGGAGAGCTGTACGACGAGAAGGACGGCGAACTCGTCGAGCGTGCATGACTTCTGATTCTCCCAAAACACCAATCCTCGAACACGTGCAGGCATAACATGTGTGCGAACTGTGCAGACAAGGCACAGTTAGCGCACAAACCAGTGCCCAGGGGGGGTTACCGGGTGGGGAAACCTGTGTCCGAAGCGGGGAGTGACGGCCGCTTCGTCGCCTGACGTCTGACGTTCCGACGTCCGCCTTCCGCCGCGTGGCCGTCCTGCGACGCGGCGCTCTCAAGCCTGCGTAAAAAGAGGACCCACAGGGGGGTTGGTGTGTCCAGAAGATGACCATCACACGTCTGGCGGCGCTCGGTCGTGAGGAGCCGCCGCTGCTCGCGCTCGCCCGCCGACTGCTCGCGGTCGCCGAGTCGGGGCTGCCGTCGATGTTGTTCCCCGGCGGTGAGGCCTTCGCCTTCACCATGGCCGGGCGGAAAGGACCCGATGGTTCCTGGACCCTGGAGCGGCGCGGGACCAGTGCCCGGTACGCGGCCATCACCGCGCTGGGCGCCCGGTTCCTCCCCGAGGACCGCCAGCGCGCGGTGCTCGGCGGCCGCAGCGCCCAGGAGTTCACGGGTCTGCTGGTCGAGTCGCTGCCCGCGGTGACCAACCTCGGTGACGCGGCGCTCATCTCCTGGGCCGCCGCCGAGACCGGACACCCCAAACTGTCCGACGCTCTCGCGCGGGTCGAAGCCCTGGACGAGACGGGCCGGCCGCAGTACACCGTCGAGGCCGCGTGGGTGCTGTCCGCTCTCGCGGCGGCTCGTGGCACGGTCGATGTGGAGAAACACTTCACCGCTGCCCGCAACCGCCTGCTGCGGGCCCGGATCGGCGACAGCCCGCTGTTCCCGCACGCCACCGGACCCGGCCTGGTGCCCTGGTACCGGGCGCACGTGAGCTGCTTCGCCGACCAGACGTACCCGCTCCAGGCTCTGGCCCGCGCCCACACCAGCGACGACGCGGGCGGCGATCCCGAGGCGCTGGCCGCGGCCGAGGCGTGCGCGGCGCGCATCTGCGTACTGCAGGGCGACGGCGGGCAGTGGTGGTGGCACTACGACGCGCGCACCGGCGGTGTCGTGGAGGGCTACCCCGTCTACAGCGTCCACCAGCACGCGATGGCGCCGACCGCCCTGTTCGACCTCACCGACGCCGGCGGAACCGACTTCGGCGCGTCGATCCGCAAGGGCCTGCGCTGGATGACGGACGTGCCCGAACTGGCCGAACGCCCAGAACACCGGGAGCCGTTGATCCTCAACGAACTCGGCGCCACCTGGCGCAAGGTCTACCGCGGCGACCCGAAGAAGGCCGTACGTGCCGCCCGGGGACTCGGCACCCGCGTCGCCCCGAACCTCCGGCTGCGGTCCCTGGACCGGATGTACCGGCCGCTCTCCGTGGACCGCGAATGCCGCCCGTACGAATTCGGCTGGATGCTCTACGCCTGGCAGGGGGGCCGTATATGAGCGAGCGTCAGTCTCTCTTCGGCGTCGAGCTGGACCCGCTGACCATGGACGAGACCGTACAGCGCTGCCTGGACGCGGTCCGGTACGGCAGACAGCTGGAGATCGGGGTCGTCAACGCCGCGAAGCTGGTGAACATGCGGCGGGACCCCCGGCTCGCCCGGGCCGTGGCCGGCTGCGATCTCGTCCTGGCCGACGGACAGGCCGTGGTCTGGGCCGGCCGGGTGTTACGCGCACCGCTGCCGGAACGGGTGGCCGGTATCGATCTCTTCCTGCGGCTGCTGGCGGAGGCGGAATCGGCGGGCGTGTCGGTGTACTTCCTCGGCGCCGGACAGGACGTGCTGGAGCTGATGCTGCACCGGGTGGCCGACCGCTTCCCCCGTCTGAAGGTGGCCGGCAGCCGGAACGGCTACTTCGACGATTCCCAGCAGGAGGCGATAGCGGACGCGATCGCCCGAAGCGGCGCCCAGATGCTGTTCCTCGGCATGACCTCGCCCAAGAAGGAGATCTTCACCGCCTCCTACGGCGCACGCACCGGCGCTCGCGTCGTACACGGAGTCGGCGGCTCCTTCGACATCCTGGCCGGGGTCACCAGGCGGGCCCCCGCCTCCTGGCAGCGGTGGGGCCTGGAGTGGCTCTACCGCGCACTGCAGGAGCCGCGCCGCCTGGGCCGGCGCTATCTCACCACCAATGCAGCCTTCGTCCTCATGACGGCGCGCGAGTTCATCCGGCTCACCCCGTCGTCCGCTTCCGCGAACAGGAGTCACTGATGCGCGTCGTCGTGGTTGGACAGGGATACGTCGGCCTGCCACTGGCCATCCGCGCCGCCGAGGTCGGACACGAGGTGATCGGCTACGACGTCGACTCCCGGCGGGTCAAGAGCCTGTCCGCCGGTGAGTCCTTCGTCGAGGACGTCTCCTCGGAGCGGATCCGCGCGGCACTGGACAGCGGCGCCTACCGCCCGAGCGAATCGGCCCGCGACTGCGGCGGTTTCGACGTCGCCGTCGTGACCGTCCCGACCCCGCTGCACGAGGGCACTCCCGACCTCCGCTACATCAAGGAATCCGCGGTCACCCTCGCCCGCTACCTGCGCCCCGGGGCCACCGTCGTCCTGGAGTCGACCACCTACCCCGGCACCACCCAGGAGCTGTTCGCCCCGATCCTGGAGGACGGCTCGGGCCTCACCGCCGGAAGCGACTTCCACCTCGGCTACAGCCCCGAGCGGATCGATCCAGGAAACGCGGTCTGGGGTTTCAAGGAGACCCCGAAAGTGGTGTCCGGCGTCGACGCCGCGTCACTGAAGGCCGTTCAGGACTTCTACGCACAGCTCGTCGACACCACCGTGCCGGTGAGCTCGCCCAAGGAGGCCGAACTCGCCAAGCTGCTGGAGAACACCTTCCGTCATGTGAACATCGCGCTGGTCAACGAGATCGCGATGTTCGCCCATCACCTGGACATCGACGTCTGGCAGGCCATCGACGCCGCCTCCACCAAGCCCTTCGGCTTCATGCGGTTCACGCCCGGACCGGGCGTCGGCGGCCACTGCCTGCCGATCGACCCCTCGTACCTGTCGTGGCGGGTGCAGCGCGAACTCGGCCAGAGCTTCCGGTTCGTGGAACTGGCCAACGACATCAACAACCACATGCCCGAGTACGTGGCGCGCCGCATCGGCGAGTTGTTCAACGAAAGACGCCGTTCCGTGAACGGCTCGCGCATCCTGCTGCTGGGCCTCGCGTACAAGAAGAACACCGGTGACGCGCGCGAGTCGCCCGCCCTGCGCATATCCCAACTGCTGCTCGACATGGGGGCCCAGGTCAAGGCGGCGGACCCGCACGTCGTCGAAGGCCTGCCGGTGGACACCCGGCTGGTGCGGGTCGAACCGACCCCGGAGGAGCTGTCGGCCGCCGATGTGGTGGTGCTGCTCGCCGACCATGACAGCTTCGACTACGAACTCGTCGCCGAGCACGCCCCCTTCGTCCTCGACTGCCGTCGACGGCTGCCCTCCGGACCCACGATCGAGGTGCTCTGAAGCCATGCCGCGCATCGTCTGCGTCGCCGGGGCGCGACCCAACTACATGAAGACCAAGCCGGTGATGGACGCCCTGGAACGCCGGGGCGCCGAGGTGGTCCTCGTGCACACCGGTCAGCACTACGACCCGGCCATGAACGACGTGTTCTTCTCCGACCTCGGCATCCGGCCGCCCGACCGCTTCCTCGGGGTCGGTTCCGGCACCCACGCCGAGCAGACCGGTCGCGTGATGACCGCGTTCGAGCCCCTGCTCGGCGAGCTGTCGCCGGACATCGTCGTCGTGGTCGGCGACATCAACTCCACCCTGGCCTGCGCCCTCGTCACGGCCAAGGCCGGACCGCTGCTGGCGCACGTCGAGGCCGGTCTGCGCAGCCGCGACTGGAGCATGCCGGAGGAGGTCAACCGCGTCGCGACCGACCGCGTCAGCGACTACCTGCTGGCCCCTTCGCCCGACGCCGTGCAGAACCTGCGCGCGGAAGGGTACCGGGAGGACCAGATCCACCTCGTCGGCAACGTCATGATCGACACGCTGCTCGCCAACCTGGAGCGGGCCAGGACCTCGGACGCCCTGAGCCGGTACGGCCTGGCCGGGGGCGAGTACGGCCTGGTCACCCTGCACCGGCCCGCCAACGTGGACGACCCCGAGGTCCTCGCCGCGCTCCTCAAAGCCCTGGGCGAGATCGCCGGCCGCTGCCCGCTCGTCCTGCCCGTGCACCCCCGCGCGGCCGGACGGCTGGCCGAGATCGGCGTCCCCGGAGGCATCCGCCTCGTGCCGCCCGCCGGATACCTGGACTTCATCGCCCTGCAGGACTCCGCCCGGCTCGTGCTGACCGACTCGGGCGGCGTACAGGAGGAAACCACCGCGCTGGGCGTGCCGTGCGTGACCCTGCGGGACAACACCGAGCGGCCGATCACCGTGGAGCAGGGCACCAACGTGCTCGCGGGCCGGGATCCGGCACGCATCGTGACCACCGTGAACCGGGTGCTGGACGATCCGCCCGCGCCGCGCCGGCCCGAACTGTGGGACGGTCACGCGAGCGACCGCATCGCCGGCGTGCTGCTGGAGGGAGACAGCGCGATCACGCGGCCGCGACCGACTGCCCAAACGCTCCTCATATGATCCGCTTGCAACATATGCTCGTCGAACGTCGGGTCGCCAGGGGGGAGCACCATGGATCTCGCTGAGATCTTCCGGGTCATGCGCAGGCGCTGGTACGTCCTGCTGCCCGGACTGCTGCTGACCGCCGGTCTGATCGTCGGTGTGGCCCTGGTGGTTCCGGTCACCTACCAGTCGCAGAGCACGGTGGTGCTGCTGAACTCCCAGAAGGCCACCACGGCCTACGACGGCAACCCCTTCCTCAGCACCCAGACCTCGCTCACCGGCATGGCCGACAGCCTGGCCCGCAACCTCAACTCCGACGGCTCCCTCCGGGATCTCAAGTCCCGTGGCGCCACCGGCACGTTCGCGGCCAAGCTCGCCGACAACGCCCAGGGACCGCTCCTCTGGCTGACCGTCACCGGCACCGACAAGGCCGCCGTCCTGGCCTCGGACAAGATCCTGACCGCGTATGCCAAGGAGCGGCTGGACCTGTTCCAGAAACAACAGTCGGTCGCCCCGAAGGCAATGATCCGGATGACGACCATCGTGCCCCCGCAGGACCCGGTGGCGCAGACCAAGACCCGGATCGAGTACCTGATCATGGCCGGATGCCTGGGTTTGGTGCTGAGCCTGGTCGCCGTCTTCTACGTGGAGGCGCGCAAGAGGTCGCACAAGCCCGGGCCCGAGAAGGAGACGACCGTCCCCGCGCCCTCGACCGAGGAACCGGCCGTGGACGAGACGCTCGCCATCCGGCGGCCGCCGAGTTGGTCGCGGTCCGCCGAGGGCGGTCCAGGCACCGCAGAGCCCACAGCGCCACGTCCCGTCATGGCCGTGGCGTCCGCCGCAGAGCCGCTCGACGAGGAGTCGACTCATGGACACCGCCCGCGCGCCGGAGAGCGAGACCGGTGAGACGAGCGACGCCCCCGCTCCTGCCGCTCCCGCACCCCCCGCTGCCAACTCCCTGGACCGGAAGGTCCGTTCGGCGGCCCGGTGGAGCCTGATCAACACCGTCGTCCTGCGCCTGGGCAACTTCGCGACCGGCATCGTGCTGGCGCGCTTCGCCCTGGGCCCCGCGGCATGGGGCGTGTACGGCATCGCCCAGACCGTGCTGCTGGTCCTGCTGTCCGCGAACGAGCTGGGCGTGGGCCTGGCCATCGTGCGCTGGGAGGGGGACCCGCGGCGCTTCGCGCCGACCGTCCTGACCCTCAGCACCCTCTCCAGCGGCCTGCTGTACGTGGCGCTGTTCGCAGCGGCACCGACGGTGGCCGGACTGCTCGGCTCGCCGGACGCCACGGGCGTCCTGCGGGTGATGTGCCTGTGCGTGGTGATCGACGGGGTGGCACAGGTGCCCGGCGGCTTCCTCACCCGTGAGTTCGCCCAGGGCAGGCGGATGATCATCGACGGGCTCAACTTCGTGCTCGGTACCTCGGTGACGCTGCTGCTGGCCTTCGAGGGCTGGGGCGCGATGAGCTTCGCCTGGGGAGCCGTCGTGGGCAACCTCGTGACCCTGATCGGCTGCCGGTTGGCGGCACCGGGCACCCTGAAATTCGGCTGGGACCCCGCGCAGGCCCGGGCGCTGCTGAGGTTCGGGCTTCCGCTGGCGGGGGCGAGCCTGCTGGCCCTGGCGGTGGTCAACGTCGACACCATGGTGGTGGGCGCGACGCTGGGCAATGTGTCTCTGGGTTTCTACGTGCTCGCCTTCAATATTTCCGGCTGGCCCGTGAGGATCATCTCCGAGGCCGCCCGCCGGGTCTCCTTCGCCGGATTCTCCCGCCTGGCCGACTCGCCGCAGGCGCTCGCCCAGGGCTTCAGCCGTGCCCTGGGCGTGGTGATCACCGGCACTGTGCCGCTGTGCGTGCTACTGGCCGGCCTCGCGGAGCCGGTCATCCGCCTCATCTACGGAAGCCTGTGGACCCCCGCCGCCGCGGCACTGCCCTGGCTGATGGCCCTGGGCCTGATCCGCATCGGCGGCGAACTCGCCTACGACTGCCTGGTCGCGATCGGACAGCGCCGTTCGCTCTTCCTGGTGCAGGGCCTGTGGCTGGTGGCCCTGATCCCGGTGCTCCTCGTCGCCGCCCGTGCGAACGGCATCGTCGGAGTCTCACAGGGCCACGTCCTGGTCGCCGGCGGCATGGTGGTGCCCGTGTTCCTGATCGCCCTGCGCCGTGGCGGCATCGGCGTCGGCCGGATCGCCCGGGCCTGTGCGTGGCCCTTCCTCGGCGGGGCCGTGATGGCCGCGATCATCCTCGGCCTGGAGCGTCCGTTCGGAGGCGGCCGGCTCGCGCTCCTCGCCCTCGGCACGGTCGCCCTGGCCGGCTACACGGTGTGCGTACTGCCCAGCCGCGACTTCCTGCGCGGCGTCGGCCACGGCGACCGGTCCCACCGCGGCCGGCACCGGTCGTCCGCAGCGGTTCCGTCTACCCAACAGGACCCGAGGTGAGCCGGATGTCACGACGTATCGGCCTGAGCTCCCTCGCGGGGCCGCTGGTCGCAGCCTTACTCGCAGTTCTCGGGGTGGCCTGCTCAGGAACGGACCCGAGTGCCGATCCCTCGCCGTCCGCGACGGGGAAACCCACCGCCACGGGGAAGCCCACCGCGACGGGCAAGCCCACCGCGACGGCCGGCGCGGGCGGTGCGTCCGGACATCCCGCGGCCGGGACCGCGTGCGCCTCTCCGAGCGCCTGCGGCTTCCCCGACGCCCGTACCACCGGCCCCCGCACCGCCCTCAAGCCCCACAAGACCGGCTACCTGGCCGTCCGCACCAACGGGCTCGTCATCCGGGGCTGGGACATCACGGGCTCGCTCGACATCTACGCGAACGACGTCACCGTCATCGACACCAAGATCACCTCCGACGGCTGGTGGGGCATCAACCTGCGCCCCGGCTACCACGGCCTGCGGGTCCTGCACTCCACCATCACCGCCGTGCCCGGCAAGGGGCCCGACAACGGCGGCGTGGACTACGCGGTGTCGAACATGGGGACCAGCTCCATCGAGGTCGGCTGGTGCGACGTCTCGGTGTTCGGCGACGCCCTGTCCATGGGGCAGGGCGATCTGCACGACAACTACGTGCACGACATCGTCCCGTTCGTCAACCAGGGCGGCGAGTGGCAGCACACCAACGCCGTGATCAGCGGCGGCGGCAACACCGGTCGGCTGATCATCCGCCACAACACCCTGCTGAACCCGACCGGCCTCGAGCAGGGAGCCTCGGGAAGCATCGGCCTGTTCGCGGACACCGGAGTGGTCCGCAATGTCACCGTCGACCACAACTGGATCGCCGGCGGCGCGTACGCCCTCTACGGCGGTGACAAGGGTGCCACCGGGATCGAGGTCACCGACAACGTCTTCTCGACGCAGTACCACCCCGCCTCCGGCGGCTACGGCGTGGTCGCGCACTGGAACGCGGGTGGCACCGGAAACGTGTGGCGGAACAACCGGATGTCCGACGGCCGCCCCATCCAGCCGGAGCCGTCCTCGTGAGCGGCGTCATGACGCGCCGTGTCGCGCGGGCGCCCTGGACGCTGCTCAAGGCGTTGTTCGGCTGGCTGGTGCTCTTCGAGGCCAGGAACAAGGTCCTGCTGGCCCCCAGCGCGGTGCGGCTGCGCCGGATCGAGGACGCCGAGACCCGACGACTGGCAGCCGGCCTGCCGTCGCCGCCCTCGGCGCTGGTCGCCACGGTGATCGCCACCCACCGACGCCCCGAGGCGCTGCGTGCCGCGGTCCACTCGGCCCTGGGCCAGACCGTGCGCGACCAGGTCGTCATCGTCGTCGACGACGGCGCCGGATTGCCCGAACTCCCCTACGACCCAAGGCTGTTCGCTGTCTCCCTGGCGCGCAACACCGGCGTGGCGGGTGTCGTGCGCAACGTGGGCATCCGCCTCACCCGCTCGCGGTACGTGGCGTTCCTGGACGACGACAACCTGTGGGAACCCGACCATCTGGAACGGACGTTGGCGGTCCTGCAGTCCGGCGGCGGACCCGACGGCGTCTACACGGCGCTGCGCCGCGTCCTGCCCGACGGAACCAAGAAGGACGTCCTGTCGGTGTCCTACGACCGGCATCGGGCCGCCCGCGAAGCCTTCCTGGACACCAACGCCTTCGTCGCCCGCCGCACTCGCGCACTGCACTTCAGCCGCCTGCGCCGGACGCCGGAGGTGCTGCCCCGGGAGGACTGGGAACTGATCCGCCGGTACGGCCGCAGGCACCGGGTGCTCCATGTGCCGTACCCCACCGTCCGATACCTGATGAACCCGGCCAGCTTCTACACCCAGTGGGCACCGCCCAGCTGAGGCCTGCTCCCTTTCCGCTCCGACCACAGGTGGTTGATCCCATGCCCCGCTCCCGCGCCCTGAGAGACAGGTTCGTCGACGCGCCCGGTTCGCTGGGCGAACGACTCCGCATCGCCCGCTGGGAGCGGTTCCGGCGCTGCTTCCCCGGCATCGAGAACATGAGCGTCGTGGACCTGGGCGGGACGGCCGAGATGTGGCTGCGCGCACCGGTGCGCGCCAAGCACGTCCACCTGATCAACCTGGAGGAACACCCCGCCGAACTGCCCGACTGGATCAGCGCGGAGAACGCCGACGTCACCGACCCGGCGGTCGCCGCCGAACTGAGCGGCCACGGCGGCTACGACCTGGTGTTCTCCAACTCGACCATCGAGCACGTGGGCGGCCACAGCCAGCGCCGGAAGTTCGTCTCCGCCGTCGAGCAACTGGCGCCGCAGCACTGGATCCAGACGCCCTACCGCTACTTCCCCGTCGAGCCACACTTCGTGGCGCCCGGCTTCCAGTTCCTGCCCCTGGCCGCCAGGGCACGCCTGGTACGGCACTGGCCGCTCGTCCACAGCCGTCCCGACAGCCCGGAGTCGGCGATGAACGCCGTGATCAACATCGAGCTGCTGACCCGCGCCGAGATGCGCTACCTCTTCCCCCGATCAGCGCTCCTCAGCGAGCGGGTGCTCGGTGCCCCGAAGTCGCTCATAGCCGTACGAACGGAGTCCGTATGCTGAACAACCTGGTCAACAGACATGACGCGGACCGGTTGCTGCGCAAGGTGCGCAAGCTGGAGCTGGACCGCGTGCTGGCCAAGCTGCGGGTGCGCGGCGGCGCGCGAGTGGTCCGGCACTGGTCCCAGGTCGACCCGTCGCTGACCGAGTGGTGGGCGATACCGGCGGTCATCAGGCGGTGGAACCTGCTGATGACCGGCGACGCGGACACGTCCTTCCCCCAGTACGTGGCCGCCAAGCACTTCGCGCCGCGCACCGATCTGCGCGGCCTGTCGCTCGGGTGCGGCACCGGCGGGAACGAGTTGCTGTGGGCGAAGACCGGCGCGTTCTCGCTGCTGGAGGGCGTGGACGTGGCGCCTGAGCGGATCGACTTCGCCACCCGCGCCGCCGCCGAGAACGGTCTCGGCGACGTCCTGCGCTTCCGGGTCACCGACGTGAACCGGATGACCAGCGACGGGGAACGCTTCGACGTGCTGCTGGGCCTGCAGTCGCTGCACCACTTCGACAACCTCGACGAGACGCTGCCGCGCCTGTCCCAACTCATCCAGCCGGACGGGATGTTCGTGATCGACGAGTTCGTCGGCCCCACCCGCTTCCAGTGGACCGACGGCCAACTGGAAGCGGCGAACGTGCTGCTGGCTCAGCTCCCCGAGGAACGGCGGCGCCTGCCCGACGGCCGGATCAAGCGCCGTGTCGTGCGACCCAGCAGGCTGTCGATGGTGCTGGACGACCCCTCGGAAGCGGTCGACGCGGCGGCGCTGCTGCCGGGCCTGCGGCGCCATTTCGAGGTCGTCGAGGAACGGCCGTACGGGGGCACGGTGCTGCACATCGCGTTCTCCGGGATCGCGCACAACTTCCGTGACCAGGAGCCGGAGACGCTGGCGCTGCTGGAGCGGTGCTTCGCCGCGGAGGACGCGGCGCTGCCGGAGGTGGGGCATGACTTCATCGCCATGGTGTGCCGGCCGCGCAGCGCGGGCTGAGGGGAGTGCCGCGATGTGCCGTCGGCCGTCCGCGGCGCCGTAGGGGCTGGTCGCGCAGTTCCCCGCGCCCCTTTCTTTGGGCGCGTCATGGTCCCGGCGTCATGCGCAGGCCGCCCGGGCGGGCCAGGGCTGCTGCGGCCGCACGGCTGGCCGTGCGGCCGAGGGCGGCGCGCGAGGTTTCCCGGAGCAGGACGGCAGCGCGGAAGGCGGCTGTGGCGAGTGCGCCGTGCCGACGCCCGTACAGCCGGACACGGTTGAGGGTGAGCAGGGTCCAGAGTCGGGACGACACCTGGGAGTCGCCCCCCAGGTGGACGGCCTCGGCGGTCGGCTCCAGCTGTGTGACGTATCCCCGGTCCCGCGCTCGCAGGCAGTACTCGGTCTCCTCCGAGTAGAGGAAGAAGGACTCGTCCCACGGGCCGCAAGCGGCCAGGCACTCCCCCGAGACGGCCATCAGCGCGCCGGTCGCCCAGTCCGCGCGTGTGGGCCGCTGATATGCGACGGGGTCGGTGACGAGCTCGCTCAGGGCCGGGAAGCGCCCGGCCCGGGTGTTGCCGATGAGGGCCTCGCCGAGCGCTCGGAGCACGCTCGACTCGCGGCGCAGCGAGTAGTGGGGCGTGTCATGTCCGTCCTCGTACAGGAGGGGTACGGCGATCCCCACACCGTCGCCGAGCGCGTCGACGAGACGCTTGGCGCAGCCCTGCCGCATACGGATGTCCGGGTTGCAGACGAGAGCCACCCCGAAGTCGCCGGCGGCACGCAGCGCCGCGTTGATCCCGGCCGCGTACCCGGCGTTGCGGCCGGTCTGGACGACCGTGGCGTCGGGGGCCAGTGTCCGCAGCACCTCGACGGTGTCGTCGGCTGAGTCGTTGTCGGCGACGACCAGCCGCCAGTCGAGGCCGGCCATGCCCTCGGGAAGCGCTGCGAGGAACCCGGGGAGCACCGAGGCGCTGTTCCAGGTGACGACGATGACGGCGACGGGGCTCATCGGGACTCCGCGAGTTGAGGGAGCTGGGCTTCGGATGACTTACGGGGGGCGGGGACCGGGGCCGCAGCCGCCTCGCGGCGGATGAAGCCGAGGTAGCTGCCGCCGGCACCCAGGGTCAGGAAGAACATCCCGGCGTACATGGGGAAGCTGAGTGCGTCGAAGGTGGCGCTGATGACCAGGGCGACCAGGGCCGAGGCGAGGAAGGCCTGCCCGAGCTCGCGGTCCGATTCGGTGCGGGCGAGCCGGCGGATGGCCCCGCCTTGGTGGATCCCGGTGACGAACAGGGCGAGCAGCGCGATCAGCCCCACGATGCCCATCTCCGCCAGGGTCAGCATGTACTGGTTGTCCGTGAAGAAGTACAGGTCGGGGGTGAAGGTGCCGAATCCGCGCCCGAACCAGGGGCGTTCGCTGAGATAGGGGACGATCGCGCTGTACTTCACGGTGCGCGCCTGGGTGCTGCTGTCGGAGTTGGACAGAAAGCTGGCGAACAGGTTGGTGATGGTTCCGATCAACCCCGGGATGATCACCTTGAAACCGGCCACCGAACCCAGGATCAGTCCCATCGCGGCCCAGCGCCGCTGCGGCTTCCAGCGGGGCACCATCACCAGGATCACGATGAAGGCGCCGATGATGGACGTCCTGGACACGGTCAGCGGAAGCGCACCCGCCATGATCGCCACGGGGGCCCAGCGGCGCAGTGCGCCGGCGTGCCGGCGCACCGGATCGAACGCCTGATGGACGGCGAAGGGAACCAGGATGGCCAGCATCCCCCCGAACTCCAGCGGATGGGCCGTGGTGGAGCGTGGCCGGGTGAACGAGCCGCGGTCCATGGCGCTGATCCCGGCGGTGCTCGACTGCAGGCCGGGGACGTGGATGGAGTCGGCGATGTTGGTCGCGGCGAAGAAGTCGTAGTAGCCGATCAGGGCGACCACCGTGCCCAGGACGACGAGCCGGCGCATCAGGGTCTCCAGCCGGCTGCGCTCCTGGATGCCGGCCGAGGCCAGCACCACCAGCGCCGCCCACACAGCGAGCCCGATGAGTCCCCGGTCGGCCCCGAGGACCTCCTCGTGCGAGCTGTCGCGTGTCGCGTCCGCGAGGTACGACAGCAGCACCGCCGCGGCGAGCACGCACATCACCACGCGCGGCAGCCTGGTGCCCTGCGCCGGAAGGATGCGGCCGCCGAGCCAGGTGGCGAGGTACCAGAGCAGTCCCAGCAGAGCGAAGACGTTGGCCGGGGTACCGACGCCGCCCAGCGCGGGCAGGGTGAGGTTCGAAGGGACGAAGAAGGCCAGCACCAGATAGCCGGTGAGGATCGTCGTGGCGTCCAGCCTCCGCACCAGCAGGCCCCTGCGCGCCCGCCCGGGGGACCGGGCACGGCGGCGCCGGGTAACGTATCCGGCCCGGGCACGTCCCCGGCGGCGGACCACGGCCACGCCCTCGGCCAGGATGGACAGCAGGAACGCGCCGACGAACCCGACGATGACGACCGCCGCGACGTCCTGGTACCGGCTCTTCGACTGCGAGACCGGTGTCTGCGGCAGAACGACCGGCGCGGTCTGCACCAGGTACGTCGCCGGCACCTTGGAGGCGGCCTGCAGGGCCTTCAGCTGCTCCCCGGCGAACTTGGTCAGGGTGGCGGTCTCCCGGAGCACCTTCTCCCGGTCGGTTCCGGTGACGCTCAGGGTGAGCAGCGGGCTGTCGGCGTCCGGCGCGAATCCGGCCGTGTACCGGTCCGTGACGCCGCGGGAGCGCAGTTCCTTGGCCGAGTCCCCGGACTGGAGGGTCCTGATCAGCACGTCGGCCGTGACGACCAGCGAACCGCCCGCGTTCGACAGGGGGTTGCCGAAGGTCGGGGCCAGCTCGGCGACCGCCCTGGAGTCGAGCAGCGTGACGGAGCTCTGCGACTCGTAGGACACCGGGATGGTCCGGTACAGATACCCGCCCGCCAGCAGACTGAGCAGGGTGAGGGGCACCATGAAGTACCAGCGCTTGCGCATGATCGCCCATATGTCGCCAAGGCTCATGAGAACTCCCCCCGGCCCGGTGCCGCGGGACCGGACGTGCGGGCTCGGGCCCAGCATATGTCGGGTGATCCGGTGGCGGCTCGCCCCGGCGCCTGCGAGGATCGGTGCCGACGGAAGGAATCTCTGTGTCGCCTCGTGACGTCGCCGAAGCGCTGCTCCGCCGCTGGTACGTTCTGTTGCTCGCGCTCCTGCTGACGGCCGCCGGAGCCTACCGAGTGCTGCACCCCGCCCCGCAGTACCTGAGTTCGGCGGTGGTCGTCCTCAAACCGCCTGTGACGGGAAACCAGCCGAACCAGCTGACGAACCTTCAACCGCCGCTCGCCACGCTCTCGTACGGCGTCATCCAGCAACTCGAGTCGCCGGCCGGCCGCAAGGAGCTGAACGCCGCCGGCGTACACGGGGCCTACCAGCTGATCCCGCGCAACAGCGGCACCAGCGCGACGCCGCGCTTTCTGATTCCCTCGGTGCAGGTGCAGGCGCAGCGCAGTGGCGCCGTCGAGGCCGACACGGCGGTCAAACGGGTCATCGACGCCTACACCAGGCATGTGACGGACCTGCAGGAGGCCCAGGGGATCGCGCCCGGGGCGCGGATCAGCGCATCCGTCCTGGTCGCCCCGAGCGCCACTCCGGTGCAGGGCACCCGGACCCGCGCACTGGCCGGTACGGCACTGCTGGGCGGAATCGCCGGGATCCTGGGCGCCCTGTGGTTCGACCAGTACTCGCAGCGCCGCAGGACCGGGAAGGAGACCTCCCCGGACCCGCACCACCGGGCCGACGGTATTCCGGTGGCGGGCTGAGTTCCTCCTGGACATCAGATACCGCGGCGCTTCCACGACTCCCACCACAGCCACTCCCGCCCGCGCTCGGCCACGGCCGACCACACCAGCGGCTGCAGGTACGGCATCGCCTTCGGGCCGATTCGTCTGCGCAGCCGTAGCGCGCGGTACTCGGGCAGCGCCGCGTAGCCCGGCAGGCACTCCTCGGCGAACGCCACACATGCGTCGACCGGTACGACGCCGGTTCGGCCCCGGTCATAGGCCCGGTAGGCCCGGCGCAGGGCATAGCGCGCAAGGCGGGTGTGGACCTGGTCGGCCAGGCGGTCGGCGTACGGCAGCCGGTCGGCGCATTTGGCGAGCACCGAGTCGAAGGCCACGAGACGCTGGCGCAGGTCGTCGAGCTGACCACCGAAGTCCGTCGTGGACATGTTCTTGCCGTGGACGCGGTAGAAGGCCTGGTCGGCGCCGCGTATGTAGCCGACGTCGGCGTGTGCGGCGAGCCGCATCCACATCTCGATGTCGCCGGCGTGCGGAAGTTTCGGGTCATAGCCTCCGACCGCGCGCTGGAGGCTGGTGCGGACGACGACTTCCGGTGAGGTGATGCAGCCGGTGCCCTCGCAAAAACGCCGCTCCAGCCACCACTGCCCGGGGTAGACGACCGATCCGGTGCTCTGTGTACGGGCCTTCGGCAGCGGGCCGCCGTGCTGGAAGCGCAGGGGGCGTCCGTAGGCGAACCCGACCTCGGGGTGGGCGTCCAGGAGCGCGGCGGCCCGGACCAGCGCGCCCGGGACCAGCCGGTCGTCGGCGGAGAGGAGGGCGACGTAGTCGCCGTCGGCCCATTCCAGGAGGCCCTCGTTGTAGGTGGCGATGTGGCCCTTGTTGGTTTCGTGGACGCGGACCTCGACACGCGGGTCGGCGGCGGCCAGCTTGTGCGCGACGTCCGCCGAGTCGTCGGGCGAGGCGTCGTCGATGATGAGCACCCGGACGTCGACGCCGTTCTGTTCGTCCAGGGCACTGCTGACGCAGTCGGCGAGGAAATGGCCGTACTTGTAGCAGGGGATGACAACGCTGACGGTGCTCATCGGTGGGCAAGCCAATCCCCGGTGGTGGTCTCCGGCTTGGGCGGAGACCACCACCGGTGCGTTCGGGTCGGTCAGTTCTTCTTCTTGCGGACGGTCTTGCTGGTCAGGGTCCAGCCGTGGGACTTCACCGGGTGGCGGTGCTTGTCCCGGGCCGCGACCGTGACCGTGAACCGGGTGCCGTCCGGCAACGGGGCGGACAGGTGGACGGACACCTTGTGGGTGGCCCGGTCGTAGGAGGTGACGGCCGTGATGTGGAGCTTCCTGGCGGCGACCGCCCGGGGGCCCGGCAGGATGGTCACGGTGGCCTTGACGGACGACGGTGCGGCCTTGTCCGGCAGGGCCATGACGAGGGCGCTCGTCGCGTCGGCTGTGTGCGTCACCGAGGACGCGGTCACCTCCGAGGCGGTGGCCGTCGACAGGGAAGCGCTCGGGTTGTCGGCGGTGAAGACGGGGCCCACCCAGTAGTTCGCGGATCCGTAGGAGCCGTTGGGGAAGGCCGGGTCGGTGCCGTACTTGTAGAGCCCGTTGTGGTGCGCGGTGGTGTCGGCCGTGGCGGTCAGGGGATAGGACTGGTGGGCCGCCGCGAAGTAGCCGCCGTCCACCGCGTAGTTGCCGTTCGGCGCGTGGTAGGAGACGACGTACGGGGTGCCGGCGGCGATCGCCACCGGAGTGGCGAAGGTCAGCGTCTGCCAGCCGGAGGCCGTCTCATTGGTGAAGGTACCGCTGGCGAGCAGCGTGCCGGCGTCGGACCACAGGCTGCCGGTGTGGGTGCCCGTGTTGCCGGTGCCCTTGTAGAAGGTGACGCCGGGGACCCAGCCGTCCGCCGAGGAGGTGAACCGGGTGCCCAGCTCGACGGAGTTGGGGTCGCCGGTCATGTCGGTGGTGGCCGGTACCGTGCCGGAGTTCCACAGCGTGCAGGGGCAGGTCACCGCGGGCGGGGTGGAACTGGTGGTGAACGACCACGTCACCGGGTCCGCCATGGCGTTGCCCCACAGGTCGGAGGCCTGTACGGAGGCGGTGTACGTGGTGTTCAGCTCCAGCTCCGTCGACGGTGTGAAGGTCGCCTTGTTCGACGCGGGGAGCGTCGTGGCCCCCGGTACGGTGCTGCCGTCCGAGCCCTTCAGGGTGAACGTCAGGCTGTCGGCGTCGACGGCCGAGCTGAAGGTGGCCGACACCGGTGCCGTGATCGACACGCCGGTCGCCCCGGACGTCGGGGAGGTCGAGCTGACGGTGGGCGGGGTCGTACTGGCCGTCGAGGTGTCCAGCACCACGTCGACCCAGTAGTTGCTGCCGGAGGACTGCGAGGACGGGAAGGCGCTGGTCGAGCCGTAGTGGTAGACGCCGTTGCCGCCGTCGGTGCCGGACTTCAGTCCCGTGAGCGGGGCCAGGCCGGCGTCGCTGTCGTTGAAGTAGCCGCCGTCGTAGGAGTATCCGCCGTTGGGGGCGAAGTACGAGGCGACATAGGTGGTGTTGGCCTTGACGGGCACCGGGGTGGCGAAGTTCAGCTGCTGCCAGCCGGACGCCGTCTCGCCCGTGAAGGTGCCGGTGGCCAGGCGGGTGCCGGAGGCGCTCCACAGGCTACCGATGTGCGTCCCGGTGTTGACGGGTGACTTGTAGAAGCGGACGCCGGTGATCGAACCGGTCACCGTGGTACGGAACTTGACGCCGAGCTCCACCGAGCCGCCGTCGCCCCCGTTGACGGTGCCGGGAACGGCAGCGGCCGGCCAGATGGTGCACGGGCAGGTCTGGGGGCCGACGGTCAGCGGGACGGTGGTGACGGCGCCGATGTTGACGCTGTCGTCGACCGCGCGGACCTTGATCGATGCCGGGCCCGGGGTCGTCGGGGTCCAGCTGTAGCTCCAGGACGCGAGGCCGCTCGCGGCCTTCCAGGTCGTTCCGCCGTCCGTGGACACCTCCACACGGGCCACCACGCCGCCGCCGGAGTCGGTGGCGGTGCCCTTGATGGTGACCGGCTTCAGCGCCGGGACGGTGACCCCGGAGGCCGGGCTCGTCACGGTGACGGCCGGGCCTGTGGTGTCGGTGGAGGCAGCGGCGGCGACGAGGTTGCTCTGCCGGGTCGACGGCTGGATGCCCATGTCGGCGAGGATGTTCACCGTCGCCTGCTGCATACGCGAGTCCTCGGTGACCACCGTGTCGGCGGGGTTGCTCGTCGGCACGTCGGTCAGGCCCCACGACCACTGCACGGTCCCGGACCCGAACACCAGGGCTCCGGAGTCCTGGTCGCGGAACTCGACGAGGTTGTGGGTCGCCGTTCCGTTGCCGTAGATGTTGCCCCAGTCCATGCGGAGCTTGCCGTCGTTGACGTCCACCGTGGTGGACGACACGTCGATCGCCCCGGCGGGCCTGGTGCTGTTGTCGAGGTCACTGTCCCACTCGTAGCCGAGGGTGCCCGTCGGGAACGTGGCGGTCTGGCCGGCGGTGAGGCCCGCGACGGAGGTGTTGCGCCAGATCCGGTTCTTGCCGTACGAGCCGGGGACGGTGATGGCGTCGCCGCGGTAGCCGTTCACCTGGAACATCGAGCCCGTGAGGATGTTCGGCGGCTGGTAGGTCTGGCCGTACTGGGTGCTGGCCGGGTCCATCCAGGTGCCGGTCCAGACGCCACTGGGGTCGGCGACGCCGTTGTTCTGCGCCATCTTGGTCATCTTGTAGCAGACCAGGGTCCGGTCCGCCGTGCTCGTACCGTCGATGCTCGGGGCGAGCCGTGTCTTCCAGAAGACCTCGTTGCCGCTGAAGAAGCCCTCCCGGACGCCGGTCTTCCGGGCCGCCAGGACGTTGGAGTACTGGCTCTGCGTCCAGTACTCGTCATGGCCGGAGGACAGGTACACCTTGTGGTTCTTCAGCAGGGCGGCACCGCCCGCCGAGGACACGTCCACGCCGGACAGATAACTGACGTCGTAGCCGTTGCGCTCCAGCCAGGACAGCATCATGTACTCGGAGCCGTAGATGCCGTTGTCGCCGCCGATGTCCAGGGGCCGGTTGTAGCTGACCTCGTAGGCGCGGCCGTCCGGCGCGGGCCCCGCGCCTCCGTACAGATCCTGGCCGCCGTAGTCGTTGTAGGCCTGCCAGGTCTGGTCGCTGGTCTGCACGACCATGTCGGAGGTGCTGGAGTCGTTGCGGACGACGAACGGGTACGGCATCAGGCCATCGCCGTCCGTCTGCGTCAGGTTCGCGATGTACAGGCCGGACACCGCGGTGCTGGGCACGGTCCAGGTCGCGGTCACGGGCCAGTTGCCGCAGTCGACCAGCCCGGTGCTGCTCTTGGTGGTGCAACTGGCCGGCTTGGTCGAGTAGTTGGCCGGATAGGTCACCGCTGCCTGGGCCGCGGTCGACATTTCGCGCGCGCCGTCGCCGCCGTACCAGCCCAGCCGGTAGATCTCGATGTGGTACGGGATCCGCGACTGGACCTTGAACTGGACGGTGTCGCCGGCCTGGACGCTCTCCTTGGTGGTGAAGCCCTTGATGTCGCCGTAGGCGTTGGGCGCGAACCAGTCGGACATCGGGCTGCCCGGCTTGGAGTTCTCGCAGACGATCGGATTCGAGCCCGTTCCGCACGGGTCGGAGGCCGCCTGGGCGGTCACGGCCTGCGGGAGCACCGCCCATATCAATGCTGCTACGACGGCGAGGCGGGCGCCCCGGATCCGTCTGCTCCATCTGTTCATGTGTACCTCTCAGCGGTGCTGTGCAGGACCGACCGGTGAGGCCGGGTGGAGCGTGAAGCCGGTGACCGGTCAGCCGCGGAGGGCCTGGACGAGCGTGTCCACGACGCGCTGCTGCTGGTCGGGGGTGATCTGCGGGTAGAGCGGAAGCGACAGGATCCGGTCCGCCGCCTTCTCGGCGTTGGGGAAGTCGCCCCGTGCGGGACCGAGATGGCGGTAGGCCGGCGTGAGGTGGACCGGGGCCGGATAGTGCACTCCCGCGCCGATGCCCTCGGCGTTGAGCTTGCCGACGATGTCGTCGCGGTCCGCCCCGGTGACCTGGACGACGTAGAGGTGCCATACGTGGACGTTGCCGGCCGCGGTCGTGGGGAGCACGACCCGGCCGGCGGCCGCGAGGTCGGCGAGCAGCGTGTCGTAGCGGGTCGCGGCCGCGCGCCGGGCCGCGTTGCCGTCCGCCAGGCGCGCCAGCTTCGCCCGCAGGACGACGGCCTGGAGTCCGTCCAGACGGCTGTTGAACCCGGGCACGTCGTGGCGGTACTTGGCGACGCCGCCGTGGTTGGCGATCGCGCGGACCAGGCCGGCCAGTTCTTCGTCGTCGGTCAGCACCGCACCCGCGTCGCCGTACGCGCCGAGGTTCTTGCCCGGGTAGAAGCTGGTGGCCGCGATGCCGCCGCTGCCCGGCGTCCGGCCGGCGCGGGTGGCGCCCTGGCACTGTGCGGCGTCTTCGACGACCTTTACACGGTCGGGCAGTTGGCCGGCCAGCGCGGTCACGTCGGCCATCTGCCCGTAGAGGTGCACGGGTACGACCGCGCGGGTGGCCGGGCCGACCGCGTCCAGGGCGGCCTGGGGGTCGAGCAGGTAGGTGTCGGGCCGGCAGTCCGCGAGGACCGGTCGCGCCCCGGTCCGGGCCACCGCGCCCGCGGTGGCGATGAAGGTGTTGGCGGGTATCACGACCTCGTCGCCGGGCCCGATCCCCGAGGCGCGCAGGGCGAGTTCGACGGCGTCGGTGCCGTTGGCGACGCCCACGCAGTGCGCGACAGCGCCGAAGTCCGCGTATTCGCGCTCGAATCGGCGGACCTCGTCGCCTCCGATGAACGCGGTGTTGGCCAGGATCCGTTCGAATCCGGCCCGTACGTCGTCGGCGACTTCCTCGTGGGCCGCCTTGAGGTCCACCAGCGGGATCTGGTTCATCTGACGGGTCCCCCCATGGTTCTCGTCGCAAGTTCGTCAAGCGCCGGCGCATCCGCCTCGCGCTGCCGCCGGGCCGGATTGCCCGCCCAGACCTCGCCCGGCGGCACATCGCCGAGCACGGTGCTCCCCATCCCGATCAGCGACCAGGCGCCGACCGTCGTGCCCTCCCGGACCAGGGCCCCCGAACCCACATAGCTGCCCCTGGCCAGCCGTGCTCCCCCGCCCAGGCGGACTCCGGAGGCAAGGGTGACGTAGTCCTCGATCACGTCGTCATGGGTGAGGACGACGTGCGGCATCACGGCGACGTGCGCGCCCACCCGTACGGCGGCGGTCAGGACACAGTGCGCGAGCAGGACCGAGCCGGGGCCGACCTGCGAGGTCGCCGACACCACCGCCGTCGGGTGGATCACCGTGGCGTAGCGGTCCGCGGGCAGGTCGAGCCTGCGCACCAGGCGGGTGCGGGCGGCGTAGTCCCGGGGGTTGCCCACGCAGATCACCACCCGGGCGTCGAGCAGGTCGTGGACCAGCTCGCAGCCGCCGAGGACGGGCACGCCGTCCACCTTCGTGCCGTGCAGGGCGGCGTTGTCGTCGAGGTGCCCGAGCAACTCGGCCTCGCCCGCGTCCCGCACGGTCTGCGCGGTCTCGCGGGCGAAGCCGCCGGCGCCGATGATCAGCAGCGCGGTCATGGTGCGGCCTGTTCGTGCAGCACCGCCACCACCCGGTCCTGCTGGGCCTCGGTCATGGTGTGGAACAGCGGCAGGATCAGCGAGTCGCGGGTGATCCGCTCGGTGACCGGCAGCGGTGCGCGGGGGTGGGCCGCGTAGGCGGGTTCGAGGTGCGCCGCCATGATCCCGCGCCGGGCGGAGACGCGGGCCCCGGCGAGCGCGGCGAGCAGGTCGTCCCGGCCGACGGGGAAGTCCTCGTCCAGGAGCACCCAGTACGACTGGAAGTTGCTCTGCCCGTGCGCGGGATCGCGTACGGGGGTGAGGCCGGGGACGTCGAGCAGCAGCGCCTCGTAGCGGGCCGCCAGCTCGCGGCGGCGGGCGATCATCGCGTCGAGCTTGCCGAGCTGGACCAGCCCGACGGCGGCCTGGATGTCCGTCATCCGGTAGTTGAAGCCGACCTCGAGGTAGCTCTCCACGACCGGCTTGTTGCTCGCGTGGCGGTCCGCCGCCGAGGCGTTCATCCCGTGCTCGCGCAGCCGGCGCAGGCGTGCAGCGCACTCGGCGTCGTCGGTGGTGATCATGCCGCCCTCGCCCGTGGTGACGAGCTTGCGCGGGTGGAAGGACCAGGCGGCGAGCAGCGCGCCGTGGCCGACGGGCTTGCCGCCGACGGTCGCCCCGATGGCGCAGGCCGCGTCCTCGACCAGCGGCAGGTCCCAGTCGGCGCACGCGGCCCGCAGGGCGTGCACGTCGGCCGGCACGCCGCCCTGATGAACGGCGAGGACGGCCTTGGTGCGTCGGGTACGGACCGCGTCCACGGTGGCCGGGGTCAGGTTGCCGGTCGCCGGGTCGACATCGGCGAACACCGGCTCGGCGCCGACGTACCGTACGGCGTTGGCGGTGGCGATGAACGACAGCGAGGGCACCACGACTTCGTGCCCGGGTCCCAGCCCGAGCGCGACGAGCGACAGGTGAAGGGCGGTGGTACAGGAGCTGACGGCGACGCCGTGCTCGGCTCCCACCCGCTCCGCGAAGGCCCGCTCGAAGGCGGCGACCCGGGGGCCCTGGGCGACCCACCCGGACAGCACCGCGTCGGAGGCGGCCCGGGCCTCCTCCTCGCCGAGCCAGGGGATCATCACCGGGATGCGGTCGGTGCTCACTTGGCCGCCTCCCGCTCCGCACGCCACCACTCCACCAGGTCCCGCAGCCCGGTACGCAGGTCGATGTGTGCCGTGAAGCCGAGCCGCTCGGCGGCCTTCGAGGTATCGGCAAGCCGCCGTACCACCGAGTTCACACTGCGGGCGGGCCCGTGCACCGGCTCCAGTCCAGTCGCTCCCATCGCCTCCAGCAGGCCCTCGGCGAGTTCCTTCAGCGAGGTCTCCGTACCGCTGGCGATGTTGAACACCTCGTCGGTGAGATCCGACTCGGCGGCCAGGACGTTGGCCCGGGCGATGTCGCGGACATCGACGAAGTCCATGGTCTGCGTGCCGTCGCCGAGGATCAGCGGCGGCTCGCCCGCCTCGATGCGCTCCATCCAGCGGATGAGCACCTCGGTGTAGAGGCCGTGGATGTCCATCCGGGGGCCGTAGACGTTGAAGTAACGCAGCGCTACGTAGTCCAGGCCGTACATGGCGTGGAAACTGCGCAGTATGCCCTCGTTGAAGGCCTTCGCGGCGCCGTAGAAGGTGTCGTTGTTGTACGGGTGGTGGCGCTCGGTCGTCGGGAAGGCCTCGGCCATGCCGTAGACGGACGCCGACGAGGAGGCGATCACCTTGGCTACCCCGGCCTCGGCCGCCGCCTCCAGGACGTTGAAGGTCCCGTCGACCAGCACCTCGTTGGCGAGCCGGGGCTCCTCCGCGCACTGGGTGATACGGATCGCGGCGAGGTGGAACACCAGGTCGGCGCCCTCGGTGACCTTCCGTACGGTGGCGGCGTCCCGGACGTCGCCCTCGACGATCTCCACGACCCCGCTGGGCAGGGCCTGGGCGAGGTTGTCCCGCCGTCCACGCACGAAGTTGTCCAACACCACGATCTCGCGGGCGCCGCCCTCGGCCAGCAGGTCGACGAGGTTGGAGCCGATGGTGCCCGCTCCCCCGGTGACCAGGATCTTCTTGCCTCGTACGCTGCTCAACTGCCTTGCCCTCTCAGTGAATTGGATCCGCTGAACCGATGTCGCTCAACGCCCGGCGCGCAGGCCGACGACCGCGCCCCGGAATTCGAGACTCCGCGACGCCGCTTCGAGAATGTCGAGCACGCGCAGGCCCGCCCGGCCGTCGGTCAGCGGCGCCCGGCGCGCCCTGATCGCGTCGGCGAACTCGTCGACCATGCTGCGCAGCGCTTCCTTCTCACCGATCGCGGGCGCGACCATGTCTCCGGAGCGGTACGAGATGAGCATGTCCCGGCGCTCGTCCGCGCCGATCTCCTGCGGGGAGGCCAGGTCCACGCCCCGGTCGTAAACGGCCACCCGTTGCAGGGGGTTGAGGTCGTCCCAGATCAGGGTTCGTTTGGCGCCACCCACCATGGTGGTGCGCACCTTGGTCGGGGACAGCCAGTTGACGTGCACGTGGGCGATGGCCCCGGTGTTGAGCGTGAGCGTCAGATATGCCACGCAGGCCTGTCCCGCGCCGATCGGGTCGGCCCCGTGGGCGGCGACGGCGACCGGCTCGACGTTGTCGGGAAGGATGAAGTCAAGGATCGACAGGTCGTGCGGGGCCAGGTCCCACAGGACGTCGATGTCCTTCTGGACGAGCCCGAGGTTGATCCGCACCGAGTCCAGGAAGTGGATCTCGCCGAGTTCGCCGGAGCGGACCAGCTCCCGGATGCGGCCCGCGGCGGGCGTGTAGCAGTAGGTGTGGTCGCACATCAGGGTGAGACCGCGTTCCTCCGCCTCGGTCACCAGGCGCATCCCGTCGGCGTAGGTCGCCGCGAGCGGCTTTTCCACCAGGACGTGCTTGCCGGCACGCAGGGCGGCCAGGGCGATGTCGAGGTGGGTTCCGGCGGGCGTGGCCACGGCCACCGCGTCCACGGACGGATCGGCGAGGACGGCCGCGTAGTCCGCCGTGGCCTCGACCGTCGAGTAACCGCCCAGCACCCGCCGGGCCCGGTCCACGTCGAGGTCGCACAGGCAGCGCAGCCGGAACCGATCGCTGGCCTGGAAGTTGCGGACGAGGTTGGGGCCCCAGTAGCCGGCCCCGACGACCGCGACCCCCAACGGCTGCGTGGTCTGCGTCACTTGGTTCCTCTCCCCTTGGTCCATTGTGAGGCGGTCCATCAGTAGGCCCCCGTTCCCCGCACCACCGCGGACCCGGTGCGCACCAGGATCGACAGGTCGAGGCCCATCGACCAGTTGTCCACGTATCCGAGATCGAGCCGGACCGCCTCGTCCCACGGCAGGTCCGAGCGGCCGCTGACCTGCCACAGTCCGGTGAGGCCCGGCTTGACGAGCAACCGGCGCTTGATGTCCGGCGTGTACTCCTCCACCTCTTCGGGCAGCGGCGGACGGGGGCCGACGAGCGACATGTGGCCCTTGACGACGTTGAGCAGTTGCGGCAGTTCGTCGAGCGAGCTGCGGCGCAGGAGCGAGCCGACCCGGGTGATCCGTGGGTCTTCCTTCACCTTGAACAGCAGGCCGTCGCTGTTCTGGTTCAGGTGCTCCAGTTCCGCCCGGAGGGCCTCCGAGTCCGGCCGCATCGTGCGGAACTTGAGCATGGTGAAGTGGTCGCCGTAGCGGCCCACCCGCTGCTGCCTGAACAGCGCCGGCCCGGAGCTGTCCAGCCGCACGATCAGGGCCATCAGCAGCATGGGCAGCGCGAGGAAGAGCAGGAGTGTCGCCGCGAGCGTCCGGTCCAGCAGTTCCTTGGGCAGCCGGGAGATGCGGGAGAGGTTCGGCGCCTGGATCCGCAGCAACGGGACTCCGTTGGTGGGCCGTACCGCCAGCCGGGAGGCCGAGACGTCGGCCAACATGGGGGCCAGCAGGAAGTCGACGCCCTGGGCGGCCGCCGTCCACGCAATCCGACGCAGTACGGCGGCGTCCAACTCGGGCGCCGGAAGCATCACCACGGTGGTGATACCCAGGGCCCGGATGACGTCGTTCATGTCGCCTACGCCGCCGAGGACGGGGAGCCCCAGTTTGCGGATCTCCACAGCGTTCCGCGGATCGCTCAGGCACACTCCGGCGACCTGCAGCTCCTGTACACCGCCGCGCCGCAGCACGGCGACCAGGTCGGCGATACCGGGTGACGGCCCGACCAGCAGTGTCGTGCTCCGGTCCCGGCCCCGTGCCCACAGTCGGTGCAGTCGGCGGCGCAGCGTGTACCGGACCGGCAGGGCGATCGCGACGGCCGGCACCGCGGACATGATCATGTCATGCAGAAGGTGGGAATCGTGCGTGAACAGCCAGTACGCGAGGACCGCCAGCGCCGGCAGGGCGACGGCGCCGCGCAGCACCCGCAGATACTCCTCGGTCCCCAGGCCAAGGGCGCTGCGGTCGTAGGAGCGGTGGGCGAGCATCGTCACGATCCACGCCGGGGGCAGCGCCAGGGCCACGGCCCAGCGACCGTACGCCCCATGGATGACCAGGGCCGCGGCGACCGCTGCGAGGCCGTCCGCGATCAGCAGAATTAACCTGTACTTCCGTTCCCAACGTCTTCGGCGAACTTCTGGACGTCTGTGTTCCACATCCAGTTGCTCATGCGTGACCTCAATGGTCATGCGCCCCCCACCACATGCGCGGCTCCCCCTGACCACACGCAACCGCACACATGAGCGCAGGTGCGCAGCCAGGGCTGAATCAGCACCGCATGTGTCTCCTCAGCACAGCGGCACTGGAAAACAAGAGAGTCTTCAGCGGTTCCCCAACCGCCTCATGCCCCCAGCATGTTGGTTACTGCCTGTGCCGTATCCGGTTCACGACGCCGTGCGTTGACGTGCCGTCAAGAGAAAGTCCCCCTCCCAAACCGGTCCGGCGGTCATCAATCTAGACCACAGGACGCAGTCACGGGAACAGTTGGACGAAACACGCAGCGCAATGGCGACTTCGCCGCCATACTGCCCGGGTGACGAGCATCGTGATCCCGGCCCACAACGAGGCACGCGTCATCGGCCGGCTCCTCGATTCGCTGCTGGCCGACTCCCCCGAGGACGAGACCGACATCGTGGTCGTGTGCAACGGCTGTACGGACGACACCGCACGGATCGCCGCCGCTCGCGGCCCGCGCGTCCGGGTGGTCGAGATCCCCGTCCCCTCCAAGCACGCGGCCCTCAGGGCGGGTGACGACCACGCGCGCGGCTTCCCCCGGCTCTACGTGGACGCCGATGTCGTGGTCACGGGCGCCGACGTACGGGCGCTGACCGAGCCCCTGACCGACGACACCTCGGGCGTCCTCGCCACCGCCCCCGAACGGCAGATCCCGCTGGCCGCCTGCGCATGGCGGGTGCGTGCCTACTACCAGGTGTGGCAGCGGCTCCCCGCGGTACGCGAGGGGCTGTTCGGCCGAGGCGTCATCGCGGTGTCCAACGCCGGGCAGGCCCGTATCGCCGCGCTGCCGCCGCTGATGGCGGACGACCTGGCCGCGTCGCTGGCGTTCGCCCGTGGGGAGCGGCTCGTGGTCCGCGCGGCCAGCGTCGTGATCCAACCGCCGCGTACCTGGCGGGACTTGATCAAGCGGCGCGTCCGGGCCGCGGTGTCCACCGCCCAGGTCGAACAGCATCAGGGACCGGAACAAGCCTCGGCGCGCACGAGCAAGGCGGATCTGATGGACCTGCTCCGCAGGGAACCGAGGCTCTTCGCGGCTGTCGTGGTCTTCGTCGCGGCAGCGGTCGCCGCCCGGCGGAAGGCCCGAAAAGCCGTCAGGGCACAGGACTTCGGCACCTGGCTACGGGACGAGAGCAGCCGGCAGAACTGATCGCACCGCACCTGGAGCCTTGTCTTGTATCTCACCGACCGCTCCGCGCCCGCCGAGTCGGGCACCGACCGGGGCCGAAGACGCGGCCCGGGACCCAAGGTCGCCCCGGTCGTGCTCGTGCTGGGCGCGGTCAGCCTGATCACGGACATCTCCTCGGAGATGGTCACCGCCGTCCTGCCGCTCTACCTCGTCACCACGCTCGGCTTCAGCCCGCTGGGCTTCGGCACCCTCGACGGCGTCTACAACGGCGTCAGCGCGCTGGTCCAGCTCACCGGCGGCCATCTCGCCGACCGAATGCGCAACCACAAGCTGCTGGCCGGGCTCGGTTACGGCCTGTCCGCCCTGTGCAAGCCACTGCTCCTGCTCGCCGGCAGCCTCGGCACACTCGGCACGGTCCTGGCCCTGGAGCGGACCGGCAAGGGCCTGCGCACCGCCCCGCGCGACGCGATGATCTCCCTGGCCACACCGGCCGAGAGCCAGGGCCGGGCCTTCGGTGTACACCGGGCGATGGACACCACGGGCGCGATGCTCGGTCCACTCACAGCCTTCCTCATCCTGCGCGCGGCGGCCGACGGTTACGACGCCGTGTTCGGCGTGAGCACGTGCGTCGCCGCGCTCGGCGTGGTGGTGCTGGTGCTGTTCGTACCGGGCAGGCGGCGAGGGGCGGACAGAGGGCATGGCGCGAAGACGGGCACAGCGGGTGCGCGGTACGCAGCGGGTGTGAGCGATGAGGCCGGTGTGACAGTCAATGCCGGTGGGACGGTGGAGACGGACGCGAGGGGCGGCAAGCCGCCCGCCCGCGTGCGTGAGGCGCTGGCGCTGCTGCGCCTGCCGCGGCTGCGGGCGCTCGCCGGCTGCGCCGCGCTGCTCGGCCTGACCACCGTCAGCGACGCCTTCGTGTATCTGCTCCTCCAGCGGCGTGCGGGTGTCGGCGAGGAGTGGTTCACGCTGCTGCCGCTGGGCACGGCCGTCGTGTTCCTGCTGCTGGCCGTGCCTGTCGGCGCGCTGGCCGACCGAGTCGGACGGCGCACCGTCTTCCTCGCCGGGCACATGGGTCTGCTCTCCGCGTACGCCCTCCTGCTGTGGGCCCCGGACACACCGCTCCTGGCCCCTGGCGTACTCGCCCTGCACGGCACGTTCTACGCGGCCACCGACGGGGTGCTCCCGGCCGCCCTCGCCGGCCTCGTGCCCGAGCATCTGCGCGCCAGCGGCCTGGCCATCGTCGGCACCAGCCAGGCGCTGACCCGGTTCTGCTGTTCGCTGGCCTTCGGAGCCGCCTGGACGGCCTGGGGAGACGGGCCGGCGCTGGCCGGCTCGGCGGTCGGCCTGCTGTGCTGCGCGGCCGTCGCGGGCGTGGTGCTGCGGCCGACCGGCGAAACCCGATGACCACCACTGCCACAAGGATCCGGATGACAACGCTGCGCCGCCGTCTGCTCACACTCGTCGCGGCGATCCTGCTCCTCGCGGGCCTGGCCACCGGCGTGGTCCTGCACGCCGCCGCCCGCGCGGACCGGGCGAACCAGCCGCGGTCGGGCGATCCCACTGTCCGTACGGGCACGTTGACGCTCGACCAGAAGGGCCGCCTGGCCTTTCTCAACGCGGCCCCCGGACCGCACCGCAACGCGGTCGCCTCGGTACGGTCCACGGATCCGGAGGGCGGGCGGACCGCCTCGACCCTGAAGTGCGCGCGCTTCTACGCGGCCGCCGGGACGGGCATCTGCCTCCAGTCCAACCCCGGCGTCCTCAAGCAGAGCAACCGCGCGCTGCTGCTGGACGCCGGTCTGCGCACCCGCCGCACCTTCGCGCTGGCCGGCACTCCCAGCCGGGCCCGGGTCTCGCCCAGCGGCCGCTTCGCCGCCTGGACCGTCTTCGTCTCCGGCGAGTCCTATTCGTCCGCCTTCTTCTCCACCCGGACCTCGATCCTGGACACCCGGACCATGCGGCTGGCTCCCAGCCTGGAGACGTTCTCCATCGTCAGGGGCGGCAAGCCCTACCACGCCTCGGACATCAACTTCTGGGGCGTCACCTTCGCCCCCGACGACGACACCTTCTACGCCACCCTCAACACCGCCAACAAGACCTACCTGGTTCGGGGTTCGGTCTCCCGGCGCACGGTCACCACCCTGGTCGAGAACGTGGAGTGCCCGTCGCTCTCCCCCGACGAGACCCGTATCGCCTTCAAGAAGCGGGTGCTGTCCCGTACCAACCTCTGGCACGAGTACGTCCTCGACCTGCACACCCTGCGCGAGACGGCGCTGGCCGAACGCCACAGTGTGGACGACCAGGCCACCTGGCTCGACAACCACACCGTCGCCTACGCGCTCCCCACCGATGGCAGGGTCGGCAGCAGCGACCTGTGGAGCGTACCCGCGGACGGCTCGGGAACCCCCCACCTGCTGATCGCGGGCGCTTCTTCCCCGGCGCCGCTGTAGAGCAGCGCGATCACTGGAAGTAGACGAGAATGCGTCCGGCGTTGCCCGTGTCGACCTCGCGCCGGACGTACAGCCTCCTGATGTGCTTCTGGTCCAGGAAGGTGAGCACGCGATCCTTGAGCCGTCCGGAGCCCTTGCCCGGAATGATCTCCGCAACGGGCTCGCCCGAATGGTTCGCTCTGAAGAGGAACTGACGCAGCGCCAGTTCGATGTCGCGGTTGTTGCGGAAGATCGGGTGGAGATCGAGCGACAGCATACGGAACCTCCTGGTGATGCGGCACGGCTGTCCGAGCACCGATCCATCATCTCCTCGCTCCCACCTGCCGGCTCCGACCGTACAGCAATGTCACTATGTGGAAATGCAATGCCACCAAGTGGAAAAGTAGGGTGGGATTGAGTATGCGGCGCCATGTGACGCTGAAGGCGCTCGGCCGCGGTCCGAGGTTCGGTTCGCGATCCGGGTGCTGCGCGGCCTCACCCAGGTCATGTTCCTGGACAGCGCCTGGGCAGGCGCCTTCTTCGCCCTCGCCCTGTTGACGGCGGACTGGCGGTACGGCGCCTGCGCACTGGGCGGTGCCGCCCTCGGAACCGGCGCCGCACGTCTGCTGGGAGCTCCCATGACCGGGTGCGGGCGGGCCTGGAGGGCTTCAACTCCTGCCTGACCGCACTCTGACTGGCCGTGTTCCTCGGCGCGGGCAGGCCGGCCACGGTGCTGCTCGCCGCCTCCGCCTGCCTCGTGGTCACCGTCGTCACGGCGGCCATGAACCGGCTGCTGCACATCTGGGATCTGCCGGCCCTGACCATGCCCTGCTGGCTGCTGGCGGGCGCGGTCACCCTGGCCGCGCCCGCCTTCCGGCGGATCTGGCCCCATGACCGGAGCGTCGCCGCGCTGCCCCACGCCGCCACCGAACCCACGGTCCTGCACTGGAGCGACGTGGGGGGAGCGTTCCTCCGCAACGTGTCCCAGCTCTTCTTCGTCGAGCAGTGGTACGCGGGGCCCTGCTGCTGGCCGGTCTCTCATCGTGCTGCCGCCGGATCGCATCGACGTGAACGACGGAGTGGGTGTCCTGCTGCGCTACCGGACCGTGCCGGGCAAGAGCCCGCTGCAGGACCTTGTCGAGGAAGCCGCCCGGCAGCCGCGGGCCCTGTCGGTGTCGCCGCCGCGGGACGGCGGTTGGTGCCATACGGCGCGGGTACCCGGGCGCGCATGGAGTGGCAGCAGGTGCAGGACTCGCCGGCCGCGGTCTTCGTCGTGGTCCTTGCCCCGGGAGAAGAGGCCGTCGCCACGACCGCCGTAGGCGCGTTCTCGCGGGCCACGGTCGGATGGTTCGATCGCGCGGCCAAGGACTACCGGCGGATACCGGTCGGCGAACAGTGGGACGTGCTGTCGCTGCTGGGGGACATCGCCGTCGGGGCGGAGGGTCCCGTTCCGCACCTGCACGCCGTGCTGGGACCGGCGGACGGCACGACCCGTGGCGGGCACCTGCTGGAGGGCCTGGTCTGGCCCACGCTCGAGGTGATCGTGCGGGACAGCCCGGCGGCGTTGGCCCAGATCCACCGCCCCGATCTCGGCCTGGCGCTGATCAACCTGCCACAGGAGCACCACTGGGGAGCGCATCATGACGTCCACCGAATTCCTCGCCACCGTGCGGGAGCACGGAGAGTACGCCGACCGCGACGAGGCAACCCGCGTCACCGAAGCCGTCCTCTGCACTTTCGGCGACCGGCTACAGCCCACCGCGGCGGATCACCTCGCGGATCAGCTGCCCCTGGAGATCGGCGAATTCGTCACCGGCGTGGGCAACACCGGACGCACCTGGGGCGTGCAGGAGTTCGTCCGCCAGGTGGCCCGGGCCGCCGCCGAGGACGAGGCGACCGCCCGGAGGGACGCGGAAGTGGTGCTCACCGCCGTGGGCGACACCGTGTCGGGCGGTGAGTTGCACAAGCTGCTGAGCCTGCTGCCGAGCGGATACGCCGCGCTGTTCGGCCATCCCGAGCTGACCTGACGGCGCCTTGGCTCACCTCCTGCCGGGCCGGGTGTCACGACGCGTGGGCGGAGGTCCGGCAGGGAAGGAGGTCTGCGGACACCATCGCCGCAACGGTTCTCGGCCGATGAGCGCAAGGGCCTGCCGACGCCCAGCTGAACCGACCACCAGCACCTTCCGACGACCTGGTCTGCCTGCAGCGCACCGGCGAGTACACCACTCTGCGCCGGCGTCACACGCCAGCAGGCCAGGTCTGCTCCTCCCGGCTGTCTTCCGCCAACGGGTGCAGCGGTGTGAGCGCGTGCGTGCGGTCGAGATAGCAGAAGGCGTCGTAACGCTGGGCCAGCACCGTGGGGACGTAGTTGCCGATGCGGTCGTACTGCGGCCGGTACACCACGCCGATCGCGCGGTGACCGTGCTCTTCGTGGAACCACTCGCCCCGGCCCGACGAAGGCGGGTGCTGGAGCTGCACGTGCGGGAAGACGAACAGAGCTCGCTCGCCGGGCAGCGCCTGGTGCAGCAGATCCTCCAGGCTGCCGGTGCGCGCGGCCGGCACGCCCATGATCCTCGGGACGTCGCCCCACGCATCCGCGGCGGTCACGGTGCCGGAGTGCGAGCCGAACCCGACCAGCACCACACCCCTGCCCATATGCCGCTCGCGCACCAGCTGGCCTACGTTGACCTCGCCGACGTCGGCCATGTCCGTGGCACGCGCGTCACCGATGTGGGTGTTGTGCTCCCACACCACCGCCTTGGCATCAGGGCCGTAGTGCTCCATCAGCCGGTCCAGGGTGTCGGCCATGTGGCGGTCCCGGATGTTCCACGACTCGGGCCCGCTGTCGAGCATGACCCGGTAATAGGCCTCGGCCCCGGCCAGCACCTCGGCGTTCTGCCGGACTGCGAACTCCGCGAGCGTGCCGTCCAGGGCCGCCGCCTGCGCGGCCCGCCGCCGCAGCTCGGTGAGCAGAGACACCACCTGGGGTTCACAGCCCTCCGGCACGTAACGAGTGGACAGCGCATACGCCTGCGGATCCTTCGCATACGGCTCGAAACAGCGGAACGTCTCCAGGGCGTGCTCCACCCGGCCGGGATCGTGCTCGCGCAGATGGGACAGCACCGCATGCAGCGACTCCCACAGGCTGTAGACGTCCAGCCCGAAAAAGCCCACGCGCCCCTCGGGCGGCAGAGCCTCGTTGTGCCGGCGCAGCCACCGGGTGAAGGCGACCACGTCGGTGTTGCCCCACATCCACGTCGGCCAGCGCCTGAACCCCGCCAGTACCTCGCCGGGGTCCTCGGGCGCGTCCGGAGCGGCGACCACGGAGCAGTGCACGGCCTGGCAGTCCGGCCAGTCGCCCTCCACCGCGAGGAAGGAGAAACCCTTTTCCTCGATCAGCCGGCGCGTCAGCATGTCTCGCAGTTGGTAGTAGTCCGCGGTGCCGTGGGACGCCTCGCCGAGCAGCACGTAGTGGGCGTCGCCGATGCGCTCCATCAGCGGGTCCAGCGACGCCGGGTCGGTCAGCGGCAAGGCATGGCTCTGGATGCGGTCCAGGTCGGTCTCGGGCACGGCGTGCTCCCCTTTCCGCGGATGCCGCACCGGGTTCCCGCGGTGCCGCGCCCGAAACGGTGTTCGCGCGGCCTCGCCCCCGCGCCAGGAGACGTCCGGGCGCCGGGGCGCACGTGTCCCGCCCTCGGAATGCGCCTCTGGAAGCACGGAGGTGCGACAGGCGTCGGAGGCCGAAACGATGCCTCCCCCGGCACGATCCGCCGTGGCGGACCCCCGAGAACGCCGCCGTGCCGCCGCCTGGTCCGCACGCCCGCACAGCCGGGTCGCGGAGCCCGGCGCCGAGGATCTGCTCGGCCATTACCTGTGGCCCAGATCGCCGCGAACCCGCTGCTCGAAGCCGCGGACGAGGTACGGCTGGCCCAGGCCATCGAGGCCGGTGTGCGCGCCGCCGAGGAGCTGGAGCGGGCCGAGACCGGCGACGGTGTCCTCGCACCAGCGCGCCGCCGTGAACCGGAGGCGGCCGTACGGGAGGCACGCCGGGCCAAGGACCACATGATCCGGGCCAATCCGCGGCTCGTGGTGTCGATCGCCGAACGGCACGCCCACCGGGGCGCGCCCCTGCTCGGCCTGATCCAGTAGGGGCAACCTCGGCCTGATGCGGGTGGTGGAGAAGTTCGACCACACCAAGGGCTTCATGTTCTCCACGTACGCCACCTGGTGGATCCGGCAGGCGATCGAGCGGGCCTGGCCGAGCACGCCCGTGCCGTACGGCTGCCGATGCACATCGTGGAGCAGCTGCACAAGCTCGCGAAAGCCGAACGGCAACTCCAGCTGCGCCTCGAACACGAGCCGACGGACGACGAGGTCGCCCGGGGGAGCGGGTTCGACGAGGAACGAGTCGCCTGGCTGCGCCGGGTCGGGCGGCAGACGCTGAGCCTGGACACACCGGTGGACGAGACCGGCGAGACCGTGGTCGGCGACCTCATCCCCGCCACCGACGTACTCCCGGCTTCGCAGGTCGCCGAGTACCGGGCGCTCGCCCAGGAGCTCAGGGACGCCCTGGCGTGCCGGCTCCCCGCGGAGCCGTGATCCTCAGCCTGCGCCGGGCTGCACGACGGGCATCCGCGCACGCTGCAGCAGGTGGCCGACCAGGTGGGACTGACCCGGGAACGTGTCCGTCGGCTGGAGAAGCAGTCACTCAGCCGGCTGCGGGCACCCGAGAGGGGCGAGCGCCTGCTGGACTGGACGAGCTGACGGCACACCGCTCAGGCTGCTCGCGCCCGAACGCTGTTCAGGCCCGGGCGTCGGGGCCGCCCGTCCCGCCGAGCGTCGTGTGCCGCGTCCGGCGCGGCCGGGAGCCGCCCCGGTGCCGGCCGTCGTGTGCCGCGCCACCGATCATGATCGCCAGGCCCGCGCAGAAGATGAGCGCCAGCGCGAGTCCGGAGCTGAACAGGGCGAGGCCGCTCATGGTGGCGACGTCGTGATCGAGGACGGACACCGTGTAAGCGGGCCCGCCGGACAGGTTGCCCGCGATCGCGAGGGCCGTGAAAGCGCCCGCGCCCGCGAGAAGGAGCAGTCCGATGAAGCGCATTGCAGTCATCTCCTCGTCTCCTCATCCCCTCGCACGGGTGTGTCGGTCGAGCGGGTACCCCGCGCCTCCCAGGTCATCCCGTCCGGCTGGGTCGTATGCCCGTGGCTGCGCGGGGTACTCCGGTCGCATGGCCGGTATCGAACTCAGAAGCGCAGCCTTCAGTGATCACACGATGATCCCGCGCCACCACGCCCATGACGCGGACAACGTCTCTCCACCGCTCACCTGGTCCGGAGTACCGGACGACACGGCGGAACTGGCCCTGGTGTGCGAGGACCCGGACGCACCGTCCGGAACCTTCGTGCACTGGCTCGTCACCGGCATCGACCCCCGCGTCGGGGGCCTGGACGCCGGCCAGACACCACAGGGCAGCCAGGCTCATCGCAACGGCTTCGGGGAGCGCGGCTGGGGCGGACCACAGCCCCCGGTCGGCGACGAGGCCCACCGCTACTTCTTCCGGCTCTATGCCCTCCCCGCCCCGGTCTCGCTCCCGGACCGGGCCACCGCCGACGACGTACACGCCGTCCTCGACCGGGAACAGCTCGCCAGCGGCACCATCGTCGGGCTGTACCAGCGCTGACGACGGCGGCAGGCATGCCCGTCACCCCCGTCGACGCTCGGCCGTGCCCGGCGCCCCACGCCGTACCTCTGGACACGCGCCCGGCGGTTCGGTCCGGGCCCGGGCACGGCATGAACTCGCCGCCCGCCATGCCAGGAGGGGCCCGGGCCGGCTGCTCGGCGTCGACGAACGTACCTGCCTCGAGGACTTCGGCGCCGCCCCTCGCCATGGGCCCGCCCGGGCCGCCCTGCCGGGACACCGTCGCCCGGCGGCGCCCCCGCCGTCCCTGGCCGAGCCGGAGGGGTTCCTCAACCGGATGCCGGTGCCCGGGGCGTGATGTTCCGTGACGCCTCCGGACCCGAACGGCCCGCCCTTCCCCGAGGAGATCGACATCGCCTTCCACGACGGCGTGCTGGGTCGCATGCGCAGCCGTGCCGTCGGACGACCGCGGCCACAGATGCCCGAGGTCGTCCTTGTGCAGGGCATGGGCGTCGCCGACCACCTGCTGCCCGGGCTGGCCACGCTCGGCCGGTGGACCCGTGCGCATCTGCTGGAGCTGCCGGGCTCCGCGGGCAGCGGGGATCCGCCGCACGAACTCGACGCGGCGGAGTTCGGCCGCTCGGTCGCGGACTGGCTGCGGTCGCGGGGCCCCGCCCGTACGGTGCTCATGGGTCACTCAAGTGGGACCCAGGTCGCCGCACACGCGGCGTCGGCCGCACCGAACGTCGTCGCGCTGGTGCTGGCGAGCCCCACGGTCGACCTCTTCGCACGCACCCTGCCCCGGCTGCTCCTGCGCTGGCGGCTGGACTCCCGGCACAAGCCCTCCGGCCTGTCCGAGTCGCACCGGTCGGAGTGGAAGCGGGCCGGACTGCGGCGCATGGTGCACATCGCGCGGGTCCATGCCGAGGACGACCTGGCAGACGCCGTCGCCCGGCTGCGGGTGCCGCTGCTCGTGATCCGCGGCCGGGACGACCGGATCAGCACCCCCGAGTGGGGCAGGCGGCTCACGACCTTGGTGCCGGACGGCACTTATCTGGAAGTGCCGGGGGCGCACACCTTCCCCTGGCCGTTCCCCGATGCCTGGTCCGAGCCGGTACGGGAGCTGGCCGCGAGGACCCGGTGAGCCGGCTGGGCCCTTGCGGCCCTCGCTGATCAGCCGGCGGACCCGCCGCCGACCGCAAGCACCGCGTCGTCGATCCGGTCGGCGAGGTCGAGGTCGAGCGGGGTCACGGCCTGCACGGACCGGGTCTGGACGGTGAAGCGCACCCCGTCCTGCGTTCGCTGGGTACGGGGGCGATGGCCGAGGTCGTCGGCGGCGAGCTCGACCTGGGTCAGCAGGAGCTGAACCCGGTCGGCCGGCAACGCCACCGTACGGGACAGTTCACGAGTGTCACCGGACCAGCCGGGACGCTGCCGCAGCGCCGCGGCGATCTCCTCCTCGCTGAGCGGGGCCGGTACGTCCGTGGCACGGCTGGACCGCTGCGGAAGTGGATCGGGCTCCGCGAACAGCGTGCCGAACTCGTCCGGCAGGGCGCCTTGCAGGTCCGCCTCAAGGTCCGTGTCCTCGGCCGTGAGCCGGCAGAGCACCGTCCGCGCCAGGAACAGCGCCTGCTCCGGAGTGGCGTCCACGGGCCGGGCCACATCGGCCAGCAGCTCGTCGAGCCGCACGGCGGAGTCGTCCGCCGCCTCGCCGCCGTACATCAGCGCCCCGCGTTCATGGGCCGGCACGGCCTGGCGAAGATGCTCACGGCACGGTGCGTCCAATCGACTGCTCAGCGCTGCGAGAACGAGGTGCACGGCCGCGTCGGCGGCCTCCGTGTCGTCGAGCCGGGCCCGCGACGCCACCTCTTCCACCAGTTGCCGATGGCTGATCATGCTGCCTCCCGCTGGTGAGGACGGGGTCATACTCGAGGGATCCGAGCGGCGACCCTGAGGGCCGCGTTTCCACGGGTGCCCGTGGGACCGACGCGTACACGGGGTGACGGGGTCACCGTACGCGGCACACCACCGAAGCCTCCGCGACCGCGTGGCACATGTCGCCGTCGAGTTCCCGCCATGCCCAAACGGCCACAAGGAGTTCGCGGCCCGCCGGAACGAGCCGGACACCAAGTCCTGAAGCCCTACGCCGGACACCGCGCAGGGTGCGCAGGGCCGGCCGGGCTCACAGCGCTGACAGGGCTCACAGCCGGGGCCTCACCTCGAATCGGGGGCCCAGGTCGGGCTCGTCGCCGCCCGCCAGCTCGGTGACCAGCCGTTGGACCTGCGTCAGGTCGTGCAGCAGCACCCGGAGCTCGTCCCTCGGCAGCCCCGAGGCGCGGGCGACCTCGTCCAGGTGGCGAGCCGCTCCTCGTGGGACAGGGAATCACGCTCGGGCAGATGGGTGGGTTGCTTCGACGCGCCGGTGGTCACGCCCTCGGCGCTGGATGCCTCACCGGCCGGGCGCGCCTTCAAGACCGCGGCGGCTGGATCACGCGCCGGCAGCGGGCCGGGCGTGCGCGTGTGCGTGCATCCCGATTCGTGCAGGCGATGACGAGTGTGAGGACTCCTCGGGGGACGGCGGCACATGGGGCGTCGCGACGTCGTTCACCGGACCCTCCGTACCCACCGTCGCGCTCTCGTTGGCGACGGGGCCCTTCGCAACAGGGGACACACGGTGGCCGAACAGGACGGCTGCCAGTCCCAGCACGCTCCACAGGGCAAGGACAGCGATGTGGCCCGCGCTGCCATTGCCGTTGAAGTAGGCCGTACCGCGCACGAGGCTCGCGCCGGCGCCCGGCGGCAGCCACTGGCCGATCTCATCAACCGTCTTGGGCAGCAGCTCTGGTGCGGATGTGCTGCCGGAAAACGGATTGCCGACAAAGACCATGAGCGCCGCGCTCAGCCCAAGCCCCGCCGAACCCACAAGCGCGACCGTCCCGGCAGTGGTGGCGCTGATGGCGAGAATGGTGAGTGCCAAGGAAGCCCAGGTTGCCAGATGGTCGTGCGGCAGTGCACCGAGAAAGCCCTGGGCAACCACGTAGACCCCGAGGGCTGCCGCTCCGCTCACCACGATCAAGGCCATGAGACGCGACACAGGTCGCAGCCGCAGTGACATCGCAATGACCAAGGCAATCAGGATGCTGCAGATCGTCAGCGGCAGAAGCGCCGAGCTGAAGACCACGCCCCGGGGGTCATCTGCCGAGGTCTGAACGACATCCACAGCCCTCACTCGGATCTGCGCCGGCTCTTTGGCGCCGACCTTGCCTCGCTTGGAACGAGCGGACGTGCCGTGGGCCGATGAGGCAGCACGGTCCGCGGCCGCCTTGGACGCATGGGCGGCCAGTTGCCGGCCCGCCTTGCCCAGCAACTGGGCGACGGTCGGGCTCGCGGCAGTGGACTCCAGCACGGTGAGACTGCCGGGGGTGACAACGAAGGCGCCGTAAACGTCCCGCTCCCTGATACCGGACCGCGCCGACGCCTCGTCGGGGTAAAGGCGGAAGTCAAAGCCGCCCGGCTTGCTGTGGGCCAGGCCCTCGACCGCGCCCTGGCTTGCCGTACTCGTGCCCACGATGCCCACTGGCAGGTCACGCGGCGCTATGCGCGCCGCAGGCCACGCATAGGCCATCACTGCCAGTGATATCACCAGCGGCAATGCCACTGCCATGATGGCCACACGACGCCATGACTGGGTTCCCGCCAACGGGGTCTTCACGGTCTTGCCTCCAAAGACGAATGATCGTTCTCCAGGAATCCAGTCTGCTAGGCTCGCCATCAGCGAGTCAAGACGAACATTCGTTTTTCTTTGGAGAGGATGCCCCATGCCGAAGGTGTCCCAGGAGTACATGGACGCTCGCCGTACCCAGATTCTGGATGCGGCCCGACGATGCTTCCTGCGCGACGGATTTCACTCAACGTCGATGCAGGATCTGTTCGCAGAGTCCGGTCTCTCGGCGGGCGCGGTTTACCGGCACTTCGCGAGCAAAGACGAGATGATCCTGGCTATTGCCGAAGAGAACATGCGTGAGGTCCTGACGCTGGTCCACACCGTCGCCACAACTCGGCCCAGGGGTTCCGTAGGAGCGGTCATCGCTGATGTCCTCGACCTCGTGTCAGCTCGATCCGCGGAACACGACGTCGCAAGGCTGGCTGTGCTGGCCTGGTCCGAGGCCCTGCGAAACCCCACGCTGGCCGGACAGTTCAGCACCCTGCTGACCCAGATGCGCTCCGACCTCGCAGAGGTCGTGCGAGAGCACCAGGAAAGTGGCGCTCTGCCCCAGGAGGTGACTGCCGAGTCGATCGCCGGCGCGCTGGTCTGCGTCCTACCCGGCTACATCCTCCAGGTGGCCATGCTCGACCCCACGCTCGTGGCTGGGGTCGGCGAAGCGGTACGGGCTCTGTGGCCGGATCCGGCCACGCCCTGACCGGCTCCGTCGTTGAACGAGCAAGACCGACCACCCGGCGACACCGATCAGTCCTGGGTTGAGGGTCCGGTAGAGAAGATCAGCGGCCGTGGCGGCCGCCATCGGCATTCCGCCGTGATGCAGAGTCAGGACCAGAGCCGCGTCGAGAGGGCCAAGTCCCGAGGGCAGCAGAGGCAGAGCCGATACGGCCGTCATCGCAGCGACGTAGGCGAGCAGCCCCTTGTCCGAGGCCGGGGCCGAGCCCACCGCATGACACACAGCGAGCACGCACACGAGATCGCCGGCCCAGTTGATCAGAGCGGCGCCAAGCCCCAGGACCCAGAAGCAAGCTGGAGGCCGCATGGCAGCCAACTCTCCCAGCAGGCCATCGGCCGACGCCCGCCCGTCCTTGCCGCGCCGCAGTCTCTGCCACACACGAAGCAGGGCGCCCGCCGGCCGGCGCAGCACACTCGTGCGCTGGACGAGCACGAGCGCGGCGACGGTGATGGCACAAGCCACTGAAACCTGAATGGCTGCCCCTACAAGCTGGGCGCTGTCCCCAGCCAGAGTCCTGCCGATTCCAGCAAGCATGACGAGTGCGACGCCGCTCAGAACACCGGTGACAGCGTGGGTGAAGCCGATCAAAGGCACACTGGCACCCCAGGTACGCATACGCCGTGTCCGGTAGGTGATCGATACCAGGCTGCCGCCGGGCAGAGTCGCGCTGAGAGCGTTCCCCGCGAACACGGCGGAAACCGCAGTGCGCAGTCTCACTCGCAGCCCGCCCGCACTCAGCGCCAGGCGCTGCAGCCGGGCGAAGGCCGCCATCGACACCATCTCCGCGGCGACAGCCAGCAGAAACCAGGCGGGTTGAGCGTGGGACAGCTGGTCTGCCGCACGACGCGCGTAGGGCGCGACAAACACCAGCTCGACGCACAGCGACATCACGACGGCGCCCATGGCGAGCGCGACGCGTGGTCGAGAGCGTGACCGGGATGTGCACCCGTCGTCCTCGTCCGCCTGTTCCGCCCGGGCTTCCGCGCTCGAAGCCGCAACCTGGTCGTGTCCGCAGTCGCCCGGCTCGGTCTGGTGCGAGCTGCTCATCGCTGCACCGGCCACCGGGGCAGCAAGTGCACCAGGCCCTCCAGGTGCACGTGGCACCACGTGTGCCTTGGCAGGGCCAGGCCCCATACGCTCGCACGAAATGGCACGTCAACACCTACGGCTGCAACGTGGCCTCCGCCGTCTGCGATCGACCGCAGAGGACCGACAACATTCAACCGGCCGAGAGGGACGGCGTCGGTAATGCCGTTGAGCGTAAGCATGGCGGTGACCTCTTCCCAGGCGGTGCCCTGGTCGCCGTCGTAGTTCCGGACCAGCCGCAGCTCCCCGCCGGTCCCTGCCAGTTGGTGCCTCAAGGCTGCCGGATGCCGCCACATCCGTCGGCCGTGGCCGGATGTGCCGCAGTCGGATATCCGGAAGCGTGCCCGCCCGCCGATCAGTTCCTCAGTGTCCGGGCTGACCAAAAAGGCCTCTTCGAGGCGCAGCGGCAGATACGAGCCGGCCCACCCTCGGCGCCTCCTGTACAGCCAACTGCCGGACCCGCCACGGTCGTTGCCGTGCTCCGTGTCCTGCAGACGGGAATCGCGATACGGGGGGTCTTCATCAGCGCGTGGGGGCAGCCCGAAAGAGTAGATCATGGTGAGTCACCTGGAGGGAGTCTGTGTGAGGGGGACCCGGGAATGCCGTACCGGGCGACTGCGGTGGCGAGGCTGACAGCGGTCAACGGTCCCCATCGCATGGCTGCGGCCCGTCTGCCGACGATACGAATGCGGCGCTGCAGGGCGCCGAAGAAGACGATGAGTGCGGCGCCCGCAATGGCGTCCGCCAGATAGTGGTTGCCGGTCGCGACGACGTCCAGGGTGGTAAGAACGGGATAGGCAAGGCCGAGGTTTCTGACGGTCCTTCGCCGTGCGTGCCGGTAGAGGAGCCAGCCTGACCACAAAGCCCAGCCGACATGCAGTGATGGCATGGCCGCGTACTCGTTGACGAGTCCGCCGAGCCCGTGCGGAGCGCTGGTCTCTCCACTCCACCAGCCCCACTGCTGGACGTCGGCCACGCTGTCATGGATTCCTGCATGGGGAAGCAACCGCGGCGGAGCTGATCGCCTGATGCCCCGCAATTCAGATGACGGGCGGCGAGACGGTGTTCCGCTCCTTTCAGAGAGCGGCGTCGTGGCTGACCGGGCGACCGCCTATTGCTGCCGACGGGCCCGCGGACCCGTATCTCCTTGAACACGGGCATGAACCGCGGGCTGCCGGCTGCCTGTCCCGCGGTCAGGACGAACACCAGCGGGCGGCACTTGCGGTCGGCGGCAAGGGGGACCCTGTTGGTCCGGCCACCCCTCGAGCGTCCGAGCAGGGCGGCCTTCAACCGCAGCTTGCGCCGGCGCCGGATCCCAACTGCTCGGCGCCGCCCCCGGGCTCGGCATGGTGGCTCTTCCTCTGCGACCACAACGCCGGCCGCACCCGGTTGGTCGTCTCACCCAGCCGTGTTGCCCATACAACATTGTGGCGCTTCGTGCGCCAGGACTAGAAAACGGCAGGTCAGCGGCCAATACCTCGCGGAGAGTGAACCGGGATCACATGCGAGGCCTCGACGTTCGGTGCAGGCTGGCAATGGAGGACAGCTGCTGCAGGGGTGCGGTGACGTGTGCGACTGCCTGTGCGGCACCGGCTCCCGACGCGTCCGAGCCGAGCTGAGCCGATCGCGAGAGCGTTACCTCTCCTCGTGCCCGCCTGGCACCACTACAGGCACCGGCAGGAAGGAAGCGCGATGGAGATCAAAGGATCAGTCGCCCTGGTCACGGGGGCCAATCGCGGCATCGGCCGCGCCTTCGCTCGCGCGCTGATCGACCGCGGAGCAGCCAAGGTCTACGCCGCCGTCCGCGATCCCGCAAGCGTGAGCGACGAGGACCTCATCCCCTTGCGTCTGGACGTCACCAAGACCGATGAGATTGCCGCGGCGGCCGCCGTCGCGGGGGACGTCACCATTGTGATCAACAACGCCGGCGTCGGCGGCTTCACCACCAAGCTCCTGACAGGCTCACTCGACGGCGCCCGCCTGGCCATGGAGATCAACTACTTCGGAACCTGGGCGGTGTCCCGGGCCTTCGCCCCCATCCTGGCCCGCAACGGCGGCGGCGCACTGGTGAACATGCTGTCGACCGCCTCCTGGGCCTCACGGCCGGACTACCCCGGCTACGCGGCCTCCAAAGCGGCCCAATGGTCCTTGACGGGCGCGCTGCGGGAGGGCCTGCGCGAACAGGGGACGCTCGTGGTCGGCGTCCACGCCGGTTTCGTGGAAACCGAACTCAGCTCCTTCACGGACGCACCGAAGATCAGCGCCGCCGACGTCGCGGAGCAGACCCTGCAAGCCGTGGCCGACGACCGGGTCGAGGTCCTCACCGACGAGCGGACCAGGCAGGTCAAACGCGCCCTGTCGCAACCACTCGACCGGTGAGGAGAGACCGGCCTCGCCCCGGGGGGACAACCCTCTGCCGGCGGATGACCGACCGACAGAACAGCGCGAGCGGTCGCCGACCCCATCGCGCCTGTACGCCGCCGAGGAGATCAGGCGCGCGGGTGAGCAACTGGTCAGCTTCCTCCAGGCATTCAGCCCCCCCCTTTCCCTCCTCAGCGCCCTGTTCGGCTCGACCGTGCACTGGGCCGACGACGGACCGAAGGCGTTGCTCGGGCGGTCGCCGTGCGAGCGTCCGTGTCTCCGCCCATGCTGGAGGTGAGGGGGGTGTGACAACGGAGGAAGGGGTCACGATGCGGACCGTTGTCGACCTCACGCGGTGCCAGGGTTATGCACAGTGCGTGTTCCTAGCGCCGGAGGTGTTCGAGCTGCACGGCGAGGAAGGGCTTCTGTACGCCACGGCCGTGCCCGACGATCAGGTCGAGCGGGTGCGCCAGGCCGCCGCGGCGTGCCCGGTGCAGGCGATCCTCCTCGGGGAAGCGGTGAGCGCTGGTGCCCGGTGATCTGAAAGACGGCCGTATCGTGATCGTCGGCGCGTCGCTGGCCGGGCTGCGGGCCGCGGAGACACTGCGCGACGAGGGCTTCACCGGCTCGCTGACCGTGGTCGGGGACGAACCCCGTGCGCCCTACGACCGGCCGCCGCTGTCCAAGCAGGTGCTGCTCGGACAGGCGACGGCGGACACCACCGAGCTGCCGATGCGCCGCGACCCGGACGCCGAATGGCGGTTGGGTGTACGCGCCACCGGTGTGGACCTGCTGGCGAAGCGGGTGCAGTTGGCCGACGGCGAGTCGCTGCCGTACGACCGGCTGCTGATCGCCACCGGCACCCGGGCACGGCCTTGGCCCAACCCGGAGGAAGCAGCCCTGGACGGGGTGTTCACCCTGCGCACAAGCGAGGACGCCGCGGGGCTGAGCGAGCGGCTGGCCGCCGGGCCGGAGCGGGTACTGGTGATCGGCGGCGGTTTCACCGGCTCGGAGATCGCCTCCGCGTGCCGGGAACTGGGGCTGCAGGTCACGGTCGCCGAACGCGGCCCCGCGCCCCTGGTGGGTGCGCTCGGCGCCACCCTGTCGAAGCTCGCGGCCGTCATGCAGCGCAATCACGGCGTGGACCTGCGTACCGGGGTGACGGTCACCGCCCTCAACGGGAACGGCGCCTTCACCGGCGCGGAGCTCTCCGACGGCAGCCGCGTCGGCGCGGACGTGTGCGTCGTGGCGCTGGGCGCGATCCGAAACGTCGAGTGGCTGGCCGACTCCGGGCTGGCGGCGGGCCCGCGCGGCATCGCCTGCGACGCCGGGTGCCGGGCCTTCAACATGTACGGGATCGTCACCGACGACGTCTTCGTGGCCGGCGACGTCTCCCGCTTCCCCCACCCGCTCTTCGGCTACCAGATGCTCTCCCTGGAGCATTGGGGCAACGCCGTCGAACAGGCCGAGGTGGCCGCCCACAACATGGTCAACCCCGGGCCGCTGCAGCGCCCGCACCTGTCCATTCCGACGTTCTGGTCCACCCAGTTCGGATTCAACATCAAGTCGGTCGGCGTGCCCACCTACTCCGACCACGTCGTCATCGCCCAGGGCTCTTTGGAGGCGCACCGTCTGGCGATGGTCTACGGCTACCAGGGACGGGTCACCGCCGCCGTCACCGTCGACATGGCCAAAGCGCTCGACTACTACCGACATCTGATCGAGACGGCCGCTCCGTTCCCGCCCCCGCCCGGCGCGGCCGACCGGGCGATCGCGGCCGACATCCCGATCCCCTCCGAGGTGCCGGATCCGTCGGTGCTGTCCCACGGTCCGACCGTCGCGCTCACCGGTCACCTTCCCGACCGCCGGCTGACGGTGGTGTGACCCACGTCCCGTACAACGACGAGGAGCCGTCATGGACTCCGAGACCTTGCTGGCACGGATCACCGACTACGCCAGCCGCCCCAACCCCTACCCGCTGTACGCGGAACTCCGCGAGGCCGGCCCGGTGGTGTGGCAGGCGGGCGGCAGTTGTCTGATCGGCGGCTACCACCAGATCGCCGCTCTGCTGCACGACCCACGGATGAGTGCCGATCCCCGCACCCGCGGCGAAGTGACCCACAAGCCGCCGTTCCTGCGGCTCGACGACCCCGAACACCACCGACTGCGCACCCTGGCCATGCGCCCGTTCGGCCCGCCGCACAGCCCCGCCCGGGTCGACGCCATGCGCGGTGAGATCGACCGGATCACCAAGGAGCTGATGACGTCCTTCGAGGCGGGCCGGCAGATCGACATCGTCGACGACTTCGCCTACCCGCTGCCCGTCACGGTGATCTGCCGTCTGCTCGGCGTGCCCCGCGAGGACGAGCCGCTCTTCAGTGCCTGGTCCAGCGCCCTGGTCGCAGCCGCCGACGTCAGGCCCGACGAGGACACCACCGAGACCGACAAGGCCGGCGACCAGGCACGGATGGAGATGGGCGGCTACCTGGTGAACCTCGCCGAACAGCGCCGCGGCAAACCGAGCGACGACCTGCTCTCCGCCTTCGTCAACGAGCCCGACCCGGCCCTGCGGCTCACCCAGGACGAGCTCGCGCAGACCGCCGTACTGCTCCTCATCGCCGGACACGAGACCACCGTCAACCTCATCACCAACGGCGTGCTCACCCTCCTGCGCCAACCCGAGCAGCAGGACCACCTGCGCCGCGAACCAGACCTGATGCCGCGCGCGGTGGAGGAACTGCTGCGCTACGAACCACCGGTCCACATGCGTGAGCGCATCCCCCACGCCGACATCGACCTCGATGGCACCACCATCCCCCGAGGCACGTCCGTCATCCTGGCCCTCGCCTCGGGCAACCGCGACCCCAAGCGGTTCCACGACCCCGACCGGTTCGACCCCACCCGCCCCGACAACCAGCACTTCGGCTTCGGCAGCGGCATCCACCTGTGCTACGGCGCACCCCTCGCCCGCCTCGAAGCCCAGGCCGCGCTCGGAGCGCTGCTCCCCCACCTCGGGACAGCACAACTCGTGGAGGACCCACCCCCCTACCGCCAGAACGCCATGCTCCGCGGACCCCGCCACCTGCCCGTCCAACTGTGAGGCTGCACCGCGGCTCACCGAAGACGGGATGGACGTCCCCCTCACCTGCGGCGCCCCGCCCGCCAGGGCAGCCGTGTCCCCTGGACGTCGCCGGCCACGACCGAGCAGGAGACCGACATGAACGCGTTGCTCGCGGAGGTCCTCGATGCCCATGGCGGTCTCGACCGCTGGAACGCACTCACCATGGTCCGCGCCACCATCGTCAGCGGTGGCGACATGTTCGTCCGCAAGGGGATGCCGCAGGACGACACGCCCCGGGAGATGACCGTCTGGCTGCATGAGCAGCATGCCTCCGTGCGGCCGTTCGGCGCTGCCGACCAGAGGACCGACTTCACGGCCGACCGGATCAGCATCGAGAAGGTCGACGGACGCGTCGTGGCCGAACGCGACGAACCGCGGAAGTCGTTCGCAGGCCACGTCCTCGACACGCCCTGGGACCCACTGGACCGCGCCTATTTCAACGGATACGCCCTGTGGACGTATCTCACGACGCCCTTTCTGTTGGCGATGCCCGGCTTCGCCGTCACCGAGATCGAACCGTGGCGGGAAGGAGACGAACTCTGGCACGGACTGCGTGCCACGTTCCCGCCCGGCATCGCCAGCCACAGCACGCGACAGGACTTCTACTTCGGCCCCGACCATCTGCTCCGGCGGCACGACTACCACGTCGACATCGCAGGCGGATTCGCCGCGGCGCAGTACGTCTACGACACCGTGGAAGCGGACGGGATCCGCCTGCCCACCAGACGCCGGGCCTACCGAAGCGATGCGGACAACCGCCCGATCCTGGACCGGACCATGGTCTCCATCGACGTGAGCAACGCTCGGTTCACCTGACGCTGTTCCTGGATCCGGCCGGGTGTACATGCGGGCCTTGATGGTTCCAAGGGTGTCACCGGCCTTGTTCGCCCGCGCCTGGGCGATCTCCAGGGCTGTGCCCCGTACGGGCCGGCACTGGATGAGGACGGCCATGCCGGACGTGAAGGAGACGTTGATGCCCGCCTCGGGCAAGCCCCCAAAGCCGCGGTCGGCGCATCACCCGGAAGTCGTACGCGAGGGAGAACATCGCTCCTGCCACGAAGACATGCCCCTGCGGGGCGGCCACCGTGATCATCGGCAGGGACAGCACCCCTACGAAGAGCGCGGCACGAACGCGGTCCACACCGTGGGCGCCTTGCTGGTCGCCGACGCCAATGTCGACGAGGCTTTCGGTGCCTGTTCGTCCACCCCGACACCTCGCGCTATCGGCTGCGCGGGCTCACCGACCGCGACCGGGCTGGATCCTGCCCGCACCGCGGACGCGCTCGCCCTGTGATGGGCCGTGCGGCACCTGCAGGCCGCGGGGTGCGAGCGCTGACGGCTGTCCCCGGCTGCGCCGTTCACCTTGCACCGGAACCACTGTCAGCCCTGCACCGGGCCGTGCGCGGGGCCGGCACACACGCCACTCGCCTGCCGGCCACAGCCGTACGACCTGGCGCAGTCCCTCCAGCCGCCACCGGTCCGTGCTAGCCGGGAACGGCCTTGGCCCATCCCTGGTTGACCGTCTTCCTCGCCTTCTCCAGTTGCGCGTCCGTCGGGAACTGCGGCGTTCCCTCGACCGACGGCAGCCGTGCGGCGGCGGCCTTGTCGAGGGTGCCGTTCTGCTGCATGACGTCCATGAGCACCGGGCGGGCGTAGCCGAGCAACCGGAGGTTCTGCCCCTCTGGGCTGAAGAGGTACTCCTGCCACAGGCGGGCAGCCGCGGGGTGTGGGGCATTCTTGTTAATCGCCAATGCGAAGTACTGGGCGAAGCTGCCGTCGAAGGGGATCGCGACCTGCCAGTTGACGCCCCGGTGGCGGAGCTGGTCGGCGTAGTGGAGGTTGATGTAGTCCCAGTTGATGCTGATGGGGGTCCGGCCGTCCTCGACCGTTGCCGTGGTGGAGTTGAGGGGGTTGAAGTTGCCGATCTTGTTGAGCTCGGCGAAGAAGTCGAGGCCGGGCTGGATGTTGTCGAACGACCCGTCGTTCGCCAGCGCGGCGGCGTAGACGCTGTCGAAGGCGGTGGCCGACCGGGGCGGGTCGCCTTCGAGCGCGACCATGCCCTTGTAAGCGGGCTTCAGCAGATCGGCGAAGGTCTCCGGACAGGTCTTCACCCGGTTGGCGTCGCATCCGATGGAGATGTAGCCGCCGTAGTTGTTGGACCAGCGGGCCTTCGAGTCCTTCTGATTCATGGGGATCGAGTCGTATTCGGCGACCTTGTACGGCGCGAGCAGGTTCTGTTGCGCCGCGCTTCGCGCAAACGTGTCGCCCACGTCGATCACGTCGAGGGCTGTCGGCCTGCTCCCCCTCTTCTTGACGGCGTCGACCTCGTCCTCGCTGTGGCCGTGCGGATCGTCGACCGTGACCTTGATCCCGTACTTCTTCTCGAAGCCGTCGATCAAGCCGCCGTAGTTGGCCCAGTCACGGGGCAGCGCCATCGCTCTGAGCATGCCCTCCCGTTTGGCCGCGGCGATCAGTGCACGCATGCCGCCCACATTCGCGGCGGAGGTGGCCAGCGACGGCTTCTGGATTCCGGCGGTCGGTGTGTGCTCGCAGGCGCCCAGGCCCAGTGCCACGAGAGCGGAGCAGCCGAGGGCGACTGCTGCTCGGGCACGGGGTGTGGTCACCACTGCTCCTGGGGTAGGGGGAATCGGTTGTCGCCGAGGCTCGTCGTGTCTCCTGCTTCCCGGGGTCTCCTGCCTCCACTAAGTGGTCATCGAGGCCAGAGTACCCGGCCGCCCCGATGGTGGAATGCCGCGCAGAATGCCTGCGATCAGCGTCTTTCCCCGGCGGAACGCGGCCCGCGTACTCCTTGGGCCCCACTGCGCCCTCACCCTGCCGTGTCGTCTCACAGCGCCGTGTCGTCCCACTGGTCGAGCAGGATGTCGCCGAGTCCTTCGATCTCCGGCGTGGCGCCGCCATGGAGGGACTGTTCGGCCCAGATGACCTTGCCGGTGGGCGTGTAGCGCGTCCCCCAGCGTTCGGCGAACTGGGCGACCAGGAAGAGGCCGCGGCCGCCTTCGTCGGTGGCCTTCGCCCGACGCAGCCGGGGCGAGGTGCTGCTGCCGTCGGCGACTTCGAAGATCAGGGTGCCCGCGGCCGGGCCGCCGACCGACTCCGTGCGCAGCAGCCGGACGACGATGGGCTCGGCGCCGTAACGGACGGCGTTGGTGATCAGCTCGCTGAGGATGAGTTCGGCGGTGAAGACGACCTGCTCCAGGCCCCACTCCGTCAGCCGGCGGGCGCAGGCGGCGCGCACCGGGGCCACCGCCGCCGGGTCACGGGGCACGTCCCACTCGGCGACCTGCGCCGGCCCGAGGCGGCTCGTTCGGGCGACCAGGAGTGCGATGTCGTCCCGGGGCCGGTCGGACAGCATGGCCTCCATCACCGCCGCGCACGTGGCCTCCGGCGTGCGCTGCGGCCCTGACAGAGCCTCGCGCAGGGCCTCCAGGCCGGCGTCCAGGTCTCGGGTGCGGTCCTCGATCAGTCCGTCGGTGAAGAGCACCAGCCGGGAACCCTCGGGCACGGCGAGTTCGGCGGTCTCGACAGGCAGGCCGACACCGAGCCCCAGGGGTGGGGAGACGGGCAGCTGCGGGAAGTCCACGGTCCCGTCGGGCCGGATCACCGCCGGTCCCGGATGGCCGGCGGTGGCCAGGTCCAGCCGCCCGGAGGTGGGGTCGTAGACGGCGTACTGGCAGGTCGCCCCGGTGATCATCCCCTGCCCGTCCTCCGCGGCGGCGATCTCCTCGGCGTCGATCTGGGCCACCAGCTCGTCCAGCCGGATCAGCAGCTCCTCCACGGGCAGGTCCAGGCCGGCGAAGTTACGCACGGCGGTGCGCAGCCGGCCCATGGTCGCCGCCGCATGCAGGCCGTGGCCGACGACATCACCCACGACCAGCGCCACCCGGGCGCCGGACAGCGGGATGACGTCGAACCAGTCCCCGCCCACCCCGGCCTGGGCCGGCAGGTAGCGGTAGGCCACGTCGAGGGCGGACTGTTCGGGCAGGCCGCGGGGCAGCAGGCTGTGCTGCAGGGTGACGGCCATGGCGTGTTCGCGGGTGTAGCGGCGGGCGTTGTCGATGCACAGCGCCGCCCGGGCGGCCAGCTCCTCGGCGAAGGACACGTCGTCGTCCTCGAACGGCGGGGAGCCCTCGGCGCGCCAGTAGTCCACCACGCCCAGCACCACGCCGCGGGCTCGCAACGGCACCACGAGCATCGAGTGGATGCCCTGCTCCACGATCTGCCGGGCGCGTTCCGGATCTTGGGCCAGCCAGGCTTCGGAGGCGCTCAGGTCACCGACCAGGACCGGCCGGCCGTCGGCCATCGCCATGGCGACGGGGTGGCCCGGGACGAAACGGATCAGCTCGCCGACGGGGTGGAGGAAGTGAGCCGCCTCCAGCCCGGCGACGGCGCTGCGGCGCAGATCGATCATCCGGGCGGTCGCACCGGAGGGCTCCTCGCCGCGCAGGACCGGGTCCAGCAGTTCGACGGTGGCGATGTCGGCGAACCGGGGCACCGCCACCTCGGTCAGTTCCTCGGCTGTCCGCTTCACGTCGAGCGTGGTGCCGATCCGCAGTCCGGCGTCGTAGAGCGACTTCAGCCGTTCGCGCGCCACCTCCGCCCGGCCGGAGAGAGCCTGCAGCTCTGTGGTGTCCCGGAGCGTCACCACGCTGCCGACCGAGCCGTGTGGTGCGGTGAGCCGCTTGTTGACCGCGAGCAGCCGGTCGCCCGCCCGGTACACCTTGTCGGTGGCGGGGCGGTCGGAGGCCAGCAGCCCGGCGAGGTCCTCCTCCAGCCCCAGATCGGTGATGTGCCGCCGCTCCGCGTCCGCCGGCAGGTCCAGCAGCCGCCGTGCCTCGTCGTTGGCCAGCAGCAGCCGGCCGTCACCGCCGACGATGAGCACGCCTTCCCGAACGGCGTGCAGAACCGCGTCGTGGTGCTCGTACATCCGGGTCATCTCCACCGGCCCCAGGCCATGGGTCTGCCGCCGCAGCCGGCGGCTCACCAGGGCCGACCCGCCTGCGGCGACGGCAAGGGCCATGGCGGCGCCGCCGAAGAGGACCGGCAGCTGCCGGTTCACCATGTGCTGCACCTTCTGGACCGTGACGGGCACGGAGACGATGGCGACGACGGAGCCGTCAGGTCCTTTGACGGGGACGGCCGAGATGACGGAGAGCCCGAGGGACCCGTGGAAGGTGCTGGTGAACGGCTTGCCGTTCGCCGCCTTCGCGTACGGCCCGATGACGCGTTTCCCGATCTGGTGCGGGTCGCTGTGGGTGAGGGTGATGCCGTTCAGCCCGTACACGATGATGGCGTCGACGCCCGCGGCCTTACTGGCCGCCTCGGCGTACGGCTGCAGCTGAGCTGACGGATGCGCGCTCTGCAGCGCCGCCACGATCCCCGGGGAGTGGGCGAATGTCTGCGCGGTGGAGAGCGTCCGGGTCCGGGCGTCCGCCATGTTGTCGCGCCGAGCCTGCACCACGAGCGCCAGCAAGGTGGCGGCGACGAGGAGCACCACGACCGCCAGCTGCAGCAGGAAGACCTGGCCGGCGAGGCTGCGCACGCTCAGCAGCGACCGCCACGCCTCTCTCCTCCGGCGGGGCCGATCGGGCCCATGGGTGCTCCTGGACGCATCACGCGCACCGCGCCCGGATCCACCCGAAACTTCACCCATACCCCCTTTCTATCGTTTTCGGGTGGCCAACACCGAGGCGACCGGGTCGAACCGGTCCGCGCAAGGCCCACGAGGACGTGCTCGCGCTGCCGGGCCGATGGGTCCGCGGTGGATGCTGCGCACGCCGTCAGGTGTCCGCGAGCGGCGGGGCCGTCGTGCCTCTCACTTCGAGGAACGGGGTGGCGAGGTCGACCTCGCGCGGGCGGTCCGGCTCGTCGATCCGGTCGAGCAGCCGCTGCGCGGCGCGTCGGCCCACGTCATGGCTGGCGTTGTCCACCGTGGTCAGCCACAGATGGCGCAGCCGGGACAGGTACGTGTTGTCGTAGCCGACCAGGGAGAGGTCCCGTGGTACCTGGAGACCGGTCTCCTCGGCGGCGGAGAGCGCGCCGACGCAGGCCATGTCGTTGACCGCGAAGACGGCGGTCGGACGCACGCGGCTCAGGAGCCGGACGGTCGCCCGGTAGCCGCCCTCCTCGGTGAGGTCGCCCTGTTCCACGACCGCCGTGTCGGCGAGGCCGTGCTCGCGCATGGTGGCCTCGAAGCTGCGCCGGCGCAGGTCGCCGACCGCGCCCTGACCGGCGATGTGGGCGATGTGCCGGTGGCCGAGGCCGATGAGGTGCTCGGTGGCCAGGCGGGCGCCGTGCTCGTCGTCGTTGGCGACGATGTCCACGCCGGGCAGCACCGGTTCGCGGGTGCCGGCCACGACCGTGGGGACCAGGCGGGCGACGGTGCGCAGGGCCTGGGGGTCCTGGAGTGTGCCGACGGCGATCAGGCCGTCGACGCGGAGTTCGGTGAAGGTCCGGGTGAGGTCCTCGCCGAGGCGCCGGTTGAGGTGGCCGTCGGCCAGCAGCATGTGCAGGCCGTTGTCGTACAGCCGTGCGTTGAGGCCGTCGAGCAGTTCCACGAACCAGGGGTTGCGCATGTCGTTGAGCAGCACCCCCACCGTGCGGGTGCGCCGCTCGCTCAGGCTGCGCGCGGCGGCGTTGGGCCGGTAACCGAGCGCTTCGACCGCCGCGAGGACGGCCTCGCGCTTCTCCGGCCGGACACCTGCCGAGCCGCGCAGCACGAGCGAGACCAGGGACTTGGACACGCCGGCCCGTTCGGCGACGTCACGGATGGTCGGAGTGCTCATGGCTGGACCGTTCCATGACCCACCTGCTCGTGTAAAGACCCTTGACACCCGAGAGAAGCAGGATCCATGGTGGGCGCCCAAGCTCTGGAACGGTCCAAAGAAGGGCGCTCATGGTGAATACGCTCGGGGTCGCCGTCGTGGGATTCGGCTGGATGGGACGGGTGCACACCCAGGCGTACGCACGTCTGCCGCACCACTTCCCTCAGCTGTCCGCACGGCCGGAACTGCTCGCCGTCGCGGATGAGGTACCGGGCCGGGCGGAGGCGGCGGCCGAGCTGTACGGCTTCGCCGCCGCGACCCGCGACTGGCGGGAGGTGGCCGCCGATCGCCGCGTCCAGGCCGTCAGCATCACCGCCCCGAACTTCCTGCACCGCGAGATCGGTGTGGCGATGGCCGAGGCCGGCAAGCACATCTGGATCGAGAAGCCGGTCGGGCTCACCGCCGACGACGCCCGGGCCGTTGCCGACGCGGTCGCCAAGGCCGGCGTGCAGGGCACCGTCGGCTTCAACTACCGCAACGCGCCCGCCGTCGAGGCAGCCCGCGATCTGATCGCCTCCGGTGAGATCGGCACGGTCACCCACGCCCGCATTCGCCTCTTCAGCGACTACGCCGCCCACCCCCAAGGTGCCCTGACCTGGCGCTACGAGCGGGCCCGCGGCGGCAGCGGGGTGCTCGGCGACCTCGCGTCGCACGGCGCCGACCTGGCCCGGTTCCTGCTCGGCGACATCGCCTCGCTCACCGCCGACACCGCGATCTTCCTCCCCGAACGCGCCCGGCCGACCGGCGCCACGGCGGGACACACCCTCGCCACCGGCGGCGAGCCCGGGCCGGTCGAGAACGAGGACTACGTCAACTGCCTGCTGCGCTTCGCCTCCGGCGCCCGCGGCGTCCTGGAGGCCTGCCGCGTCTCGGTCGGCGAACAGAACAACTACGGCTTCGAAGTGCACGGCACCAAGGGCGCCGTCTCCTGGGACTTCCGCCGCATGGGCGAACTCGCCGTCAGCCGCGGCACGACCTACCAGGACCAGCCGGTCAGCACGGTGTACGTCGGCCCCGGCCACGGCGAATACGCCGCGTTCCAGCCCGGGGCGGCCACCAGCATGGGCTACGACGACCTCAAGGTCATCGAGGCCTACCGGTTCCTGCGCTCCATCACCGAGGGCACCGCAGTCGGCGCCACTCTCAGCGATGCCGTGGCAAGCGCGGTGGCGCTGGAGGCGATGGAGCGCTCGACCGAGCAGGGCACGTGGGTGAGTCTGGCGTGAGCACCGTACACATCGGGGTCATCAGCGCGGGCAACGTGAGCGCTGACCACGTGAACACCCTGCACCGCTGGGTGTCCGGCGCCGAGGTCGTGCGCGTCGCCGACGTCGACGAGGAACGGGCCGCCTCCGCCGCCGCGCTGGGCCGGCCGCGGCACACCCCTGACCTGCACCGAACCCCGCACGGCCCACGACGACCTGCACTTCGAGGCCGCCGAAACCGCCCGCTGCATCACCACGGGCCAGCTTAAGAACGTAGACCGGACGTTGACCGACTCGATCACCACACTTGGCGTCATGGACGACATCCGCGGACCGTGCGGCATCCCCTTCCCTCCGCAGTGCCCCGGCGGTACGGGAGCTGCAACAGATCGGCGTCGAGCCGGGCGGCTGGGGGCGCGGCGTGGGCAGCCTGCTGCACAAGGCGTTCGTGCGGCGGCTGCACGCGGACGGGCTCACCGACGGGGTACTGGCGTGCTGGGAGGCCGGTGCGAGGGCACAGGCGTCGTCTTCGCTGTAGCCCGTCCGATGTGCGGATTGGAAACCGGGGCCTTTCGGGGCGCGGCTCCACCCGATCGGGCGGTAAGCGAGACGGTGGAGGCGTCGGACTCGCCGTCTAGGATGGGTAGCCGTGGCAGAGGTCCCCGATGAGTTGATCAAGCTGGAACGAACCGCCGAGCAGGAGCGCGCGAAACTCGCGGGCCTCTCCGGTGGCGAGTACGACGCTCAGCTGCGCCGCTGGCGCAAGGCGTCCGACACCGTACAGGCGGCCATCACCGCCCATGCCGCAGCCACCGGGGCCAGCCCGCACGAGGTTGAGCAGGCCGTACAGAAAGCTGTGCGACGCAGCCAAGAGGACCCGGCTGTCGAGTAGCTGACCACGTGATTCCTTTAACCATGTCGAGCAGACAACGCGGGCCGCTTCAGCGATGCTGGACGAGGGTGGCACTCTCCATGCGAGAAGGAGCACGGCATGCCCACAGATCCCGTCGGACGATTCCTGGCAGCCTTGGACCCCGATCACCGGGACGCAGTCGGCGCCAAACCGCGCCAGGAACAGGAACAACTCGCAGCGGCCTGGGAACGGGAACTGGAATTCGATGACGAGCTCGACACCCTGGACGAGCTGTCCCCGCCCGCCGCGGAAGCCGAGGCCGCCCGCCGCGTCATGAACCGCAGCACCGGCTAGAAACCGCTACGTGCCCGAGGTTCGCGGGGGTGTGCCCCCACCTGCCATGATCTTGCCTCATGGGTGATCGTCCGCTGTCGTCTGCCTGGCCGGCCGCGTGGGTGTGCAGGGTCTCCGATGCCCTGAAAGCAATGACAGACGACTTCGAGCGCAGGCACGGGTATCCCCCGGGCGTCAATCACGTCCGGTAGGCCGACCATGACGATCAGGCCGCGGCTCGCATGCTGGCCCGAGTAGACCTCGCTCCTGCCGACCTCGGCGCTTTGTACGCCGGCATCGGCGATGTCACCTGGGCGGACGTCGGCAACGGCTACTTCATCGACCCGGCTTGTGATGTGCTCCTTCGGCTCAAGGAGTACGGGGCTGTCGATCTCGGCGCGAACCAGAAGGCCCGCGGCTTGGTCATTGGCTCGAACGGTGGCGGGCTGTGCTACGTCACCGGCCGCGGCGTTGCTGTCCACCGAACGCGGACAGCAACGCTCGACGAACCGGAGCTCGACAGGGTGGCTGACTACCTGCGGCAGTTTCTGGAGTTGCTGGAGAAATCCCTGATGCGGTTCATCGCCAACGGCGAGCCGGAATACCTGTAGGTGCGGTATCCGGCACTTCATCGTGTCATGAGGTCCGGATGATGCTCGTACGCACTCGGCTTGGCGGAAAATCCCGCTTCTCCTCAGGGGCGGTACAGCCAATTCCGCAGCTACGCTCTGCCCGTGGATGCGGCAACCTGGCTCAATGTACTGGCCATTGGGATCTCAGTCTGCGCTTTGGTCGCCTCAGTGTGGTTCGGGGCTCACCAGATACGCGCGGCACGGCAAGCCAATTGCCTACCGGCATTTCTCGAATTACTCTCCGAGCTGCGCTCACCCGAACTACATGATCAGTACGCCTACGTCTGCGGCCGACTGAACCAAGAGCATTCCCCTGACGGCGGCCTGCGTGCCCTGCCACCGGGGCCCCGCGAATGCGCCTACAACATCGCCTACTTCTTTCAGACCTTCGCGAGCCTGTACGCGCTCGGGATCATCGACGAGGGCACAGCGATCGTCATGGTCCGAAGCCGCACCACGAAGGTCTGGGAGGCCCTGCGCCCCTACGTTGAGCGCGAGCGCCAGTATCCGGACCGTCGATCCGAACATGCTGTCCCTGCTGGAGGCCTTCGCACGCATATCCGCCGCATATCGTGGTCCTACTGCAGCCGAAGTGATCACCGCACGCCATCAACGCGCGTTGGTGTCTCGCCGGCCGATGCTGCGGAGGCCGTGAACCGACCTTCACAGTCAGCGGCCGGCGCGGCTGTCGGCCCAGGGAAACACCGACTCCTCGCCCCTGTCCCGCACTTGGCGGTCGCCGAGGAACCTCAAGGAGACGGGCCCGTACCGAGTGACAGCTTTCTTCAAACCTTGACTTAACTCCAGGAACATTGCTTGGATCCCACCATCGGCGCGTCCGGAGGGAGCCGGGGTGGTAGCTGACGCAACGTCAGGGACGGGCGTTCAGAGACTCATTGGCCTCGGCGCGCAGACAGACCGCCTCCGTATCCGCGACGAAGAACGGGCCGGGGGGTGCCTGCACCGTGGCTCCACCGTGGCTCGCCCCCCGAAGCGGCCGAGCGCGGCCAAGCCGCCGCGGTGCCAGTCCCCTACCCCACCGACATCAGGAGAAGCTGTGAGACGTTCTCTCACCGCGACCGCCGCCGTCGCGGTCACCACGCTGACCGCGCTGCTCGGCACGGGCCCGGCCGCGCACGCGGACAGAGCCGGGAGCCGGTCGGCCGGGCACGACCCGGTCGTGTCCGGCACCTACTCCACCGACGGAGCACAGGCCTGGCAGCCGCTGTCGACGGCCTGGACGGACGATCGTCCCGGCCGTCCCGTCGACGCCACCGTGGTCGTCGATCCCCGCGCGACCCGGCAGAAATACACCGGCATCGGCTTCTCCCTGGACGAGACGAGCGTGTCCAACCTGTGGAAGCTCACCCCTGCCAAGCGCGAGCAGGCCATCCGGCTGCTGGTCGACCCGAAGCACGGCGCCGGCCTGGACCGGTTCCGGTTGACGATCGGCAGCCCCGACGTCATCGAGCACCTGCCGTTCTGGTCCGAGGACGACCTGCCCAGCGGTGTCACCGAGGACTTCGGCCTGAAGTACTTCTCCGTCCAGCGGGACTTGGACCTGCACATCATCGACACGATCAAGCTGATCCAGCGCTACAACCCGAAGGCCACCTTCTTCGCCTCCGCGTGGAGCGCACCCGCATGGATGAAGACGAACGACCGCTTCACCGGCGAGGTCGCGCTCAAGCCCGGCAGCACCACGGACTACTACCAGGTCGGCAAGCTGCGCGACGACTGCATCGACGTCTTCGCGCGCTACTACGTCAAGTTCGTCCAGGCCTACGCCCGGCACGGCATCCGCGTCGACGCCCTGACCCTCCTGAACGAGCCGGGCATGGACGTGGTGTACCCGGCCATGGACATCAGCATCGCCCAGCAGCAGAAGCTGGCCCTGGCCATCAAGCGAGAGTTCCGGGCCGCCCGCCTGAACACCCAGTTGTACGTCCACGACTTCAACTTCTGGGACTGGAAGGACCCCAACAGCACAGCCACCAAGAACTACTACCGCATCTTCGGCGACGCCCCCGACGGATCGGTCAGCGGCAAGCAGGTCCGCGAGGCCGCCGATGCCATCGCCTTCCACCCCTACTGGGGAGATCCGCAGGTGATGCGCGACGCGTATGAGCAGACAGGCAAGCCGGTCCAGCTCACGGAGACGAGCGATCTGTCACCCTCGACGATCCTGGACGACTTCCGCCTGGACGCCGGGTCCTACATCCTGTGGGCCCAGACCACGGATCAGTACGGCGGGACGCTGCACTGGACCCCCGCCCGGGACAACAACGTCGACTGGGAGAAGGTCGGCGCCACCACCAAGTGGCCGGACCGGCTGGTCACGGTGAACACGGACACGAAGGACTTCACCGTCCGCGACGAGCTGTACAAGATCGGCCAGTTCTCCAAGTACCTGTCCCCGGGTGATGTCCGCCTCGACTCCAGCGCCGCCGAGAACGATGTCAGCAACGTGGTCTACCGATCCGGCGACGGCACGTACGTCGCCGTCCTCGGCAACAGCGCCACCACCGCCCGCACGGTGCGCATCACCGTCTCCGGGCACTCGTTCGTCGTGACCGTTCCGGCAGGCTCCTTCGCCACCTGTCACTGGAAGGACCGCACTGCCGCAGACCACCACGGCCACACCCCCTGATCCGGTATTTCGGGCGGCTCGCGTGTGGCGTTACCCAGCGTCACACGCGTGCCGCGTGCGGAATGCTCTGAGGTTCGGGTCTCTATTTCACCGACGTGACAACCGCGGAGACGATGACGGTCGTGGCGAGGCTGCCGATCATGACGAGTCCCACGCCGATGACGAAGAGTCCGCTGGAGTCGCCCGACCAGTCGTAACAGGCGGCAAGGGTCAGGCCGACCGTGGGGCCCAGCACAGTCCCGGCGAGGTAGCGCCGGGATGCCGCCCAGCACACGGGCACGAGCAGAGTGAGCACCAGCCCGATGACCTGCCACGCTTCGTACGGGCCGCTCGTCGACCCATCGGGGTGCACGTCACGGTGCTGGTCCCAGCCCAGCCATACAGCCCACGCCGCGAGCGACACCCCCGCGAGCACGAGGATCGGCAACAGGTGGGCAACGGGTCTCGTCGGTCCTTCTCTCATGGTCCGAGCGTGCCGGTCCACGCCTGTGCCGGGTAGAGCACGTGTACTCAGCTTCAGCTGAGTACACGAGGACGGGCACACGGTGGTGGACCGCGCCGGCGGCTGATGCCATGACGACGGCCCTTGTGGGACCATGCGCCGATGCGCGAGCTGACTGTGCTGGGGACGTGCGGGGCCTGGCCGGAGGCCCGGCGGGCGGCGAGCGGCTTCCTCCTGGAGGCCGACGGGTTTCGGCTCGTCCTGGACCTCGGCTACGCGACGCTGCCCCGGCTGCTGGAGCGGTGCGCGGTGAACGAACTCGACGCCGTGGTGATCACCCATGAACACCCCGATCACTGCGCGGATCTGAGCGCGCTGTGCCGAGCGCTGCTCTTCGGCGGGGAGCGCGACGGGCGGGTGCCGTTGTACTGCCCGCCGGGAGTGCTCGGGCGGGTGCAGGCGATGGAGCCGACCGAGCGCCTGCGCGAGGTCTTCGACCCGCGACCGTTGCCGGGCAGCTACGAGGTCGGTCCCTTCCGGCTGGACGGGCGGATCCTTCCGCATCATGTGCCCCACGCGGGCGTGCGGTTGACGGCACCCGGACTCACCGTCGCCTACAGCGGCGACGCCGGTCCCGACGACGCGCTCGGTGAACTCGCGGCCGGAGCCGACCTGCTGATCGCCGGCGCGACACTGCAGGGCCCGGCGACCGACCCGTATCTGCTCAGCGCGACCCAGGCCGGCCAGTGGGCTGCCCGCACCGGAGCGGAGCGCCTGCTGCTCACACACTTCTGGCCCGGCGACGATCGCCGGCGGTCGGTGGCGGAGGCGAGTGCCGCGTACGACGGCGAGATCCTGGCGGCAGAGGAGGAGGAGATGGTCCTCCACCTTTGACACACCGTCATCGGCAAGCGTCTCTGATTGGCTTAGCGAGCCTGAGCGTTGCTCAGCCTTGGGAGCCAATCGCCTTCGTGCCCTGGTACTGAACGACAGGAGCCGCCAGCCCGCGTGGCACGTCCCTCCGGACGCTGGTCGACCGGGCCGCAAGACCCGACCGAGGAGGGTGCCCGACGTCGCCTGGGCGCCGGGCGTGCGCGTAGCACTCTGCCACAGGTTCACTACGCTTCGCTAATCCAACTGGTGAGCCTGCTGGAACGGCGGCGCCGCATCGACCAGGCCCTGTATGCGGTCATCATGGAGGCGTACGTGCACGGGGTGTCCACCCGGTCGGTCGACGACCTGGTCAAGGCGCTCGGCGCGGACAGCGGCATCTCCAAGAGCGAGGTCTCGCGGATCTGCGGTGACCTGGACGAACAGCTCAC
>NZ_JBFAWG010000034.1:0-72938 GCF_040680215.1 Streptomyces sp. NPDC052107
TGATTTTTGGCACGCTGTTGAGTTCTCAAGGAACGGTCGCTTCCTTTGTACTCACCCTCTCGGGCTTTCCTCCGGGCGCTTCCCTTCGGTGTTTCAAACTCTACCAGGGTTTTTCCGTCTCCCTGACCACCGCTCTGCGGACATGCAGAAGCGGATCCAGGGATAGGATCTGACGAGTTTGGGTTCTGCTGAGCAAGGCCGCTCTCGCGGCGCTCCGCCCCAAGCAGGAGTACGACTGTACACGGAGCCTCGAAGGCCGTGCAAATCCACGGGGTTGGTGGTCTAGACCACTAGCTGATAGCTTCCATACGGAACCGCCACTTCATCTGACATACGCTGCTCCCAGCGCCGTCCGGGACAGGCGGTGACGGCCCGTAAGCAGCTCCACTCCCTGGGAGGCCTCCCATGACCACCGTGACGTCCCCGCTCGCTGGACGGGCCATCGGACTGGCCGAAGTGCCGGATCCGGTCTTCTCCGGGGCCATGGTCGGCCCGGGCACCGCGATCGACCCCGTGCGTGAGCCCTCCGAGGCCGTGGCGCCCGTGGACGGCGTCATCGTCTCCCTGCACCCGCACGCATTCGTCGTGGTGGACGAGAGTGGGCACGGCGTGCTCACCCACCTCGGCATCGACACTGTGCAGCTCAACGGCGAGGGCTTCGAGCTGCTCGTGAACAAGGGCGACACCGTGACGCGCGGCCAGGCCATCGTGCGCTGGAACCCCTCCGCGGTCGAGGCCGCCGGCAAGTCCCCGGTCTGCCCCGTCGTCGCCCTCGAAGCCACGGCCGAGTCCCTCTCCGACCTCCGTGACAGCGGAGACGTGAAGGCCGGCGACAGCCTCTTCGCCTGGAACTGACGACAGTGCCGTCGTCGGACCGCGATCAGGACAACCACCGCGGCGGCGGGACCCGCCGCACTATCGGAGACGGGTGAGATGGAGACAACGCTGCGAGGCGTCGGCGTGAGCCATGGCGTGGCCATCGGCGAGGTTCGGCACATGGGTACGGCGGTGCTGGAGCCGCCCGCCAAGCAGATCCCCGCGGAGGAAGCCGAGCGTGAGCAGGGGCGCGCCCGCCAGGCCGTGGACGCCGTGGCCGCCGATCTGATGGCGCGCGGCAATCTGGCGGGGGGCGAGGCCCAGGCCGTGCTCGAGGCGCAGGCCATGATGGCCCAGGACCCCGAGCTGATGGCGGACGTGGACCGGCGGATCGCCGTCGGCAGTACGGCCGAGCGTGCGGTGTACGACGCGTTCGCGGCGTACCGGGAGCTGCTGGCCGGTGCGGGTGAGTACCTCGCCGGTCGCGTGGCCGACCTCGATGATGTGCGGAATCGTATCGTCGCCCGACTGCTGGGCGTTCCGATGCCGGGTGTCCCGGACAGCGACCAGCCCTATGTGCTGGTGGCGCGGGACCTGGCTCCCGCTGACACCGCGCTGCTGGATCCCTCGCTGGTCCTCGGTTTCGTGACCGAGGAGGGAGGACCGACCAGTCACAGCGCGATCCTGGCGCGGGCGCTGGGTGTGCCGGCGGTCGTGGCGCTGCCGGGTGCCGGTGAGCTGGCCGAGGGCACGGTGATCGCCGTGGACGGCAGCACCGGCGACATCTTCGTGAACCCGAGCGAGGAGAAGAAGGCGCAGCTGGAGGCCGCGGCCGCAGAGCGCAAGGCCGCGCTGGCCGCCTCGACCGGGCCGGGTGCGACCGCGGACGGGCACAAGGTACCGCTCCTGGCCAACGTGGGTGGTCCGGCGGACGTGCCGGCCGCCGTGGAGGCCGGGGCCGAGGGTGTCGGTCTGTTCCGTACCGAGTTCCTGTTCCTGGACGACAGCAAGAACGCTCCTTCCGAGGAGAAGCAGGTGGAGGCCTACCGGCAGGTGCTGGAGGCGTTCCCCGAGGGTCGTGTGGTCGTGCGCGTGCTCGACGCCGGCGCCGACAAGCCGCTGGACTTCCTGACTCCGTCCGACGAGCCGAACCCGGCGCTGGGCGTGCGGGGTCTGCGGACGCTGCTGGACCACCCCGAGATCCTGCGCACGCAGCTGACCGCGCTGGCGAAGGCCGCCGAGGGGCTGCCGGTCTATCTCGAGGTCATGGCGCCCATGGTGGCGGACCGTGCGGACGCGAAGGCGTTCGCCGACGCCTGCCGTGAGGCGGGGCTGCGGGCGAAGTTCGGCGCGATGGTGGAGATCCCGTCGGCCGCGCTGCGGGCGCGGTCGATTCTGCAGGAGGTCGAGTTCCTGTCGCTCGGGACCAACGACCTCGCGCAGTACACCTTCGCGGCCGACCGGCAGGTGGGTGCGGTGTCCCGGCTCCAGGACCCGTGGCAGCCGGCGCTGCTCGACCTGGTCACGCTGTCCGCCGAGGCGGCCAAGGCCGAGGGCAAGAGCTGTGGTGTGTGTGGTGAGGCCGCGTCCGACCCGCTGCTGGCCTGTGTGCTGACCGGTCTGGGCGTCACCTCCCTGTCCATGGGCGCGGCGTCGATTCCTTATGTCCGGGCGACGCTGGCGAAGTACACGCTGGCGCAGTGCGAGCGTGCCGCGGCGGCCGCGCGTGCCGCGGACAGCGCCGAGGAGGCGCGCAGCGCGGCTCAGGCAGTGCTCTCCGGCGAGTAGCCGTACCGGCGGCGCGGCGCGTGTGCCGGGTGCAGGGGCGTCCCGCCTTCGGGGGGGCGCCCCTGGTGCGTTCGGCGCGCTTCCGGTCCGGTCAGCGCCTTCGGCGCGGCGGTTCGGTCAGTGCCGGTGGCCGGGTGCCGTGGTCTCGTCCCCGAGGTCGGGGGGTGAGCAGTAGTCGACGCCGGGTTCCGGGGAGATGATGTCGCCGGATTCGACGTCGGTGCAGTAGGCGTCGAACACCTCGGAGGCGGTGAGGGGTTCGAGGCCGCCGGAGCGCAGTCGCCAGCCGTAGACGCGGTCGGCGGTGTCCGGGGCGCTGGCGCGCAGGACGAGTCCGCCGGGGCTCCGGGTCGCGAGGCCGAGTGCGAGGACGCTGGTGAATTCGAGGGCCTCGGCCTCGTCGAGGCGGATTCCGCCGTCGCTGTCCCGGTCGCCGTTCAGGACGGAGACGAGGGTGTCCGGTGGTCCGGAGACGCTGCACACCAGGTGCCGGTCGCCCGGCGGGGCGGTGTCGAGGATGCGGACCAGGAGGTCGGAGGCGCGGGTGAAGGCCGCCCTGCCGATGTCCTCACCGCAGGTGGGACAGGGTCCGAGGCGGGACAGCAGGATGGTGGCGTACTCCCAGGTCGCCTGTCGTACGGCTTCGTCGACGAGGGCGGGTACGAGTGTGGCGAGGGGTCGGCCGTCGTAGGGGATGGTGGGGCCGGTGGACGCCAGTTCCGCGGTGAAGCGGGTCCGGCTGGTCGGGGCTTCCGGGTCGAGGCCGGCTTCCGCGCAGTAGGCGGCGTAGTCCTCGGGGTCGAACAGGGCGAGTGTGGTGTGGGTGCCCTGGGCGGCGCGGGCCTTGAGGACGGCCTCGACCTGCTTCAGGTAGGTCGCGTGGTCGTCGAAGGTGAAGCTGCGGTAGCGCCGCATGGCGCGGAAGTCGTGTACGTCGGTGAGCAGGCCGATGGTGCCGGCGATCTCTCGGCGCAGGACGCGTCGCATGGTCTGGTGGTCGGTGTGCGCCATGTTTCCCCCAAAGTGCGCGGTCGATCAGTGCTCACTCACCGTAACCGGCGACACTGACAACGGGCTTCGCTGGAGGCGGTCGCGGACCAGTCGGTGCTGGAGTGCGCAGGTCAGGGCGATGGTGGCGCCGAAGACGGTCCAGCCGAGGGGGCCGGTGGCGATGGCGGCGGTGACGGCGAGTGGGCCGAGGCCGCGCTGGCCGGACTGGGCGAGGCCGTGCACACCGAGGTAGGCGCCCTGCGCGGTGTCCGGCGCGAGGGCGAGGGAGAGTTCCCAGGAAGTCACCTGCTGCAGGAGACCGTGCTCGGGCTGATGACGGACGAGGGCACGCGCGCGTTGGTGGCACGCGCGCGTGAGACGTACGCGCAGCGGCGCGCGGCGCTGGCCGACGAGCTGGCCGCACGCGGCGTCGCCTCGCACGGTGCGAGCGGGATGAACCTGTGGGTGCCCGTGCGCGACGAGTCGGCGGTGGTGAACGGGCTGCGGTCGTACGGCTGGTGGGTGGCGGCGGGGGCACGGTTCCGCCTGGCCTCCGGGCCGGGGGTGCGGTTCACGGCCGCCGGGCTGGAGCCCGCCGACGCCGTTCGGCTGGCCTCGGACTTCGCCGCTGTGCTGGGCGAGTCCGAGGTCACCTACGGGGGGTGATCCACCCGGGGTCAGGCGCGCTTGCGGGCGATTTCCTCGTAGAAGCCGAGCAAGGAGAGGTCGTCGATGGAGCCCGGATTGACCGCCTTCTCCAGGGGCGTGCCCTGCAGGAGGCGCTTGACGGGCACCTCGATGCGCTTGCCGGTGAGGGTGTGCGGGACGCCCGGTACCTCGATGACCTCGTCGGGTACGTGGCGCGGCGAGAGCTGTTCGCGGATGGTCCGCTTGATCCGGTTCAGGAGCGCCTCGTCGAGGACGGCGCCAGGCGCGAGGTGCACGAACAACGGCATCCAGTAGCCGCCGTCGGGCTGCTCGATGCCGATGACGAGGGACTCCCTGATCTCGGGCAGGCGCTCGACGACCTCGTAGATGTCGGCCGAGCCCATGCGCACGCCCTGCCGGTTGAGGGTGGAGTCGGAGCGGCCGTGGATGATCACGGTGCCCCGTGAGGTGACCGTGATCCAGTCGCCGTGCCGCCAGACGCCGGGATAGGTGTCGAAGTAGCTGTCGTGGTAGCGGCTGCCGTCGGGGTCGTTCCAGAAGTGGATCGGCATGGAGGGCATCGGGTTGGTGACGACCAGCTCGCCGACCTCGCCGATGACGGGCTTGCCGCTCGGGTCCCAGGCCTGCAGGTCGGTGCCGAGACCGGGTGCCTGGAGTTCGCCGGTGTACACCGGGAGGGTCGGTACGCCGCCGGCGAAGCAGGAGCAGACGTCGGTGCCGCCGCTGACGGAGGCGATCCACAGGTCCTCGCGGACCTCGTCGTGCAGCCAGCGGAAGCCGTCGGGCGGCAGCGGCGAGCCGGTGGTGGCGACGCACTTCACCGCGGACAGGTCGTAGTCGCGCGCGGGGTGGACGCCGGCCTTGCGGCAGGCCATGACATAAGCGGCGGAGGTGCCGTAGAGGGTGGCGCCCGTGCGTTCGGCGACCCGCCATTGGGCGCCCGTGTCCGGGTAGCCGGGGCTGCCGTCGTACAGGACGATCGTCGTGCCTGTGAGCAGGCCGGATACGAGGAAGTTCCACATCATCCAGCCGGTCGAGGTGTACCAGAAGAACCGGTCCTCGGGGCCGAGGTCGCAGTGCAGGCCCAGCTGCTTGAGGTGTTCGACCAGGATGCCGCCCTGGGACTGGACGATGGCCTTGGGCAGGCCGGTGGTGCCGGAGGAGTAGAGCACCCACAGCGGGTGGTCGAAGGGGACCTGCTCGAAGACGGGCTCGGTGTCCCCGACCGTCAGCGCCGACCACTCCAGGGCCCCCTCGGGTGCCTCGGTGCCGAGCAGCGGGATGTGCACGACGGCGCGCACGGTGGGCAGCTCGCGGCGCAGTTCGGCGACGATCTCGCGGCGGTCGTGCTCCTTGCCGCCGTAGCGGTAGCCGTCGACGGTGAACAGGACTACGGGTTCGACCTGCTGGAAGCGGTCCAGGACGCTGCGGGCGCCGAAGTCGGGGGCGCAGGAGGTCCAGACGGCCCCGACGGCGGCCGTGGCGAGCAGGGCGACGACGGCCTGCGGGATGTTGGGCAGATAGCCGCTGACGCGGTCGCCGGGGCGGACGCCCAGGGCGCGGAGTTCGGCGGCGAGGGAGCCGACCTGCCGACGCAGCTCGGACCAGGTCACCGGGCGCGGCTCATGGGTCTCGTCGACGTACAGCAGGGCCGGTTCGTCCGCGCGGTCGGCCGCGGCGCGCAGGGCGTGCTCGGCGTAGTTGAGGGTGGCTCCGGGGAACCACTGGGCGCCGGGCATCGCGCGGTCACCGAGCACGCGCGCGTAGGGCGTCGAGAAGCGGACGTCGAACCACTCGGTGACGGCTTCCCAGAACGTCTCCAGGTGGTCGACGGACCACTGGTACAGGGCGGGGTAGCCGCCGTCGGCCGGGGCGCCGTGGTGCTCGGCGGCCCATGCCTGGAACTGGGTGATGCGTGCCTGGGCGATCCGCTCGGGATCGGGCTGCCAGAGCGGCTGGGGGTTCGCGGTCGACATGGGGCGGCTCCCGGGCTGTGCGCGTCGTGTGCGTCGGTCCGCGCACGTGCTGGGGTGTGCGCGTGACGCGGCTGACAGGGACGATGCCATGTGATCGACTTCTACACCAGGGTGCGCCCCACATAGTCGGTGTCGTGAAGATGTGGTCCCGGCACGGGTGAACGGCAGTTGAACGACACGCGCGCGTGGGGTGCTCAATGGCAGGGTGAGCAGCATGGACGGTCGTGACCTGGTGCGTTCGGTGAGTGTGGTCGGTGCGGGATGGGCGGGTCGGGGGTTGCGTACCGTTCGGGCGGCGTGGCGCAGGCGGCGGATCGACGCCGCCGGGCTGCCGCGCCGGGGAGCCGAGCGGGCACGGGTCCCGGGGCAGGTGGAGGACGTGGAGCCGGGGCCGGGCGGCGGGCTGATCCGGTTCGGCCGGTCCGAGCTGCGGATCACCGTCGCGTTGAACGGGGCGGTGTTCTGGGGCTGGGACGGCGCGGGTCCGCAGCCGTCGTACGCGCTCGCGGCGAGCCGTCCGGAGCCGGATCCGCGCGCGGTGCTGGAGCCGGACAAGGACGGTGGCTGGCGGGTGGTCGCCGAGCGGGTGACGGTCACCGTCTCACGGCACGGCGCGGTGGAGGTGTGCACGCCCGGCGGTGTCACCCTGCGACGGGATCTGCCGCCGCGCTGGTGGGAGCCGGTCGGCGGGGGCACGGCGCGCTGGATGCAGCGGTCGGAGGTGGCGGCGGACGCGCGCTTCTTCGGGCTGGGCGGCCGGGCGTCGGGGCCTCGGCTGCGGGACGGCACGTACCGGCTGTGGAACACCGATCCCGGCCGGGCGTTCGGCCCCGGCGACGATCCGCTGTACGTGACCATGCCGGTGCAGCTCGTGGTGGCCGACGCCGGCACGCATCTGGTGTTCCACGACACCACGTGGGACGGCACGGTCGTGCTGCGCGAGGGCGAGGAGGGCGCCGGCTCCGGGCACGACCGGGCGGGACGCTGCGAGCTGCGGATGGACGGCGGTCCGCTGCGCTGCTGGGTGATAGTGGGCACCCCCGCGCGCGTGCTGCACACCTGGGCCTCGCTGACCGGGGCACCCGCGCTGCCGCCGGCATGGGCGCTGGGCCACCAGCACGCGCGGTGGGGCTTCGGCAGCGAACAGGAGGTCCGCCGGATCGTCGCTGGATACCAGGAGCGCGGGCTGCCGCTGGACGCCGTGCATCTGGACATCGACCACTACGACGACCACCAGGTGTTCACCGTCGACCGGGAGCGGTTCCCGAAGCTGCCGCAGCTCGCCGAGGAGCTGCGCCGGGACGGAGTCCGACTGGTGTCGATCGTCGACCCGGCCGTGAAGGCGGCGCCGGGCAACGCCGTGTACGACAGCGGTTCGGCCGTCGACGCGTTCGTGCGGGACGCCTCCGGGCGGACGGTGCGCGGTGTGGTGTGGGCCGGGGAGTCGGTCTATCCGGACTTCACTCACGCGCGCGTGCGCAAGTGGTGGGGCGGACTGTACGAGGAGCGCCTCAGGCAGGGCTTCGCCGGGTTCTGGCACGACATGAACGAGCCGACGTCGTTCAACGCCTTCGGGGAGCTCACCCTGCCGCGGTCGGCCCGGCACGCCCTGGAAGGGCGCGGGGGCGACCATCGGGAGGCGCACAACGTGTACGCGCTCTGCATGGCCCGGGCCGGCTACGAGGGGCTGCGCGAGCTGTCACCCGGGGAGCGGCCCTTCCTGTTCTCCCGATCGGGCTGGGCGGGGATGCAGCGGTACGGGGGCACCTGGTCGGGGGACGTGGCGACCGGCTGGCCCGGGCTGCGGGCCTCGCTGTCGCTGGTGCTGGGGCTCGGCTTGTGCGGGGTGCCGTACTCGGGCCCGGACGTGGGCGGTTTCGACGGCAGTCCGTCGGCGGAGCTGTATCTCAGGTGGTTCCAGCTCGGCGCGTATCTGCCGCTGTTCCGCACCCACGCGAGTCTGCGGGCGGGTCGCCGGGAGCCCTGGGAGTTCGGCGCCGAGGTGCTGGATCACGCGCGCGTGGCGCTGCTCGAACGGCGGCGGCTGCTGCCGTACTTCATGACGCTGGCGCATCTGGCGCGGCGCACCGGCGCGCCCTATGTGCGGCCGCTGTGGTGGGGGGCGCCGGAGGACCGGGCGCTGCGCGACTGCGAGGACACGTTTCTGCTCGGGGATGCTCTGCTGGTGGCTCCGGTGCTGGATCCGGGTGCCGACCGGCGGGCGGTGCAGCTGCCGCGGGGCCGCTGGTACGACACGGTGACGGAGGAGGCGTACGAGGGGCCGGCGCAGGTGCTCGTCGACGCGCCGCTGTCGCGGATACCGGTGTTCGCGCGCGCGGGTGCGGTCGTCCCGGCGCGCGGCGCCGACGGCGGCCTCGAACTGGAGGTGTGGGCGCCCGCGCGTGGCCGGACGGGCGGCGGTCTGGTCGTGCCGGACGCGGGCGGCGCGTGGGACGAGCCGGAGATCGAACGCTACGTCGCCCGCCGGCAGGGCCCTCGGGTGGTCGTCACCCGGGGGCGGGAGGACGGTTCCGCCGAGCCCCCCTACCCGGTGCGGGTGCGGGGGCTCGGCTGAGCCGCGCCGTTCAGACGTACCGGCCCTCGAACCAGGCCCGTACCGCCACGGTGTGCAGCGGGAAGGCGAGTTCCTCGGGCCTGCGCAGCAGCTGCCAGCCCTCGGTCTCGTCCGTCGGGTCGGCGGGCGGGAGCCCTTCCACCGGGCGCTCCGGGAGGAGTCCGAACAGCAGCAGGTGACCGTCGGGCGAGCTCATGGCGTCCATGAGCCGCACGTCCCGGGCGGCCGCGTCGATGCCGGTCTCCTCCTTGAGCTCGCGTACGACGGCCTGCTTCCAGTCCTCCCGGTCGTCGATGTAGCCGCCGGGCAGTGCCGTGCCCCCGCGCGCGGGGGCGACGGTCCGGGTGATGACGACCAGGGCCGTGCCCTTGGTGTCGTACACGGGCTGGAGCGCGATCGCCACCGGCAGCGGATTGCGGTAGGCGACGGCCCCGCAGGACGGGCAGGTGCGCGGCCAGCCGGAAACGCCCTCTCCATAGGGCGCTCCGCAACTCGAACAGTGCGAGTCCGGTGCGGAGTTGTCAGTTGAGTGCTGAGTTTCGGACACGCGCGGACTGTATCCGATCAGAGGAGGGACATCTTCCGCAGGTTGCTCACTGGCCGCCGACGAGCGACTTCGAGGACACGGGGAAGTCGAAATAGGTGTCCGGGTAGGGCTCGGGCTTGTACGTGTAGTGCCACCACTCCTCGGCGAGGTTCACGAATCCGAGGCTCTCCAGGGTGGTCTTGAGCAGCAGGCGGTTGGCGCGCTGTTCACCCTGGACGCGCGGGTCGAGCGTGTGCGCGAGGGTGTCGAAGCAGTCGAATCCGGTGCCCATGTCGACGGAGTTGTCGGGGAAACGCTCATCCTTGGGCGCGTAGCATGGCACGAGCGGCTGCCCGGGGTGGTAGGGCCGGGTCGGCCTCGCGGGGAGCTTCACGATCGTGAGGTCCATGGTCGAGCCGCGGCTGTGGCCGGATTTCTCGGCGATGTAACCGTCCGCGAACAGCCGGGGCTTGTCGACGTTCGGGTAGAACTCGCCCTTCATCGCCTGGTCGTCGAGGTCCTTGGCCCAGCGCACGAAGTGGTTCACGGCCCGCTGCGGCCGGTAGCAGTCGTACACCTTGAGGGTGTAGCCCTCGCGCAGCAGGGTGAGCTGCGCCTTGTGCAGGGCTTCGGCGGCGGGGCGGGTGAGGATGCACATCGGCTGCTCGTAGCCGTCGATGCGCTCTCCGACGAAGTTGTGCGGGGTGAAGTAGCGCATCTCCTGGACGATCGTCGGATCCACGGTCCTCAGGGCCACGAAGTCCTTCGGCGCCTTGGGCTCCGTCGTCGCCCCGGCGGTGGCGGGGGCGGTGGTCACGGCCAGCAGGGCGGCGAAGGTGGTGACGAGACCGCGGACTGCACTGGTGAGTCGTGTCATGTCTCCTGCATCTATCAGGTCCGCGTCGCGGCCGGGAAGCGATCGGATGCGATTCACCCCGACGCCCTGCCCATTTCCGGGTGCCCGTGACACACTCCTGACACATCGTCAGAAACTTGCTGGGGAGGGCCTTTGCCGCACACACCCACACCCGTGATCGACGGATGGTTCGCCGGCGAGGGAGACGGCTTCCGGCTCCTGGGAACCCGCTGCTCGTCCTGCGCCACGGTGTTCTTCCCGCGCGAGGACGTCCACTGCCGCAATCCGCGTTGCGACGGCGGCTCCCTGGAAGAGGTGCCCCTGTCACGGAGCGGGCGCGTCTGGTCGTACACGGACAGCCGATACCGTCCGCCGTCACCCTATGTGAGCGATCCGGAACGTCCGTGGGAGCCGTACGCGTTGATCGCTGTGGAGCTGGAGGCCGAGCGGATCGTGGTGCTGGGACAGGCGGCTCCCGGGGTAACCGTCGCCGATCTGACGGTGGGCATGGAGGTGGAGGTCGTCCCCGGAGTGCTGCACGAGGACGCGGAGACGACCTGGACGACCTGGCACTGGCGGCCGACGGGGGTGAGGGCGTGACGAGGGACGTGGCGGTGCTCGGTGCGGGCATGCACCCATGGGGCAAGTGGGGCCGCTCCTTCGTGGAGTACGGGACGGCGGCGGCCCGCGCGGCGCTCGCGGACGCCGGTGTCGACTGGCGCGATGTCGGCTCGGTCGTGGGCGCCGACACGGTGCGTGGCGGGTATCCCGGATATGTGGCGGGAGCGACCTTCGCCAAGGCCCTGGGCTGGCAGGGGGCCAGGGTCGCCAGTGTGTACGCGGCGTGCGCCTCCGGGGCGCAGGCGATCGCCACGGCCCGGGCACAGATACTCGCCGGGCTCGCGGACGTCGTGCTCGTGGTGGGGGCGGACGCGGCGCCCAAGGGGTTCTTCCGGCCGGCGGGCGGCGACCGGCCGGACGATCCGGACTGGCTGCGCTTCCGGGTCCTGGGAGCGACCAATCCGGCGTACTTCGGGCTGTACGCGCGGCGGCGGATGGCGGTGCACGGGGACACACCGGAGGACTTCGCCCTGGTCAAGGTGAAGAACGCCACTATGGGCGCGCTCAACCCGTACGCCCGCTACCGCAAGCGGGTCACCGCCGAGGAGGTCGCCGCTTCCGCGGTGGTCGCCGATCCGCTGCGGCTGCTCGACATCTGCGCCACCTCCGACGGCGGGGCGGCCCTGGTGCTCTCCAGCATGGAGTTCGCACACCGGCACGGGGTGACCCGGCCGGTGCGGATCCGGGCGGTGTCGACGGTGACCCCGCGCTTCCCGAACACGGTGCTGGACCTGCCGGACATCGCCACGGACTCCGCCGGGGCGGTGGGCGCGCATGACGAGACCTTCCGGGCCTCCATCGCAAGGGCCGCCTACGAGGAGGCCGGCGTCGGTCCCGGCGACCTTTCCCTGGCCGAGGTCTACGACCTGTCCACCGCACTGGAACTGCAGTGGTACGAGGACCTGGGACTGTGCGGGGAGGGAGAGGGCGCGAAGCTCCTCCGGGAGGGCGCGACAGCCCCGGGCGGCCGTATACCCGTCAACGCCAGTGGCGGCCTCGCCTCCTTCGGGGAGGCGGTGCCGGCCCAGGCCATCGCCCAGGTCTGCGAGCTGACCTGGCAGTTGAGAGGCACGGCGGGCGACCGGCAGATCGCCGGCGCGCGCATGGGGATCTCCGCCAACCAGGGGCTCTTCGGGCACGGATCGTCGGTGATCGCGGTGAGGTGACGGCACCGGCGCTCAGGGTGAGGTGGCGGCATGAAAAGGTGGCATACGACACCAGAGGCCACAGATGTTTTCCACGCTGTGTGATCAGCCCGGAATCCTGCGTGAACGTCTCATGAACTGCGCCTGGGCGCACGCGGGCAGCGCCATCATGCTCCCGTGCACTCCTGGACGGATACTCTCCGCTTCGCCTTCCAGCCGGTGGTCAACCTGAGGACGGGCGCGGTCACCGCACTGGAGACGCTCGCCCGCCCGGAGACCGGTGACATCCTGGCCGAGGCCCGCCGAGACCCCGAACTCGACGCCAAACTCACGGTGTTGGCCCTCCGCGCCGCGACGCACAAGGAAACCCTGCTGCCACTGCACCTCAACGTGTTCGCGGCCACCCTCGCCGACCTCGGCGGCCTCACCCCGCTGCACGACGCCGTGCGCGCGGCCGGGCGCCTGCCCTGGGAGGTGACGCTGGACGTGGTCCCGCCCTACACGCACGTGCCGCAGCGGGCCCTGCTGGAGGCCGTGGCCGCGCTGCGCGAGCAGGGCTTCCGGATCAGCGCGGACGGCATCGGGGACGGCGACGTACCGCTCCGGCTGCTCACCGACCTCTCCCCCGACCTGGTCAAACTCGACGCCTCGCTGCTGACCCGGCCCGCCGCGGTGCGGGCGATGCGGACGCTGTGCGAGGAACTGGGTGCCCTGGTCGCTGTGGAGGGCGTGGAGACCGAGCTGCAGTACGCGGCGGCGCTGTCGGCCGGGGCGCAGCTGGGCCAGGGCGAGCTGTTCGCGCCGCCTGCCCGGATCCCCGCCGCGGACGTATACGTTCCGCCCCGCTCCCCCGGCACCGTCGGTGTGCCCCGGTCCGGGCCGTCGGTGCGGGAGTTCGTGCGCCCGGCCGCCGTACTGCCGGTGACCGCCTCGGCGGGGCAGGTGCGGGCGCTGCTGACCGGATCGCCGGACGTGTCCGGTGTGCTGCTGGTGGACCAGGCCGGCCGGCCCGTGCGCTCGGTGCACCGCTCCCGCTTCCTGCTGTCGATGTCCGGCCGCTACGGGCATGCCCTGTACGCCGACCGGCCGGCCTTCAAGCTGGGGGACGCGCCCCGCACGGTCGGCGTCGACGCCACCGCCTGGGAGGTGCTGGACGTCGTCGCGGTCGGTGGCCGGGACCGGACCTCCGACGATGTCGCGGTGGTCGACCGGCACGGCCGGTGGGTGGGCGTCGTACGGCTCGCGGATCTGGTGCGGGCCCTGGCCGAGAGCCGGGTCGAGGAGGCCGCAGGGCTCAATCCGCTGACCCGGCTGCCCGGTTCGGACGCGATCACCAGCGAGGTGGACCGGTGGATCGCGGACGGCCGGACATTCGCGCTCAGCTGGCTGGACATCGACCACTTCAAGCAGGTCAACGACGGTGCAGGGTTCGCCATGGGCGACGAGCTGATCCGGTCGGTCGGGCGAGCGCTGCAGCAGGCGGCCTCGGGGCACGCGCGCGTGGGGCACATCGGCGGGGACGACTTCCTGGTGCTGGCCGAGGAGGAGGCGCTCGACCCGCTGGTCACGGCCTTGCTCGACGCGCCCTGGTCGGCGGGCGACCGGTCGGTCACGCTCTCCCTCGCGACCGTGGTGTGCGTGCCGGGAAGCGTGGGCGACCACCGCCAGGCCGCCGCCCAGCTGGCTCCGCTGAAGCAGGCGGCCAAGGCGCTGCGGGGCGCGAGCTGGGTGCTCGGCCGGGCCGGGCTGCCCGGTCACGAGGTCCGGCGCGGCTCGGGGGCGGCGCCGGCGCAGACGGGATACGCGACCATCGAGCCAGGGTGGTGAACGACCTGCCCGGACACCCCCGTTGAGGCCCGGCAGCGGTGACCTGGGCGGCGAGTGAGTTGCCGGCACGATCACGGCCGGGGATCAGGGCGAGTCGCCGTCACCGTCGCCGTCGGCAACCTTGACGCCCCCGGAACACCGGTGAACACTTCCCGGTGTCAGCCGACATCGCCGTACATTCTCGGCGTTATCAGGCGCACTGCGCCACGGGTCCGTTCTGCTCCACGGCCCGTCCCTCCCTGGCGATACGGCTGCGACGGCACGCTCGGCACGGACGCCGGGCGGGGCGCGGGGCTCCCTGCCTACGGCTGAAGACGCCAACGGAACGTTCCTGCACGGAGGGCCGGGGCTGACGCCCCCACCGGCGCCAAGGGAGCCGCCATGAGCAACGGAGACATCTTCGTCGGCGAGGTCATAGGCACCGCGATCCTGATCCTCTTCGGTGCCGGGGTCTGCGCCGCCGTCACCCTCAGATACTCCAAGGCGCGGGCCTCGGGCTGGGTCGTCATCGCGTTCGGCTGGGGCTTCGGCGTGCTCGCGGGCGCGTACACCGCCGCTCCCCTCTCCGGCGGCCAGCTCAACCCCGCGGTCACCATCGGCATCGCCATCGACACCGGCAAGTGGGGCAAGGTCTGGGTGTATCTGCTGGGCCAGTTCGTCGGCGCGATGCTCGGGGCCGTACTGGCCTATCTGGTCTACCTCGCCCAGTTCCAGGCCAACGTCCGCAAGGAGGGCACGACGGAGGGCACCGCGGACGAACCGGTGCCGACGCTCGGCATCTTCTCGACCGTCCCGGAGATCCAGAACCCGGTCGCCAACCTCATCACCGAGATCATCGCGACCATCGCGCTCGTGCTGCCGATCCTCGCGTTCGGACTGACCAAGGGGCTCGGCGAGTCCGGCACCACCGTACTGATCGTCTCCCTGCTCGTCGTCGGCATCGGGCTCTCCCTCGGCGGGCCCACCGGCTATGCCATCAACCCGGCCCGCGACCTGGGACCGCGGATCGTGCACACCTTCCTGCCGATCCCCAACAAGGGCACGTCCGACTGGGGTTACGCCTGGATACCGGTCATCGGGCCCCTGATCGGCGGGGCACTCGCCGGCGCCGTCTACAACGCGGCCTTCTGATCCCGCGTACGTCACGTCCGGCCCCATACACCTACTCCCGGCCCGTACGCGTGCTCCCCGGCCCCGTACGCCGCCCTCCTCTCCCCCACGCGCCCCTCTGACCAGCGACCCGACCCAGCGACCCAGGGGACTGCCATGACGGACACCGCCGACAGCTACGTCGCCGCCATCGACCAGGGCACCACGTCAAGCCGCTGCATCGTCTTCGACCACAGCGGCGCCATCGTCGCCGTCGACCAGCGCGAGCACCGCCAGATCTTCCCGAAGCCGGGCTGGGTGGAACACGACGCGACCGAGATCTGGTCCAAGGTGCAGGCCGTGGTGGCCGGGGCGCTCGCCAAGGCCGGACTGCGCGCCGACCAGCTGAGCGCGCTCGGCATCACCAACCAGCGGGAGACGACCGTCCTGTGGGACCGCGCCACGGGCAAGCCGGTGCACAACGCGATCGTCTGGCAGGACACGCGCACCGCCGCCCTGTGCAGCGAACTCGGTGGCGCGGACGGCCAGGACCGCTTCCGTGAGCAGACCGGGCTGCCGCTGGCCAGCTACTTCTCCGGGCCCAAGGCGGCCTGGCTGCTGGACCACGTGCCCGGCCTGAGGGAGCGGGCCGAAGGCGGCGAGATCGCCTTCGGCACGATCGACTCCTGGCTGATCTGGAACCTCACCGGCGGTACCGAGGGCGGCCGGCACGTCACCGACGTCACGAACGCCGGCCGCACCATGCTGATGAACCTGGCGACCCTCCAGTGGGATCCCGCCATCCTGTCCGCCATGAACGTGCCCGAAGCGGTGCTGCCCGAGATCAGGTCCTCCGCGGAGGTGTACGGCACGGCGGTCGGGCAGCTCGCCGGGGTGCCCGTGGCCTCCGCGCTGGGCGATCAGCAGGCCGCCGTCTTCGGGCAGGCCTGCTACGACGTGGGCACCGCCAAGAACACCTACGGCACCGGCAGCTTCCTGCTGCTGAACACCGGCACCCGGCCGGTGCCGTCCAAGAGCGGGCTGCTGACGACGATGGGTTACAAGATCGGCGGGGAGGCGCCGGTGTACTGCCTGGAGGGGTCCATAGCGATAACGGGCGCGCTGGTCCAGTGGTTCCGCGACCAGCTCGGGATCATCAGCGGCGCCGACGAGATCGAGACGCTGGCGGGGAGCGTCGAGGACAACGGCGGCGCCTATATCGTGCCCGCTTTTTCCGGCCTGTTCGCGCCGTACTGGCGCTCCGACGCGCGCGGTGTCGTCACCGGCCTCACCCGGTACGTCACGAAGGCCCATCTCGCGCGCGCGGTGCTGGAGGCGACGAGCTGGCAGACCCGGGAGGTCGTGGACGCCATGTACCAGGACTCCGGGGTGCGGATCACCACCCTGAAGGTAGACGGCGGCATGACGAAGAACAACCTGCTCATGCAGCACCAGGCGGATGTGCTCGGCGTCCCGGTCATCCGGCCCCGGGTGTCGGAGACGACCTGCCTGGGCGCCGCCTACGCGGCCGGGCTGGCGACGGGCGTGTGGAACGACCTGGACGAGCTGAAGACGCACTGGCAGCGGGACGCGGAGTGGACACCGGCGATGGAGCCGTCGGTACGCGACCGCGAGTACCGCAACTGGCGCAAGGCCGTGGAGAAGAGCTTCGGCTGGCTGTAGGAGGACGGCGCGTGACGGTGCGCGGCACGCGCGCGTGAGGGCCGGCTCCTCCCGCGGCACGCGCGCGTGAGAGCTCCTCACCGGACCACGGCCCGTACCCCGGTCGGCGGGGGTACGGGCCGTGCCCGTGGGTCAGCCGAGGGCGGCCTGGCGGCGGTCGGCCGCGTGGTCCATCGCGTGCTGGACGACTCCGATGAGCACGTCCTTGACGGACTCCCGGTCACGCGCGTCGCACAGCAGGACGGGTACGCCCTCGTCCAGGTCGAGGGCCTGCCGGACCGCCTCGGCCGGATGACGGGCCGCTCCCTCGAAGCAGTTGACGCCGACGAGGAAGGGGATGTTACGCCGCTCGAAGTAGTCGACGGCGGCGAAGCAGTCCTCGAGACGCCGTGTGTCGGCGAGGACGACGGCGCCGAGCGCACCCTCGGACAGTTCGTCCCACATGAACCAGAACCGTTCCTGCCCAGGCGTGCCGAAGAGGTACAGCACCAGGTCCTCGCGCAGGGTGATACGGCCGAAGTCCATGGCCACGGTGGTGGTGTGCTTGGCCTCCACACCGCTGGTGTCGTCGACCGGGCGGCCGGCCTCGCTGAGCAATTCCTCGGTACGCAGCGGCCTGATCTCGCTGACCGCGCCGACGAGGGTCGTCTTGCCCACACCGAAGCCACCGGCCACCAGGATCTTGAGAGTGACGGGCTCGACCGGGGGCTCGCCACGCTCGGAACGCCCGAGGATCATCGGTTTCTTCTCCTGCTCGAGAGGTCTTGCCGAACCGGGCTCACAGCGCCCTGAGGCCGTTGATCACGTCGCGCAGAATGCTCTCGTCCGGCAGCTCGGCCGGTGGCACCGGGCGCGTGACATGGACGAGTTCCGCGTGCACCAGGTCGCCGATGAGCACCCGCACCACGCCGATCGGCAGGTCGAGGCCGGCGGAGAGTTCGGCGACCGACTGCGGTTCGCCGCGGCAGAGCCCGACGATCTCCACGTGCTCGGGCGACAGCGCCGGATCCGATTCCGGGTCGCCCGCGTGGGGTTCCGTGACGACCACCGCGATCAGATCGAGCCGGTGCTGGGCCGCACTTGTGGTACGGCCACGTGTCATGGCGTACGGACGGACGACCGGTCCGGCCTCGTCGTCGAACCAGTGGTTTCTTTCCTGACCGTCTGCGCTCATGACATCCCACTACCCGCCTGCGGGCAGATCGGTGCGCGGGGTTGTGCCCAGATGTACGCCGACCCGCTTGACCAGGAGCGTCATCTCGTAGGCAACCTGTCCGACGTCGGAGTCGGCGTCGGACAGGACGGCGAGGCAGCTGCCGTCCCCGGCGGCGGTGACGAACAGGAAGGCGTCGTCCAGCTCGACCACCGTCTGCCGGACGCCGCCCGCGTCGAAGTGGCGGCCCACGCCCTTGGCGAGGCTGTGGAAGCCGGATGCGACGGCGGCGAGATGCTCGCCGTCCTCGCGGGTCAGGTCCTTGGACACCCCCGTCGGGAGCCCGTCGCCGGACAGGACGACGGCCTTGCGGATGCTGGCGACCCGGTCGACCAGGTCGTCCAGGAGCCAGTTGAGCCCCCCGTCATCGGTCGTCGTGTGGCCGGTCGCCTTCGGTGCGGTCATCGACCGTCCCCCTTAGTCGTTCCTTGTGCTGTGCCGTTGTGGTCCGCGTCGCCGCCGGCGTTCTCCTCCCGGCCGCGCTGCCAGCCGCGCTGCAGCGAGGCCATCCGGCCGCGGACCTCCTCGGCGTCGCGGTCGGCGGGCTGCGCCGCGCGCTCGGCGCGCCGTGCGGTGTCCTGCTTGAGCTGCGGGGCGAGGCTGGCCTGACGTATGCGCCGGGGCAGGGGTCCGGCCGGCTCGCTGCCCGATGCGCCGGCCGGATGGGTGGCCGGGTGGCCGCTGGCGTCGCCTGGACCGGACAACTCGCCGGTGCGCTCGACCGGGCCGGTGCCGAACCGGCCCGTGGCACCCGGGCCGTCGTCGGCGGAGGGCTCGGGCGGCCGGGTACGCCGGGGCAGGGCAGGAACGTCAGGCGCCGCACCGGTGTCGCCGGCGGAGGGCTCGGGCGGCCGGGTACGCCGGGGCAGGGCAGGAACGTCAGGCGCCGCACCGGTGTCGCCGGCGGGGGCCGCGTCGCCTTGCTGGACCCGGTCGGTGAGTTGGGCGGGGCGGCGGGAGGCGGAGGTGCGCCGGTGGGCGGGCAGTGGGGCCGGTCCGCCCGTCTCGGGGCGGCCGGTGGCGGCGGAGGGCTGCTGGTCCGGTTCGTCGCGGCGGGGGCGCTGGTCGGTGACGGGCCTGCCGTGCGAGCTGACCAGTTTGGGGGTCTGCCTGCGCGGCAGCGGTATGGGTCCGCTGGCGCCGGCCTCTTCGAGCGGCACGCGGTCGGCGGACGGGGACGGCGCCTGGTCGTCGGCGCGGGTGCGGGAGCGGCGGGGCCGGAAGAGTCCGCCGCGCTCGCTGTCCTCGTCCCCCAGGACGCCCGGGTAGTCGTCGATGGCGTCGAGGTCCACCGGTACCTCCAGCTCGATCGGGCCGTCCAGCAGTGGGGTCGGCACGCCGGGCAGTTGCGCCGGCGCGGACCGTCCGGCGGCACGCCCCGCCTGCCCGATCCCCTTCGCCGGGCGGTCCCGGTCGAGGCGGAAGCCGAGGCCGTTGGTGTCCGGTACGTCGTCGCTCAGCAGCGCGTCGGGGATGAAGACGACCGCTGTGGTGCCGCCGTAGGGCGAGGGCTGGAGCGAGACCCGGATGTTCTGGCGCTGGGCGAGGCGGCTGACCACGAACAGGCCGAGCCGGTCGGTGTCGGACAGTTCGAACTCGGGGGTCTCGGCGAGGCGCAGGTTGGCGTCCAGCAGCGCCTCGGCGGTCATGCCGAGACCCCGGTCGTGGATCTCCAGCGTGAAGCCGTTGGCCACCCGCTCGCCGAGGACCTGGACGGCGGTGTGCGGGGGCGAGAAGACCGTGGCGTTCTCCAGGAGTTCGGCCGCGAGGTGGGTCAGGTCGGCGACGGCCGGGCCGGTGACGGCGACGCGGGGCAGTCGCCGTACCTCGACGCGTTCGTAGTCCTCGACCTCGGCGACGGCGGCGCGTACGACGTCCATCAGCTGCACCGGGCGGCGCCACTGCCGGGAGGGTGCGGCGCCGGAGAGGATCACCAGGCCCTCCGCGTGCCGGCGCATACGGGTGGTGAGGTGGTCCAGGCGGAAGAGGTCGGCGAGTTCGTCGGTGTCCTCCGTGCGGCGTTCCATGGTGTCGAGCAGCGTGAGCTGCTTGTGCAGCAGCACCTGGCTGCGGCGGGCGAGGTTGACGAAGACCTCGGAGACACCGGAGCGAAGTTCGGCCTGTTTGACGGCGGCCTCGACGGCGGCCCGCTGGAGTGTGTTGAGGGCCTGGCCGACCTCGCCCATCTCGTTCTTGTCGTACTCGAGGCGCGGCACCTCGGTCTCGACGTCGACCTGCTCGCCCGCGGACAGCCGGCGCATCACGCTGGGCAGCCGGACGCCGGAGGCCTCGTGCGCCTCCAGGCGCAGCTGGCGCAGGTCGCGGATGAGGGCGCGGCCGATCCGGACCGACAGGAAGAGGGAGAGCACGAGCGCGACCAGGCCGAGCAGGCCCGCGAAGACCGCCTGCAGGATGACGCCGGTCGCCACGGGGCGCGTACGGTCCTGGAAACGGTCGCCCACCTGGTCGTCAAGGGTGCCGAGTTGGTCGAGGACGCCGGCCGCCGCGGAGTCCCAGCTCTGGGCGGTGACACCGCGAGGAGTGCCGGAGCCGGAGCGGACAACGGTCTGTTCGGCGGTGCGCAGCGGGTCGGTGGTGGCGTTCTGCCAGAAGCCTGCGTAGCGGTCACGCTCGGCGGCGGGCAGCAGCGGCAGGCTGACGTCATAGAGGACGGTGCGCTGGGCGACGAGGTCGGAGATGTGCCGCGTCTCGTCGCGGGTGAGCCGGCCGACGACGAGGGAGGAGCCGAGCAGGGCGTCCTCGCGGGACAGCAGCTCGCGGGCGCGGCTGATGTCGACCAGCGCGCGGGCCTGCGCGTCCAGCTGGACGTCGTCGATGCCTTCGAGGGAGGCGAGCAGCGTGTAGCAGGGATCGACGAGGTGGTTGTAGCGGTCGAGGGCCTGGGCACGGGTGACCGTGCGCTGCTCGACGCTGCGGCGCAGGGAGCCAAGGCCCTGGAAGACGTCGAGGACGGCGGTGAGACGCTCGTCGTCCGCCACGTCCAGGCCGTCGAAGACGTGATGGCCGTCGGCGTTCCTGCGTATCTCGGCGATCGCCCGGTCGGTGGCGGCGCGCGTGCGCTGAAGCGCGGAGAGGGCGTCGGCGGCCCGCGGGTCGGCGAGGTAGACGAGGGCCTGGCGCCTCTCCTGCTGGAGGACGCGGACCGTGTCCTCGGCGGGGTAGCCGATGTCCTGCTTCACGTCCGACACCTGGAACAGCCGGGCGGCCTCTCGCCCTGTGAGTACCGTGGCGAAGCCCCAGATGACGGTCAGGGACACCAGCGGCACGAGAAGCAGCGCCACGATCTTCCGGCGGATCGACTTCCCGCGAAAGCGCATGGCCTCCCCCAGCTCGACCCCCGCCGGCCGGGGGCACATGTCCGTCAACAAACGGCGCGAGCCTACTACCGCCTCACAGTTAACTCGAAGACACGTCCGGAGGGTGAACTTCCGTTCCGGCGGCGAGAGATGGCGAGTTGTCCGGGCATTGCGGGAGATTGCCACCGCGATCCGGCACCCGCACCCGGCCGGACGGTGATGAGTTGACCGGGCGGTTGGCTGGAATTTTTCCCCGGTCGGGAATCATCGGGCGAGGTCGTTCGTCCTTCTCTACGGGAAATGGGGGCGGAATGGGCTACAGGAGCCGCATCCCGCACCCGGGCGGCGTAAAACAGCGCAAGCCGGGCAGCCACTGGGGAGTCGGAGTCTTGTGACACCGGGGCGAGCGGCGTGCCGGCGGTGGGGAGGGACGCGGTGATGGGCACGGCGGAGTGGCGCGAAGCGCCCGAGGAGAGCGTGGCGGAGCGCTCGGCGGCATGGCGGGGCCCGGAGGCACCGGATCGCGACATTCGGGCGCGTGGACGCGCCCGGGAGTCCGCCGGCGAACAGCAGGAGTACTACCGGCCGTTGTGGGTCGAGGAGCCGGCCCGGCGACACCCGCTGCCGGATCCGGTGCGTACGGCGGCGGTGCGGGCCCTTCTGATCATGGCGGTGACGCTGATCCAGGCGATGGTGGCGTTCCTGTGCACGCTGGCCGAGTCCTGGCTGGCCTTCCCCATGGTGATCAGCAGTGTGGCGAGCACGGTGGTGGCCACCTGGGCCGTGGTCGACGTGTGGGTGACCCGCCAGGTGTGGAACCAGCGGTACGGCGTGGTCTCCGAGCCGAGCAGCACGGCCCGGGCACTGCGCCGCGAGCGGCGCGCCCGCCGGCGTGCGGAGCGCGCGGCCCTGCGCGAGCAGGAACGTATACGCCGGCGAGGCGGCACCGGGCAGTTGTCGCACTCCTGAGGTAGCCGAGTTCGACGACGCCTCCGCCACCTGCGCACGGAGCCGACGGATGCTCCGGTGACATCGTCCGGGCTGCCGTGCGAACGCGAAGGGGCGAGCCCGAGGCCCCGCCCCTTCGCCGTCTTCCGGCGGTCAGGCCTTTGCGTACTCCCAGCCGCCGCAGCTGTACGGCGTGCCGTTGGACGTGTCCTGCAGGCAGACGCGGATCTGCAGGGTGGCGCCCTCCGCGAAGGAGAGGTCCCAGTTCTTGGGGACGGCGTAGCCGTTGCCGTTGTAGTACGAGTGGGTGGCCGAGCTCGAGTTGTAGCGCCACTGCGCGGCGGTGCCGTGGCCGTCCTTCTTCATGTCCAGGGCGGTGAGGATCTCGCCGTCCTGGGCGAACTCGGTCTCCGCGGTGGGCGAGGTGAGTGCGTTGTAGGCCCTGAAGACGTTGCCGTCGGCCTGTGCCGGGGCAATGCCGAGGACGAACACCGACGCGGAGGCCGCGGCTATCCCGAGAACGGTCGTCAGACGACGGTAAGGCATACGCAAGACAGCGTTCCTCTCTTGGACAACTGGTCGGGCCTGAACTTACCTCAGCGAAAAGGGAGTTCATCGCTGGATTTCTCCGTGCCCGCCAAGCTCGACTCCCGCGCCCCCCGGTCAGGGGGTTGCCGAGGCTGGGCGTTTGAACATCCGCGTCGCCGTGATCTCGCTGTGCACCGCCTCTCCGGCCTGGGGCTGCTGGGGCAGCCCGGGCCGAAGGTGTTCCTCCACGCTGATGTACTTCAGGCCCGCCCTGAGGTCGGCGTCGTTGCGCAGGCGGATGACCAGCGGGAACTCGGCCAGGGCGGTCGTGTCGAACAGACCGGTGGTGTACAGCAGCTGCACACCGAGCGCGTCCGAAACGGCCCGCTGCAGCTCCAGCAGGTAGGTGGCGTTGGCACGGCCGATCGGGTTGTCCAGGAAGAGCGTGCCGGCGTGCCGGTGCTTGTCCCGGCCCCGGTCGTTCGAGCGGAGGGCGGCCATCGTGCAGTACAGGGCGATCGCGGCGGTGAGCAGCTGGCCGCCGGAGAAGACGTCGCCCATCTGGCCCACGGGTACGCGCTCGGCGCGCAGTACGGCGTCGGGCTTGAGGATCTCGACGGCCACGCCCTTCGGCTGCAGCGCGGCCGCGACTCCGCGCAGCAACAGCGACATGCCGTCGCGGCGCAGGTCGGAGTTCTTCTTCACGGCCGCGCGGGTGGCGTCGTCGATGACCTCGCCGAGCCGTTCGGTGAGCGTGGCCTGGTCGGGCTCCTCGAAGCGGATGCGCAGGAACTCCTGGCCGGACCACTCGCCGAGGCCCTCGGGCAGCCGGGACAGCCGCTGGGCGGACCGCAGGGTGGCGAGGGCCGACTCCACCAGGCCTCTGAGGCGGTCCACGATCGAGTCGCGGTTGCGCTCGAGCTGGGCCAGCTCGTCGGTCAGGACGCGCAGCCGGGGCGCGAACGCGTCGGCCCACTTCTGCGCATGCTCCGGCAGTGCGGACGCGGGCAGTTCGCGGATCTGCTGCCGGGCGGGGGTGCGGACCTGCTCGTAGCGAGTGGAGTTGGCGTGCCGGACCAGGACGTCGCTCGCCTCGCGCACGGCCGCCTCAGCGGCGGAGAGGTCGGCGGCGCAGCCCCGCAGCGAGCGGCGGGCCTCGGCCGCGGAGTGCCGGGCCTCCTCCAGGCTGCCGGGGTACGGCTCCGGCTCCTCCTGCTCCTCCTCGGGGGCGTGCTCGCGCAGCAGGTCGCGGAGCATCGCGGCGATCTCGTCGAAGCCGCCGGCCGCGTCCTCGGCGGCACGGTGGGCCTCCAGCAGCTCCGCGTGTGCCTCGCGGGCCTCGGCCAGCGCCTCGGTTCGGGCGGCGAGCTCGCCCGTGGCGGTGCGCAGCAGCGCCTGGGCGTGCTCGGCGTCGCGCGGGACGAGCTCCTCGGGCAGCTCGGTGTGCGCCTCGCCCTCCTCGGGGGCGTGCCGTTCGGCCTCGCCGCGCAGCCGGCCGAGCTGCTCGCTCGCGCTGGACATGCGGGTCTCCAGGAGCTGCACCAGCTCCTCCGCGCGGGCGGCGGCGGCCTGCCGGGAGGGCCCGTCGGAGCCGTCGGGCGAGAGAAGCAGCTGCTCGGCGCGGGTGCGGACCTTGTTGCTGAGCCGGTCGAGCTCGGCGCGGGCGGCGCTCTCGTCGCTCTCCGCGCGGGCCTGCTCGGCGCGCAGGTCGGCGCCGACGCCGACCTTCTCGTACACCTGGGAGGCGGCGCGATAGGCCTCGCGGAGGGCGGGCAGGGATGCCTTGGGGGCGTCCGCGTCCTCGACCGGTACGTCGTCGGGGGCGCCGGCGATCTCGGAGCGCTCGGCGCGCAGGGCTCGTGCGGTCCGGCGGGCGTCGTCGGCGGCGCGCTGGGCGGCGCGGCGGTCCTCGTCGGCGGCGCGGGCGCGCTCCAGGCAGGCCTGGGCCCGGGCCTCGGACTCGGCGGCCTCGTCGGCGAGTTCACGCAGTCGCACCTGCCAGCCGGCGCGCTCGCGGAGCCGGTAGGCGAGCCCGGCGAGGGCGTCGGCGGCGCGGCGGGCCTTCTGCGCGGCCTCCTGCCGCTCGTCGCGGACCTGTGCGGCCTCGGCGGCTGCCTCGTCGGCCTCGGCGCGCACCGTGCGGGCCCCGGTCAGCTCGGCCTCGGCCTCCTCGGCGAACGCCCGGGTCTCCTCACCGGTCCGGGCCAGCTCGGTGAGGCGTCCGGCGGGGCAGCCGGTGCGCCAGGAGGCGAGCCGGGCGGCCAGTTCACGGTCCTTGCCCAGCCGCGCGGCGAGCGCGCGGATCTCCTCGTCCCGCTCGGTGGCCCGCGCGCGCAGCGCCTGCCGTTCCTCGTCGGCCGCGTGCTCGTCGTGCATGGCCGGGTTCGGCGGCACGAGGAAGACGTCCCTGGAGGCGGCGCTGTCGACGGGTGGCGGGGCGAGCAGGGCGGCGGCCGTGCCGACGGCGACGGCGGAGCGGGGCAGCAGGGCGGCGTCGCCGAGCGCCTCGCGGGCACGCGCGTGCGTGGCCGGGTCGGTGATGATCACGCCGTCGACCAGTTCCGGACGGGCTGCGAGCACGCGCGCGTGGTCGGCGGGGTCGACGGCCTGGGCGAGATAGCGCCAGCCGGGCAGCGCCGGGATGCCGTGCTCGCCGAGGAACTCCACCGTGGCCAGGACGTCCGGGCCCGGCGGCAGCAGTCCGCCGTCACCGAGCGCGCCGAGGATCCGGGAGTCGTCGGCGGCGGCGGTGCGCAGCTCGAAGAGGTGCCGTTCGGCGGTCGAGACGGCGTCGTCGAGGAGTTCACGCAACTCGTCGGCGAAGCGGTCGAGTTCCTCGGGGGTGAGGGGACCTTCGGCCGGGGGCCGGGCAGCGCCGGCCGCGTCGGCCGCCGCGTCCCGGGACGCGCCCGTACGGCCGTGCGGGGCCGTCCCCGCCCCGGAACGGACACCGGAGGCGCCCTCACCGGACGTTGCCGTACCGGCCCGGCCGACGGGGTTGTCGTCGGCCCCGCTCCGGGGTCCGGGCACGTCGGCCCGGCCCGTCCCGGACGCACCCGGCAGGCTGAGCAGTTCCGCCAGCCGCTCCTCGGCGGCCAGGGACTCGGCGAGGCGCCGCTCGGCCTCGTAGGACCGCTCGGCCGCCGTCGCGGCGTCCGCCGCGCGGGCGGCGGTCAGTTCCGCGCGGGACTCGGCGGAGGCCGCCTCGCGCGCGTGCTCGCCGGCCTTGCGGGCGGCGTCACGGGCCGTGTCCCAGGCGGCGACGGCACTCTTCTCGGCGTCGCTGGCGGCGAGCGCGGCCCGCGCCGGGTCGGCGTCCGGGGCACTGTCGTCCAGCCAGCCCGCCCGGACGGCCTCGGCGGTCTCCTGCTCGACCTCGGTGAGGCGCTGACGCAGATGCCCGGCCTCGCTGCGGGCGCGCTGTGCCTCGGTCGCGGCGGTCGTCGAGTCGCGGTAGGCGGACTCGCCGACCTCCTGCAGCGCGGCGGAGCGCTCCTCCCCCTCGTTGGCGAGGGTCTCGGCGCTCTCGGCGGCCGCGTGCAGGGCCCGTACGAGGTCCACGGCGGCCTTGGCGCGGGCGGCGAGCGCGGGCGCGGCGTCCCGCTCGGCCTCCTGGATGGCGGCGGACACGCGCGCGACGCGGTCGGCGGCGGCGCGGTGGCGCAGCACGGCCTCGGCGGCCTGCCAGGCGGAGTGCAGGGTGCGGGCGTCGGCCAGCTCGCGCTTCTGCGCGGCGGCGGACTTCTCGGCGGCGGCGAGCGCCAGGGAGGCGTGCCGGTAGGCGAGTTCGGCCGCGATCAGCGCGCTGCGCTCGCGGGCGCCCTCGGAGTGCGTGACGGCGTAGGCGGCGGCCGTGACCCGCTGGGCGAGGTCGGCGGCGCGCACCCGCTCCCGCACCGCCCGCGCGGACAGCCGCCGGGCGAGAGTGCGGGTACGGCGCTCGGCGCCTGCGTGGATGTCACGCGCGCGTGAGCGTGCCTCGGCGGCCTCGACGATCCGCCCGAGCAGGTCGACCGACCCGGCGGTGAAGTCCCGTTCGGCGATCAGCTCGGCGCGTCGGCCCAGCTTGTTGCCGAAGCCGCTGACCAGGTCGGCGAGGCCGTCGGTGTCGCGGGTGTCGGTGACGGCGCGCAGCAGCAGGTCGGTGAAGTCGGAGTCCTTCTTCACCGCGAAAAGACCGGCCGCCTCGCCCTCGTCGGCGTTCATCTCCCGCTGGTAACGGAAGAGTTCGGGGTCGAGACCGAGGTCGCCGAGGTGCTCGATCCAGCGGTCGTGGATCTCCTCCCAGTGCACCTCCAGGTGCGGGTAGGCCTTACCGGCCTCCATGAGGGCGTCGCGGAAGCCCTTCATGGTGCGGCGCCGGCCCTGGGCGCCCGAGGTGCCCTCCACGGGCGGCCGTACGGCGGTGGACTCGGCGACGGGCAGGTTGTCCAGGCTCAGTCCGGGGCCGGGCCGGAACGAGTACCAGGCCTCGGCGAACTTGCGCGGGTCGTTGGACACCTGACGTCCGCGCCACTCGCTCACCTTGCCGACGACGACGCACTCGCCGGTCTGCACATGCTGCCACTCCAGCGCCACGTGCCCGCAATCGTCGGCGAGCAGGAACTTGCGCAGCACACCGGAGCTGGCGCCGCCGAGGGTGTTGCGGTGGCCCGGCAGCATCACCGAGAAGATCAGCTTGAGCAGGACGGACTTGCCCCCGCCGTTCTCCAGGAAGAGCACGCCCGCGGGCGCGGGGCGGCGCGGCGGGCCGGACGGCTCCTCCTCGAAGAACTCCGCCTGTGTGGGCGCCGGGTCGGGCACGGGCTCGCCGACACTCCGCAGGTCAAGCACGGTGTCGGCGTAGCGCGCACCGGCGGGACCGATGGAGTAGAGGCGGACCCGGGACAGCTCGTACATGGCGGACTCTCGTAAGTCTGGTGAAGGTGCGGTGGTTCAGGATTCAGCGGGAGTTCGGTGGCCCTCAGGAGTGGAACGGCAGCCCGGCGTCGGCGACCAGCTCCAGGTCCTCGGTGTCCTCGGCGGGCAGCAGGCTGGCCCTGCCGTCGGTCACCGGTACGACGCCCAGCTCCAGCAGTTCGGCCATGGCGGCGCTGCCGGCCATGTCGCGGACCTGGAGCTGGTAGCGGGCCGCGGTGCGGTACGTACCGCCGCCGTCGTCGCCGGTGCGCTGCAGGAAGCCCGAGTCGGTGAGGAAGGTCAGGGCCTTGGCCACGATGCCGGTGGTGGAGGCGGCCGGGCGGCGGGCGTCCTTGGTGGCTCCGGTGGCGCTGCGTCTGGCCCAGATCCGCCAGGCGGCCTCCAAGCCGGGCGCGTCGCTCGCCGGGTCGGTGTTCTCGCCCTGTTCCTCGGCCCGCTCCTCCAGGCGCCGGCAGGCCTGCCGTACGAAGGCGTCGACGCCGTTGACGGTGACGCGGCCGATGTAGGAGTCGTCGGCCAGGTCCTCCGGGCGCGGGAAGGCCAGTGCGGCGACGGCGAGATGGGCGAGCCCGTGCAGGAAGCGGTCGCCGGAGTCGGCGGCGGTGCGACGCGCGTAGTCGCCCATGCGGACGGCGAACACCGAGTCCTCGGCGGCCGTCACGGCCATCCCCGCGCGCGGGGACACCTCCAGTACGACGAGACCCAGGCCGGCGGCGACGGCGTCGGCGAGCCGCGCGAACGCCGGGTCCTCGCGGTACCGGCGCAGCAGCTCCGTGTACTCCTGGTCCCGCGCGGGCTGCAGCTTGGGCTGCAGCCCGAAGGCGACGAGCCGCGCCGCGTCGGCGGCGTCGGCGGGGGTGACGGCGGCGGACGCCGACGGTGCCGACGACTCCGCCTCACTCCACTCGACGTGCTCGCTCACGGTTGGGGCTCCTTGTCGCGCTGTTGTTGACTCATGCTGCTTCCGTCCGGTCCGCCGCCATCCCGGCCGCGTCCAGCAGGGCGGTCCCCACGATCAGGTCCGCCCCGCCGAACTCGGGATCGTCCAGCTCGGTCCCGTCGTCCACGGCGAACAGCAGCTTCTCCTCGCCCTGCCGGTAGGCGGTGCCCACGGCCGGACTGGCCGCGTGAACCGCCAACAGGGCCACCAGATAGGCCAGATCGGGGTCACCGGTGCGCCGGGCCTCGGCCAGCAGCCCGGACAGCCTGCGCGGCGCGTCGGCCGGCAGGTCCAGCAGCTCCGTCGCCGCGGCCAGCTGCTCCTCGCTGAACCGGCTGTCGTCGGGCGTGGCGATCAGGTCGGGCTCGGGCATCTCCGCGCCCAGGTGCTCCCGCTCGACCGGTGGCGTCAGCAGTATGTCGACGAGGTCCGCCACCCGGACGGACACCGGCGTGCGCAGGCCCGTGCCGTTGGCGAAGAACGCGTCGGTGACCCGGATCGCCCGCTCCAGGGGCAGCGGCAGAACGGGGGCGACGAGATGGCCGTACAGGTCTGTCCCGGACGTCGTCGGCGGTGTGGCGAAGGCCTGCCGGTCCTGCTCGGCGCGGAACAGCGGGCCGGCCTCCAGCAGCCGTGACTGGAGCTGGGTGTGCCGCCGGATGCAGTCCTTGACGATGTCGACCAGCTCGGCGGCGCGGCGCTTGTGTTCCGGCTCCTCGGTCTCGTCCCGGGCCCTGCGGATGTTGGTGAGGATCGCGTTCTCGTGGCGGTAGCGGTCGGCCACGTGGTCCAGGGCCTCGGCGATCATGTCGGGCACGGCGCCCAGCCAGTCGACCGCGCGGACGTTGCGCCGGGTGGCCTCCAGGGCGCGGCGCAGGGTCTCCGAGTACTGCACCGTGCGGTAGCGGGCCTGTTCGGCGGCGAGCTGGGCGTCGGCGAGCCGGCCGCGGTTGATCAGCACCTCCAGCTTGACCTCGGCGGCGATCTGGGCGCTGGTGACGTCGGTGTCGAGGGCGCCGACCAGGACGTTGACCGCCTCGTCCGTCGTGCGCAGGTACACCGTGCCGCCGGGGCCGGGGACCTCCTCGATCAGCTTGAAGTCGTAGTCCCGGCGGACGTAGGTACCGTCCGGTGCGAAGGTGCCGTAGACGGCGCGGAAGCCGCGGTCGACGCTGCCGACGTTGATCAGGTTCTCCAGGACCCAGCGGGCCACGCGCTCGTGCTCGGCGGTCGGGCGGTGCGGGGCCTGGGCGGCGATGCGCGGGACGAGCCGGGCCACGATCTGCTCGTGGTCGGCGCCGGTGTCGAAGTCCATGTTGAGCGTGACCAAGTCGATGGCGGCGAGGGCCACCTCGGCCATGCCGTACACCGAGTACTCACCGGCCAGGTTGGCCTTGCGCGCGTCGAGGTCGTGCAGCGGCGCGGTGCAGGCGAGCGCGCGCAGCCGCCGCGCCAGCCCCTCGTCGGCGGCCGGGCCCGGAGCAGGGCGCGGCCCCGCGCTGAGCTGGGGCGGAACGCTGTCCGTCGATGCAGGCGAAGTCACGGTGCACAGACTAGGTCCTGGGTCTGACATCGACCCAAACGAGAGGCTCTGCCGGTTTCACCGACCGGGCTGTGTGTGGTTGTCCGGGTGCGGGCCGGCTGTGGCTGGTCGCGTCCCCGCGGCTGAGCCGCAGATCGGCACAACCCGGCGCCTCTACGGGCCTACGGGGCGCTTTCCTCGCCCACCCTGCGCCGGTACACCTCCACGACCCGCTCCAGCGAGTCCGCGAGGTAGGTCTCCAGCAGTCGCCCGGCCTCGCGCTTGTCGCCGGCCTGCAGCGCCTGCAGGATCCGGCGGTTGCGGGCGAGGTAGGGCTCGTGCAGCCGGCGCGGGTCGTCGACCACGTGGAAGGCGAGCCGCAGCTCGGCGAAGACGCTGCGCATCAGTTCGTCGGTGCGCTCGCTGCCCGCGAGGGCGACCAGTTCCCGATGGAAGTGGATGTTGGCGGTGCCCAGCGCCTTCCAGTCGTTCTCGGCGGTCGCCCGCTCTCCCTCCCCGACCGCCGCGGCGACTCCCTCCAGCCCGTACGGCGGCTCGCCGAGCCCGCGCACGACGGCACACTCGACCAGGGAGCGCGTGCGGTAGATGTCCTCGACGTCCTCGACGGTGAGGACCCGCACGAACACCCCGCGGTTGAGCTCGTGGACCAGCAGGCGTTCGTGCGTGAGCAGCCGGAACGCCTCGCGCAGGGTGTTGCGGGAGACCCCGAGCGCCCCGCCGATGCCGTCCTCCGACAGCCGGGTGCCGGGCGGGAAGTACCCGTCGGCGATACGAGTCCGGAGGATGTCCGAGACCCGCTCCGCCGTGCTGGTACGCCCCAGGAGCGCACGGTCGTCGGCCAGTGCCGTCAGCTGCTCTGCCATGCCGGAATTCAATCGCACAGACCGGAACGAAACAACATGGGTATTGAAGGATCGTTGAACGATCCTCTACGGTGCTCGAGACGGCACTGCTCACGTTCCCGAGGAGCCGGCATGACGCAGACACCGTGTACCAAGGACCTCCCCGTCACAGCGGTCGACCAGCGCGCGCACGCGTGGAGTCCGCGAACCGCCCGGGCCCGCTTCCGGGACGGCCTCGCGGGTCCGACGGCCGGGGTCGCGGCGGGCCACACACAGGCCAATCTGATCTCGGTGCCGGCGGACTGGGCGTACGACATGCTGCTGTTCTGCCAGCGCAATCCCAAGCCGTGCCCAGTGCTGGACGTCACGGACGCCGGCAGCCCGTCGACCGTCCTGGCCGAGGGCGCCGACCTGCGCACGGATCTGCCGCGCTATCGGGTGTGGCAGGACGGCGAACTGGTCGAGGAGCCCACCGATGTGCGTGCGTACTGGCGGGACGACCTGGTGTCGTTCCTGCTCGGCTGCAGCTTCACCTTCGAGTGGGCGCTCGCCCGGGCGGGGGTGCCGATCCGGCATGTCGAGCAGGGCCGCAACGTGCCGATGTACGTCACCACGCGCGCGTGCCGGGCGGCGGGCCGGCTGCGCGGGCCGATGGTGGCGTCCATGCGGCCGGTGCCGCCCGAGCACATCCGCGCCGCGATCCGGGAGAGCAGCCTGTTGCCGGCCGTGCACGGCGGTCCGGTGCACTGCGGAGACCCCGCGGCCCTCGGTATTGCGGACCTAGCCCGCCCCGACTTCGGCGACCCGGTGACCGTGGCGCCCGGTGACATCCCGGTGTTCTGGGCCTGCGGAGTGACCCCGCAGGCGGCGGTGATGGCCTCCCGGCCGCCGTTCGCCATCACCCACGCCCCGGGGCAGATGTTCCTGACCGACGCCCGCGACGAGCAGTACCGGCTGGTCGGCATCGTCTGAGGCCGCCTCACGGCGGATGCGGTCCTGTGGGAGCACGCGTGCGTGCGGGCTGCGCAGCCGCATATGTGAGCCCCCCGGCGGGGCCCGGACCTCGACTCGGACCAGGCCCCCTCGGACAGGCGTCCGGTCACCTTCCCGGCCTGTCCATCGACCCGTCGGGCACTACCCGGCGGCCACGGTGGTCCACCCCGCCTGCGCCCCCACGGCCTCGCCGGCCGAACCCGGCACCACGGCCTCGCCGACCGGATCCGCCACCGTGGCCGCACGGACCGTGCCCGCCGTCATGGCCCCGCCGACCGGATCCGCCACCGTGGCCACGCGGACCTTGTCCGCCGTGATGACCTCGCCGACCGGCTCTTCCACCATGGCCGCGCGGACCGTGCCCGCCGTCCCGGTCTCATCAGCCGTACCCGCCCTCGTGCCCGCCCGCGTGGGACCGGGTGTCCCCGCCGGATGCGTGCCCGCAAGGCGCCGCTGAGCCTCGGCGTCCTGGTCGGGGTCCTCCGCGAGGGCGGCCAGGGCCGCGGACACCGCTGCCGAGGCACTCAGGTCGAGGCGGGCGCTGGTGCCCCGGGCCCGGTGGTGCAGTTCGTGCGCGGCCAGGCGCAGCAGCTGGGGCAGCAGGTCCTTGCAGCGCCGGGCCACCCAGGCGGTGCCGGCCGTGGCCAGCCACAGCAGGCTGGCCGCCCGGGTGGGCACGGGGAACTCCGGTTCGGGGGACGGCGGTTGTCCCGTCATACGGCCCGCCTCGGTGAGCAAGGCGTGGAAGCGGATGGCGAGCTGCCGGTGCCCGCGCTCGCCCGGGTGCAGCCGGTCGGCGCTCCACAGGGCCCGGTCGGTGATCCAGGCGCCGTCCGCGGCGTGCAGGTGGACGGCCCCGTAGCGCTCGGACAGCGCGTGGACGATCGTGTTGACGGCGCGCTGCCGGCGGGCCAGCGGCCGGGCCAGGGCGCTGGGCAGGCCCAGCATCGCGCCGGGGTCGGGCAGGCAGGCGGTGAGCAGGGTGGCGCCCTCGCGGGTGAAGGCCGCGTAGACCCCGTCGAGGTGGGCGGCCACCGCCTGGATGTCGAAGGTGCGGCGCAGCGTGTCGTTGACGCCGATCACCACCGACACCAGGTCGGGACGGAGTTCCAGGGCGGCCGGAGTCTGCCGCTCCAGCACATCGCGGGTCTGGGCGCCGCTGACCGCGAGGTTGGTGAACTCCACGGCTTCGGGGGTCTCGGCGAGCGAGGGCGCCAGCAGCGCGGCCCAGCCCCGCCAGCCGTCCCCGGCGGGGTCGCCCACGCCCTCGGTGAGCGAGTCCCCAAGGGAGACGAAGCGGACGAGGCTCATGCCACGCCCTCCGGCACGGTGCGACGGACGCCGGTCGGGCGGAGCACCTCCGCGTCGTGCGCCGCCAGGAACGCCTCCACGGCCGTACCCCAGCCGAAGCACTCCGCACGCGCGCGTGCCGCCTCGCGCCGCGCGCGCTCACCGCGGTCCAGGAGCACTTCCACGGCGTCCGCGAACGCCTCACCGCGGTCGGCCGCGGTCGCCCCGGCGGAGCCGATGACCTCGGGCAGCGCGGACGACCTGCTCGCCACGACGGGCGTGCCGCACGCCATGGCCTCCAGCGCGGCGAGGCCGAAGGTCTCGGCGGGCCCGGGCGCGAGGGCGATGTCCGCGCTGGCCTGGAGGGCGCCGAGCGCGGCCCGGTCGGAGACGTGCCCGAGGAAGGTCACGGGCAGGCCGTGCTCCCGCGCGCGCTGCTCCAGCCGGGCCTTGAGCGGCCCGTCCCCGGCCACCACGAGCACCGCCCGGCGCCCGCGCCGTATCAGCGCCTCCAGGGCGTCCAGGGCGGTGCCGGGCCGCTTCTCGACGGACAGCCGGGAGCACATCACGAGCAGCACCTCGTCCCCGCGCGCGTGCAGGGTGCGCAGGCCCGGGTCGCGCAGCGTGGGGTGGCGTTCCGTCAGGTCGACGCCCAGGGGGGCGCGTACGACATTGCGCGCGCCGATGCGCACGAACTCGCGCTCGGCGAACTCGGTGGTGCACACCACTCTCGAGTACACGTGCGCGGTACGGGTGTTCAGGGCGTCGGCGGCGCGCCGGGAGAGGTGCTCGGGCAGGCCCCAGGTGCGCAGCACGCCGTCGGCGGTCTCGTGGGAGACCATCACGGCGGGCACGCGCGCGCGGCGGGCCCAGCGGCCGGTCCAGCGCAGGGTCGTGCGGTCGGAGACCTCCAGGCGGTCCGGGGCCAGCTCCTCCAGGAGGGCGGCCACGCGCCGCTTGTCGGTGAGCACGCGGTAGCCGCCGGTGCCCGGCAGCAGCGGGCCGGGCAGGGTGATGACCCGGCCCTGCTCGGTGTCGCGGTCGGTGTGCCGTTCGCCGGGCACGATCAGCACGGGTTCGTGGCCCGCCGCCTTGAAGCCCTTGCCCAGCTCGCGCAGAGCGGTGCGCAGGCCGCCGGAGGACGGGGCGACGAAGTTGGCGAGCCGGACGATGCGCAGGGACTGACCGGTCATGCCGCCACCGCCGTCCTGCGTGCCGAGAGGACGTCGTCGTAGTGGGCGATCAGCTGGTCGCCGACGGCGGCCCAGGTGCGGCCCTCGACCATCGCGCGCGCGGCGGCGCCGAACGCGGTCCGCCGCGCCGGGTCGGCGGCCAGTTCGCGGACGGCCTCCGTCACGGCGGTGGCGTCGCGCGGCGGGACGAGGAGTCCGGTGCGGCCCTGCGCGACCAGGTCGAGGGGGCCGCCGGCGGCGGGTGCGACGACCGGCACTCCGCTGGCCATGGCCTCCTGGACGGTCTGGCAGAACGTCTCGAAGGGGCCGGTGTGCACGAACAGGTCCAGTGAGGCGAAGATCCGCGCGAGGTCGCCGCCGGTGCGGCGGCCGAGGAAGACGGCGCCGGGCAGGGCCTCGGTGAGGTGCGCCTGGCTGGGCCCGTCGCCCACGACCACGACCTTGACGCCGTCCAGGCCGCAGGCGCCGGCAAGGAGTTCGACGTGCTTCTCGGGGGCGAGCCGGCCGACGTAGCCGACGATCAGCTCGCCGTTCGGGGCGAGTTCGCGATGCAGCGCCTCGTCCCGCAGATCTGGCCGGAAACGTACGGTGTCCACGCCACGCGGCCACAGCCGGACCCGGGGTATCCCGTGTGCCTCCAGGTCGCCGAGGGCGGCGCTGGAGGGGGCGAGGGTGCGGTCGGCTGCGGCGTGCACGGAGCGGATCCGCCGCCATGCGGCCGCCTCGCCGGCACCCATGTAGGTGCGGGCGTATCCGGCGAGGTCGGTCTGGTAGACGGCGACGGCGGGGATGCCGAGCTTGGCGGCGGCGGCCATGCCGCGCACGCCGAGGACGAAGGGGCTGGCGAGATGTACGACGTCAGGCCGGTGTTCGACGAGCGCAGCGGCGAGCCGCCGGCTGGGCAGGGCGACACGGACCTGGGGGTAGCCGGGGAGCGGGAGGGAGGGTATCCGGACGACCGGGCACGGGGCGTCCGTGTCCGGTCCGCTGCCCGGAGCGGGGGCGGGGGCGACGACGAGCGGATGGTGACCGCGATCTACGAGGTGCCGGGCGGTCTGGAGCGCGCAGTGGGCCACGCCGTTCACATCGGGGGGAAAGGATTCGGTCACGATGACGACACGCATACGGGTGTTGTCGCCGCGCCGAACGTGGCCGCGTCAACTTCGATCTTTCCGCCCGGGGAACGTCCCATGAGCGTTGGGCTGCGCACCCGAGCAGGTCAGACGGCCGTCATGACCGCCTGACCTGCCGGACACCCGGTGTTCACACGGGGGGCGGGCGCCCGCCCGGGCCGTGTGCGTGCGTGGGGTCAGCCGAGGGCGGCGTCGGGTCCGAAGCGGCTGCGGACCGCCGTCTGCACTTCCGCCTCCTCGGCCGGATCGGCGGCCAGGCGGCGCAGGCGCTCGACGACCCGGGCGTCACCGGTCTCGGCGTGCCGGGCGGCGAGTTCGCGGGTGGTCTCCTCGCAGTCCCACAGGCATTCGACGGCGAAGCCGCTGGCGAAGGAGGGGTCGGTGGCGGCCAGGGCACGGGCGGCACGGCCGCGGAGATGGGAGGAGGCCGTCTCGCGGTAGATGTGGCGCAGTACGGGGGCGGCGCAGGCGATGCCGAGGCGTCCGGTGCCGTCGACGAGGGTCCACAGGGTGGGCGCGTCGGGGCCCTCGCCCCGCACGGCCTCGCGGAGGGCGCCGAGGACGAGGTCGCGGTCCTGGACGCCACCGCGGCAGGCGAGCATGCGTCCGGCGGAGGCGCCGAGCGCGTCGGGGCGCTGGGCCCAGCGGCGCGCGCGGTCGACGGCGGCGACGCTGCGCATCCGTTCGAAGGCGTCGACGGCGGCCTCCACGACGACGGACGTCCCGTCGGCGACGGCGGCCTCGATCAGGTCGAGGGCGTCGGGGTCGTTGCTGTCGGCGAGATAGCGCAGCGCGGTGCAGCGAGCCCCGTCGATGCCGGACCGGGCGGCCTGGACGATCTCCGGCCGGTCGTCGGGGCCGGCCACGGCGACCAGACAGCGGGCGGCCGGCACATGGAGGGCCGCGCCGCGGTCCATGCCCTGCTGGGCCCATTCGAAGACGGCGCGCACGCTCCATCCGGGCCGGGGACCGGTGGGCCGCATCTGCCGCTGCCAACGGTCGAAACAGCCGGTCTCCTGCGCGGCACGCACGCGTGTGGCGATCGATTCGCGCGGATCCTCGGCCCACAGCCGCCAGGGCCGCGGCTCGAAGGCGTCGCGTACGGCGGCGGCCAGTTCGGCCTCACCCTCGGGGTCGGTGCCGAAGCGGGCCAGAACGGGCGCGGCGAGGGCGCGCAGGCCCGCGTCGTCGTCCCTGAGAGCCAGCTCGTCCAGGGCCCAGGCCCAGCTGGACCCGTGGGCGGCGTACCTGCGCAGTAGTTCGAGCGCGTCCCGCCTGCCGTAGGAGGCGAGGTGCCCGAGGACGGCCAGGGCGAGGCCGGTACGGGACTCGTCGGTGTCGAGGACGTCCTCAGGGCCGAAGAGGTGCGCCTCGATCGCGTCCAGCTCGCCGTTCAGGTCGAGGTAGAGCCGGGCGTAGTAGAGGGAGCGGTTCTCCACCTGCCAGTCGTGGCGGGGATCGCGCAGTACACAGTGGTCCAGGGCCGCGAGGGCTTCGGCGCGCGGGGCGGTGAGGGCGTGCAGGGTGCCGTCGCCGCGGCCCCGCTGGAGCAGGCCGAGCAGCGTACCGCTGGGCGCTATGACCGGATCGAACATGGGAAACAGCCTCACATCAAGCGTCGACGCAACCGGAGAACACGCACTACCTGGCCGCGTGACACAACGTCGGAGTGCCCGCCGTCTCTTGCTTGCCGAAGACCATCTCTCTCTGCCTCTCGTCGGTGGCCCATGCGGACCGCATCACGGTCCGCGCGGTGCGGCAACACCTGCCCAGCCATCGCGTCCGTGAATCACGTCGTCATGATGACCCGGCGGTTTGTGCTGCCGCGACCGTATTTCCGGCGGCCCTTTACCGCCTCCCCCGTTTTCCGTGTCGTGGCTGGTCAGGACGTGCGCGTCAGTGCGCGCCGAACAGCTCCAGCAACTCCGTCTTGCCGAACATGCGGGCGGTGTCGACGGCCGACGGCGTCCCCGCGGCGGGGTCGGCTCCGCCCTCCAGGAGCGCCTTGATCACTTCCGTCTCGCCTTTGAAGACGGCGCCCGCGAGCGGCGTCTGGCCTCGGTCGTTGACCTGGTCCGCCGCGGCACCCCGGGCGAGCAGGGCGCGGACCGCGTCGGCGTGGCCGTGGTAGGCGGCGAGCATCACCAGGGAGTCGCCGCGGTCGTTGGTGAGGTCGGCCGGAACGCCGGCGTCGACGTACGCCACCAGCGCCTCGGTCTGCCCCTGCCGGGCCAGATCGAAGATCTTGGTCGCCAGCTCCACGACCTCGGGGTCGGGGGCTTCACTCATCGGCCGGACCGCCTCTCCTGCGAACTCGGGGACTTCAGGGAGCGTACGGCAGCGAGAGCGGAACACGACCGTACGAGTGAATCGCCAGCGTACTGGCTCGCGCGGCACATGACCCGATGTGCCCGAGGTAAAGATCACCGACAGGCCCCGTCGGAGGCAACCGCTCAGCTCGACCGGGCTCCAATCGCGCCGCCGACTAGGTGAAATCTGGTGAATTTCACCCAGTTGCACCTTTAATCATATGGATACATCCTGTGATCCTGGAAGAACTCATGGTGACTGTCCCCACCTCGACACCAGGAGGTCTCAAATGATCCTCTCCATCTCGGGCGTCATGCTGCTCGGCACCGTCGTCTTCCTCTTCTTCCGCAAGGACGGCCTCAAGGGCTCACATGCCTGCACCTCGGCCCTGTTCGGGTTCTACCTGGCCAACACGGGCATCGCCCCGAGCATCAGGGCCGGCGGAGAGAGCCTGGCGAGCCTCCTCGGCGGCATCAAGTTCTGACCCCGCCCGTCCCGCCCGCATGCACGCACGCACCCTCAGGAGACAGCAGTGGCCCGCCGCCCTCTCCCCCGCATCCTGAGCAAGGACAGCGCCCAGATCGCCCGGACGCAGCTCGCCCGGAGCCGGGAGCTGGCCCGGACGGCGGCCGACAACGCCACCGACGTCCTCCACCCGCTGATCACCGTCACGCGCGGGCTGCGCCGGCTGGCCTCGGCCGGGCGGCGCCGATGGGCCGCCACACCCCAGGACAAGCGTGGGCCGCTGCTGTTCCTGACGGCCTCCGTGATCCTGGCCGTGGCACTGATGCCGTACGGGCCGCTGCTCGCCGTCATCACCGTGATGGCGGCGGCAGCCTGGCAGGGCCGCGACCGCATCCCGCCGGCCCCCGAGGGCCCCGACGAGTCCCAGACCGAACGGCTCCAGTCCCTGTACGAGGCTCTGGTGCCCTACTTCTCCACCCCCGAGGACCCGGCGCCGCTGTACGCACACGGCGGGGAGTGGGAGAAGGCCTTCACCGCCCACGAGTTCGACGGCGACGGGCGCGTCGGCCAGCTCGTGATCCGTTACCCCGCGTACTTCCCGGACGGCGAGTCCGAGGCCCGCATGCGGATCGAGCAGCTGCTCACCGCGAAGGCCGGCCGGGGCCGCGAGTACCGCTTCCTCTGGGACGAGGAGGGCAACCAGCTCACCGTCACCGTCCTGCCTCCGCTGCCCGCCGACATCCCGGCCCAGCACTTCGTCACCGCGCCCGGCGAGACCGTCCTCGGCTTCACCGACCCAAGCGAGGTCCAGCGCACGCTTCCCCTCTCCTACGGAGAGGAACAGATCGACGTGCCGCCGGTCGTCTGGCGCACCGGCATCCGCTCCACCGAGCCGCACCTGCTGGCCATGGGCCACCCCGGCAGCGGGACCTCGACCCTGCTGCGCTCCATCGCCCTGCAGGCCCTCCAGTACGGCGACGTCCTCATCGTCGACGGCGGCGGCACCGGCGAGTACGCGTGCCTGACCGGCCGGGACGGCGTCCTCTCCGTGGAGTGCGCGCTGCCCGGAGCGCTGGCGAGCCTGGAGTGGGCGGCGCAGGAGACCGAGCGGCGGCTCATCGCCATCAACCTGGCCCGGCAGGCGGGCGACCCGCCGCCGGGCCACGCCCGCAGGCCGCTGTGGATCATGCTGGACCGCCCCTCCGTCTTCGCTCATCTCGCCGCGACGGACGGTCGCAAGGACCCGCAGGCGCTGCTCCAGGTGCCGCTGCGGCACGGCCGTGCGGCGAACGTGACCGTCGTCGTGGCCGAGCAGTTCGACAGCGCGGAGGCCTTGAGCAACGCGGTACGGCAGCACACACGCGCGCGTGTCGTCCTCGGATCCGCCACGCCTCGGCAGGTGGAGGCGGCGCTGGGCGCTCCACCGCACACGACACCGCTCGGGCATGTGCCTCCGGGGCGGGGCTATGCGCGGCTGGGATCGGGTCCTGTGCACCGGCTTCAGGTGCCGCGAACGCCGGATCCGTACGACGACGCGACCAGCGACGCCGACCGGCAGGCGGTCTTGGAGTTGCTGCCCGCGCGGGCCACTGCGGTGGGGACTGAGCGGGCCACCGCGGTGGAGGCTGAGCCGACGGAGGCTTCGACGCCGGCGGATCTCACGAAGCCGACGGTGGCTGCGGAGGCGGCCGGGTAGCGGCTGGGGTTCGCACCGTCTGCCGAGTGCGGGTCCGTCGTGGCCGACGAGCCACGACGGCCCTGCAGCCGCCGATGCACAGCGAGCCCCGAGTTGTCAGGCTCTCGGCCTTAAGCCACAAACGTGCCCGGCGCCTCCACACCCCCCGTGGCGCCCGTCTCCACCAGTCGGGCCGCCGCGGCCAGGCGGACCGCCGCCTCGTCCGCCACCGCTCCCCCGACGGTGAACGGCAGCCGGAGGTAGCCCTCGAACGCGCCGTCCACGCCGAAGCGGGGACCGGAGGGGACGCGGACGCCGGTCCGCTCGCCCGCTTCGGCGAGCCGGGAGCCGGACAGGCCGCCGGCGCGGACCCACAGGGTCAGACCGCCGTTCGGGAGGTCGAACTCCCACGTGGGCAGCTCACGCCGGAGCGCCGCCACCAACGCGTCCCGGTTCTCCCGGGCCTGCGCCCGGCGCAGCTCCACCGCCTGCTCCCAACCCCCGGTGCTGAACAGCCAGTTGACGGCGAGCTGTTCCAGCACCGGCGTACCGAGATCGGCGTACGCCCGCGCGGCGACCAGGCTGCGGATGACGTCCGGAGCCGCCCGGACCCAGCCGATCCGCATGCCCGCCCAGAACGCCTTGCTCGCCGAGCCGACCGTGATGACGGTCGAGCCGGCCGGGTCGAAGGCGCAGACCCGGCGCGGCATCCTGCCGTCCGCGAGCTCCTCGTCCAGCCACAGCTCGGTCATCGTCTCGTCGGCGACGAGCACCGTGCCGGCCGAACGTGCCGCGTCCACCAGCCGGCGCCGCTGGTCCTCGTCGGCGAGCGCTCCGGTGGGGTTGTGGAAGTCGGCGACGACGTACGCGAGACGGGGCGCGGCCTCGCGCAGGACCTGGCGCCAGCGGTCCACGTCCCAGCCGGACAGCCCCTCGGCCATCGCGACGGGAACCAGACGGGCGCCCGCCTCGCGCATCAGCTGCAGGATGTTGGCATACGACGGGGACTCCACCGCGATCCGCTCGCCACGGCCGGCGAAGAGATGACAGATCGCGTCGATGGCGCCCATCGCACCGGTCGTCACCATGATCTGCTCGGGCATGGTGGGGATCCCGCCCGCGGTGTAGCGCTCGGCGATCATCGAGCGCAGCGCGGGCAGGCCGGCCGGGTAGTCGCCGTGCGTGTGCGCGTACGGCGGCAGTTCCTCCAGGGCACCCTGCACGGCGCGGGTCAGCCATGGTTCGGGGGCCGGGAGCGAGGCACAGCCGAGGTCGATCATCGAGCCCAGGGCCTCGGGGGGCAGCGGCTCCAGGCCCCGGGCGGGCAGCGGGTTGCCGGCCGGTACGGCGGTCCAGCTGCCGGCTCCGCGCCGGGACTCCAGGAAGCCCTCGCCGCGCAGCGCCTCGTACGCGGCCGCGACGGTCGTACGGCTCACGGACAGGGCGAGGGCGAGTTCGCGTTCGGCGGGCAGGCGGGCGGCCACCGGGACGCGCCCTTCGAGCACCAGCAGCCGGATGCCGTCGGCGAGGGCGCGGTAGGCGGGCGGACGGCGTGTGCCGGGGCCGGCCGGGCGGTCCTGCTGGGACTTGAGGAGCCGGGCGAGCTGCGCGGCCCCCATGGCAGAGGTCCACTGCGCCATGACGATCAGTCCACCTTCCCCGAATTGGCCATGGATGGCTATTCTTCCCAAGCCACAGAGTGTCATGCGTCAGGCCACCGCCACCACTCAGGGGGTACTTCGTGTCCACTCGGCGCCGTCTCGGACGGCGATTGACCCAGCTGTACGCCGGGCTCGCGCTCTACGGCGCGAGTTCCGCGCTGCTCGTCGAGGCAGGCCTCGGCCTGGAGCCCTGGAACGTGCTGCACCAGGGCCTCGCCGAGCTCACCGGGCTGACCATCGGGGTGGTGTCGATCATCGTGGGAGTGGCGGTGCTGCTGCTGTGGATCCCGCTGCGCCAGCGCCCCGGGCTCGGCACCGTCTCCAACGTCTTCGTCGTCGGCCTCGCCATGGACGGCACGCTCGCGCTCGTCCCGGACGCGCACACCTTCGCCGTACGCGTTCCGTTGTTGCTCGCGGGGATCGTGCTGAACGGCGCGGCGACCGGCCTCTACATAGCGGCACGCTTCGGTCCGGGTCCCCGCGACGGCCTGATGACCGGGCTGCACCGGCGCACCGGCCGCTCGATCCGGCTGATGCGGACGGGGATCGAGGTGGCGGTGGTGGTCACCGGGTTCCTGCTGGGCGGCACGATCGGCATCGGCACCGTGCTGTACGCGGTGTCCATCGGACCGCTGGCGCAGCTGTTCCTGCGAGTGTTCGCCGTTCCGTCGGCATCGAGTCGCAGCACCCTCGTTGCCGCCGTGACACCGGAGCGAGCGATACTGCGTCCGTGACCCTCGCGACACCGCCCATACGCCACCCCTACCTCGACCATCCCGGCCCGATCGCCTTCGCCCACCGCGGCGGGGCCGCCGACGGGCTGGAGAACACCGTGGCGCAGTTCCGGCGCGCGGTCGAGCTGGGCTACCGCTACATCGAGACCGACGTGCACGCCACGGCCGACGGCCGGCTCGTCGCCTTCCACGACTCGACGCTGGACCGGGTCACCGACGGCGCGGGCCGCATCGCGGACCTGCCGTGGGAGGACGTACGGCAGGCGCGCGTGGCCGGCCGTGAGCCGGTGCCGCTGTTCGAGGAGCTGCTGGAGACCTTCCCCCAGGTCCGCTGGAACGTCGACATCAAGGCGGAGCCCGCCCTGCGCCCCTTCCTCGACCTGATCGAGCGCACAAACGCCTGGGACCGGGTCTGCGTCGGTTCGTTCTCCGAGGCGCGCGTGCTGCGCGCCCAGCGGCTGGCCGGGCCGAAGCTGGCCACCTCGTTCGGCACCCGCGGGGTGCTGAACCTGCGGTTGCGCTCCTGGGGCCTGCCGGCCGCCGTCCGCCGGTCCGCCGTCGCCGCGCAGGTACCGGAGGCCCAGTCGGGCGTCCCGGTGGTCGACCAGCGCTTCGTCCGCGTCGCCCACGCCTACGGGCTGCAGGTGCACGTGTGGACGATCAACGAACCCGAGCGCATGCACCGGCTCCTGGACCTGGGAGTCGATGGCATCATGACCGATCACATCGACACGTTGCGCAAGGTCATGGAGGACCGCGGCGTCTGGGTCTGACCGCCCGGTCGCCCGGCCCGAGCCTTCGCGCTTGAGCACTTGAGCGGGGAAGCGAGGGCACGGGTGGGCACGGACACCCTGCGGACGGACGCGGCGGACGACACAGCCGGCCTCCGGCGCGAGCAGCGCGGCTGGTACTTCTACGACTGGGCCTGCTCGGTCTATTCGACGACCGTGGTGACGGTCTTCCTCGGGCCCTACCTCACCGCCGTCGCCGAGCGGGCCGCGGACGCCGACGGCTATGTGCATCCGCTGGGCGTCCCGGTCCGGGCGGGCTCCTTCTTCGCCTACTCGGTGTCCCTGTCGGTGATTCTGGCGGTCGTGGTGATGCCGATCGTGGGCGGCGTGGCCGACCGCACCGGCCGCAAGAAGCCGCTGCTCGCGGCGGCGGCGTACACCGGGGCCGCCGCGACCACGGGCATGTTCTTCCTGGACGGCGACCGGTATCTGCTCGGCGGGGCGCTGCTGGTGGTGGCCAACGCGGCGCAGTCGGTCGGGATGATGCTCTACAACTCCTATCTGCCGCAGATCGCCCCGCCCGAGGAACGCGACGCCGTCTCCTCACGCGGCTGGGCCCTCGGCTACGCCGCGGGTTCCACGGTCCTGGTCGCCAACCTGGTCCTGTACTCGGCGCACGACTCCTTCGGCCTGACCGAGACGGCCGCCGTGCGCGTCTGCCTGGCCTCGGCGGGCCTGTGGTGGGGTGCCTTCACGCTCGTACCGCTGCGCAGGCTGCGCGACCGGCACGCGCGCGTGGAGCGTGCCTCGGCAGCCGGGCTCAGGCAGCTGGCGGCGACGGTCCGGGACATGCGCCGGCACCCGCTGACGCTCGCCTTCCTGCTGGCGTACCTCATCTACAACGACGGCATCCAGACGGTGATCACCCAGGCCTCCGTCTACGGCTCGCAGGAACTGGGGCTCGGCCAGTCGACGCTCATCATGGCGGTGCTGCTGGTGCAGGTGCTGGCCGTTGCCGGGGCGCTGGCGATGGGGCGGCTGGCCCGGACGTACGGCGCCCAGCGGACGATCCTCGGTTCGCTGGTGGCGTGGACGGTGACCCTGGCGGCCGGTTATTTCCTGCCCGCGAAGGCACCGGTGTTCTTCTTCGTGCTGGCCGCCGGTATCGGCCTGGTCCTCGGTGGCAGCCAGGCGCTGTCCCGGTCGCTGTTCTCCCATCTGGTGCCGCCCGGCAAGGAGGCCGAGTACTTCTCGGCGTACGAGCTGAGCGACCGCGGGATGAGCTGGCTCGGGCCGCTGCTGTTCGGCGTGACCTACCAGCTGACCGGAAGCTATCGGTCCGCGATCATCTCGCTGGTGGCCTTCTTCGTGATCGGCTTCGTACTGCTGGCGCGCGTCCCGGTGCGGCGGGCGATCGGCGAGGCGGGCAATCCCCTTCCGAAGAAGATTTAGGACTGATTTAGCGCTCAAGGCGAAAGGGCGGTAGTGTACGCCTTTGGCCTGCCAGGCGTACCGTTACTGCGCGTCAAAGATGCCGAAACGCTGGGTGACATCTGCTAGCAGATGTGACAAACCGGGCGCCGGTGGGTAGAACAAGGGGCGGCTACGACGGGCGACGCACGACCCGGAACGGGACACGGAACGGGAATCTTTACCGCCGACCGGACGTTGACCGGATGACGACGACAGCGACACCTGTCCTGTGGGCGACAAGCCCGGGAGGCACGATTCATGAGTGAGCGAGCTCTTCGCGGTACGCGCCTCGTGGTGACCAGCTACGAGACGGACCGCGGTATCGACCTGGCTCCGCGCCAGGCCGTGGAGTACGCATGCGAGAAGGGGCACCGCTTCGAGATGCCCTTCTCGGTCGAGGCGGAGATCCCGCCGGAGTGGGAGTGCAAGGTCTGCGGGGCCCAGGCACTCCTCGTCGACGGTGACGGCCCTGAGGAGAAGAAGGCCAAGCCCGCGCGTACCCACTGGGACATGCTGATGGAGCGGCGCACCCGTGAGGAGCTCGAAGAGGTCCTCGAGGAGCGCCTGGCGGTTCTGCGCTCGGGGGCGATGAACATCGCGGTTCACCCTCGGGACAGCCGTAAGTCGGCCTAGTCCCTGCGGGCTGGGCGAAGACACAGCTGCACAAGACCGCGGGCGCCGTACGTGATGCACGTACGGCGCCCGCGGTTTCGCATGTCCAGGAGCGTGCTCAGCGGGTCAGCGGCGGACGCTCCTGCTCCCCCGGCTCGGGCCGGTCCTCCCGGATGACCTCGCCCTGCACCACCTTGCCGTCGGGACGATGGATGCGGGCCTGCTGGAAGGCGTCGCCGAAGCCGCCCGGGGCCGCCGTGCGCAGCCTCTTGTCCAGGGCGTTCTCCGCATACCGGCTCACGGCCTGCTGCACCGGCGGCAGCAGCAGGAGCAGGCCGGCCGCGTCGGAGACCAGGCCCGGGATCATCAGCAGCAGGCCGCCCAGCATCATCAGGCCGTTGCCGCCACCGCGCTCCGGCGAGCCGCCCCGCTGCAGCGCCTCGTTCAGGCTCTGGAAGGCACGGCGGCCGGCCCGCTTGATGACCAAGGAGCCGGCCACGAAACCGGCCACGAGCAGCAGGAACACGGCGAACCCCCCGGCCGCCCCCGCGACCAGGGTCAGCAGCCAGATCTCCAGCACCAGCCAGGCGGCGATGCCCAGCGGCAGATACCTGCGCAGCCGGGAACGCCGGGGCCGGGCGGTGTACGGAGAGGTCGGAGCGCCAGTCGTCATACCCCCAGTGTGCCTGGCGGCGGCTCAGCGCGGGATAAGGGGCTGTTCGCCCAGGGCCGACGCGGGACTACCTGGCCCGCTTGTTCTTGCCGGTGAGCCTGGCGACCCGGTCGCTCGCGCCCCAGGCGGTGACCCGCCACAGCGCCTCGACGAGGATGTCCTTGCTCATCTTGGAGTCGCCGAGTTCGCGCTCGACGAAGGTGATCGGCACCTCGACCACGTGGTAGCCGGCCTTGACCGCGCGGCGGGCAAGGTCGACCTGGAAGCAGTAGCCCTGCGAGGCGACCTCCTCCAGGCCCAGGCCCTGCAGGGTCTCGCGGCGGAACGCGCGGTAGCCGCCGGTGATGTCGCGCAGGGGCAGGTCGAGGGCGAGCCGGGAGTAGAGGCTGCCGCCACGGGAGATGAACTCACGGGACTTGGGCCAGTTCACCACGCGGCCGCCGGGCACCCAGCGGGAGCCGAGCACCAGGTCGGCGCCCTTGAGCGCGGTGAGCAGCCGGGGCAGCTCCTCGGGCTGATGGGATCCGTCGGCGTCCATCTCGATCAGCACGCCGTAGCCGCGCTCCAGGCCCCAGCGGAAGCCCGCGAGGTAGGCGGCGCCCAGGCCCTCCTTGCCCTTGCGGTGCATCACCTGGACGTTCTCGTCCTCGGCGGCCAGCTCGTCGGCGAGCTTGCCGGTGCCGTCCGGGCTGTTGTCGTCCGCGATCAGCACGTGCGCCTCGGGAACGGCCTTGCGTACCCGACCGACGATGGTCTTGATGTTCTCCGCCTCGTTGTAGGTCGGAATGATCACCAAGGCCGTGCCGAGCGGGCCGAACTGCCTCCCCTGGGCCGTGGCCGCGAGGGTCCCGTCGCCGTCGTTCACTGCTGCCCCTTCTGGTCGTACGCAGGGGTCCACCATAGTGGCCGCCGCCTGGTATGACGTGTCGACTCGTGCCTTTGGTGGTGTCGATTCCACAAGAGTGGGGTAAGAATGCGTTTTTCGGCACCTTTCACGGCGCACCGGGACCGCTTCCCCGCCACGGCGGATGGGGGCCCGGCGCCCTTCGGGCCGACCTGGGACCCGCTGGCTGCGGATCGACCGAAAGCCGTTGTCTACTGAGCGCACGGGCCCCACCCGGGTCACACCTTGCCGACCGGCCGGAACGTTCCCTCGGCGGCGCGGGCGCTGAGCCTGGCTCCCAAGCGACGGTGCCCGAGTGCGGCACACCGTCCCTGACCCAGCAGCGCTGCGACGAGTTCGCGAACATTCCCCGGTCGGGCGTCCGGTGGTGGACTCGGACGAACCTACCGGCCCTCGGCCGTCGACTGTCAACAGCCCTCTGGCCTGCGACGACGGCCCGAATCGGGCGGTCTCGGGGGAGGATGCGCAGGTCGGGCGGCGGGGCGGCGGCGAGCGATCGCCGCCGCGCCACCCCCGTAGATCACTCGCCCGGCCGTACGAACACGGTCCGTCCGCCCACCACGGTGCGCAGGCAGACCGGCAGGTCACGGCCCGGGGTGAGGTCCGGAAGGCCGGGCGTGCCGGAGCGCGGATCCGTCGACCAGCGGGCCACCCGGTCGTCGGGGGCCTGGACGACCAGCTCGTCGGTGCGCCAGACCGCGTAGTCGGCGGGCGCGCCGGGCACCAGGACGCCGGCGTCGTCCCGGCCCACGGCCCGCCAGCCGCCGCGCGTGTGCGCGGTGAAGGCGGCCCGGACGGAGACCCGGTGCTCGGGCGTGTGGTGGAACGCTGCGGCGCGGACGGTGCCCCACGGGTCGAGCGGGGTGACCGGGCTGTCGGAGCCGAAGGCGAGGGGCACACCGGCGCGCAACAGGGCCGCGAAGGGGTTGAGGGTGCGGGCCCGTTCGGCGCCCAGCCGCCGGGCGTACATGCCGTCCTCGCCGCCCCACAACGCGTCGAAGGCGGGCTGCACGGAGGCGATCAGGCCCAGCTCGGCGAAGCCGGCGACGGTCTCGGGGGTGAACATCTCGGCGTGCTCGACGCGATGCCGGGCGGCGCGGATCCGGGCGAGGCCGAGCTTCTCCGCCGCGGCGCGCACGCCCTCCACGACGGCGGTCACGGCGGCGTCGCCGATGGCGTGGAAGCCGGCCTGCAGGCCCGCCTCGGTGCAGGAGACGACATGGGCGGCGACGGCCTCGGCGTCCAGGTAGGCGGTGCCGTGGTGGCCGGCGTCGGCGTACGGCTCGTGCAGACAGGCGGTGTGCGAGCCGATCGAGCCGTCGGCGAAGAGGTCGCCGGCCGCCCCCACGGCACCCAGGTCCCGGGCCCTCGCCACGCCTTCACCGGTCCGCTCGGCCCAGTAGCCGACGACCCGGGGGCCGGGCACCTCGGCGGCCAGCTTCAGCAGGCCGGTGAAGTCGTCCTCGGAGGAGATCCGCGGCCCGCCGCACTCGTGCACCGAGCCGATGCCGAGGGAGGCCGCGTGGGCGAGCGCGGTGCGCTGGGCCTCGGCGCGCTGGGCCGGGGTGACGGCGGCGAGGGCGGCCTCGCGGACGGTGTGGTGGGCGTCGGCGGTGAACGGGGCGTCCTCGCGGGTGATGTCGCCGCGGATCAGGTCCAGCAGGGCGGTGGTCACGACCGCCGAGTGAACGTCGATGCGGGAGAGGTACAGCGGGCGGCCGCCGGTGGCCTCGTCGAGTTCGGCGCGGGTCGGCGGGCGGCCGCCGGGCCAGCGGGCGGCGTCCCAGCCGTGGCCCAGCAGGACGCGGTCGTCCGGGCGGGCGGCGGCGAAGTCGCGCACCAGGGCGAGGGCCGCCTCCAGGGTGGGCGTGCCGGACAGGTCCAGGCCGGTCAGGGCGAGGCCGGTGGCGGTGGTGTGCACATGGGCGTCGGTGAAGGCCGGGGTCACCAGGGCGCCGTCGAGGTCGATCACCTCGTCCACGCCGCCGGCGAAGGCGTCGGCGGCGCCCTCCGAACCGACCCAGGCGACTTGGCCGCGCTCCACCACCATCGCCGTGGCGAAGGGATCCGCGGGGCTGTGCACCTCTCCTCGGCGCAGCAGGACGGTCTTGGGGGGCTGGGGGTCGCCGGTGCGGTCGCTCATAGCGGACAGTTTCTCCTGCCGCCGGGAAGGCGCCGCACCTGGGGCGGGCCGAGAGGCAGTGATCAGATCCGGGGCGGCCGTGCCTCGTACGGCGTGGACAGGACCACCGTCGTCCGCGTCGAGACGCCCGCCAGGCTCCGCAGCCTCGCCAGCAGCTCCTCCAGCTCGTGCGGTGTCGCCACCCGCACCTTGAGGATGTAGTTCTCGTCGCCCGCGACGCTGTGGCAGGCCTCGATCTCGGGGACGCCGGCGAGGCGGTCCGAGATGTCGTCGGGGGCGCTGGGGTCGAACGGTTTCACCGAGATGAACGCGGTGAGCGGCAGCCCGACGGCCTCGGGGTCGACCACCGCGGCGTAGCCGCGGATGACGCCACGCTGTTCCAGCCGCCGCACCCGCTGGTGCACGGCGGACGTGGACAGGCCCGTGGCCTTGCCCAAGTCGGTGTAGCTCATCCGCCCGTCCTTGACGAGCAGCTGCACGATCTGTCGGTCCAGCTCCTCCATGGCGCCAAAACCTACAGTGCGCTTGATCTCCTGGGATAGCCGAGAGCGCAGGTCATAGCCGGTTCGATACAAAAAGCGACGCATAAGGGCCGCAGGGCGCACCTGCACACGGCATGTGACGAACACCACACGTCCCGAACAGGCTCCGTGATGTTCTCGTGATTACCGCCGAGGGCGGACGGGAAGTGCTTGCTGTGGTCGAGGCCGCAGCGCCGTAACGGCCCAGCCTTAGGGGGAGAATCCCATGCAGAGTGTCCATCGCCCTGGTCGATCCGCGTCCAAGCGGCAGCAGCCGGTCGTCGAGTCCGAGCCGGAGGGCGTCGAACCCGACGCCTTCGACGACGAACTGGACGCCTACGACACCTTCGAGATGTACCGGGTGATCTGCCCGGACTGCGCCCAGCCGATCGCGCTGCTGGCGGACGAGCAGGTGCTGCCCGAACACGCGCTGTGCGCCTCGCCGTGGAACCCGTTCGGTCTCACGGTCTGTGCGGGCACGGGCCGTTCGGCCGCCGACGCCCGCCCCGCGGACGAGTCCTTCGAGCCGCAGGAGCAGGACACCGCCCTGCTGCTGACGCTCCCCCAGGGTCTGGACTGGCGCACGCAGCCCTTCTCGCACGTCGGCGGCCCGGGTTCGCGCCCGATGCGTGTGCCGGCGATGCGCGGCCAGGCCGCCTGAGCCGCCTCACCGCATCCAGTACGTGCCCTGCACCATGGCGCGCAGGCTGTCGTGGTGCAGGATCAGTGTGTCCGGGTCCGCCGGGACGGCGACCTCCCCGAAGTACGCCTGCCGGTAGGCGATGCGCAGCATGACGATCGCGTGCCGCAGGGCGGCGTAGAGGGTGTGGAAGTCCATGTCCCGCGGGGTGTGGCCGGTCAGGCGGGCGTAGCGGGCCTCCACGCGGTCCCGGCGCAGGAAGTCCGGCAGTCCGCGCTGCCCGGAGGTGACCGTGAGGTCGTGGAAGAAGCGGTGCAGATAGATGAGCCAGCCGAGGTCGACCTCGCGCGGGGCGAGTGCCGCCATCTCCCAGTCCAGGACGGCCACGGGGTCGAAACCGTCGTAGACGATGTTTCCGACGCGTGCGTCGCCCCAGCTGAGGACGGATTCGCCCACCTCGCGCGGCCACAGCTCCGCCAGCCGGTCGAAGGCCGCCTCGATGAGGGGTGAGCGGGGCAGGCCGTCGATCACCCAGGCGTAGTAGGCCCGTTGGTCCGTCACATGGCGGCGCAACGCGTCTTCCGGGCCGGGTGAGCTGAGGAACAGGGCCTCGGCTACGGGTACTTGGTCGTGCAGGCGGGCCAGCAGTCCGACGGTCTCCGCCTCCAGGTGCTCGCGTTCGGCGTCGCTCGCCGCGTGCAGCCAACTGCCCTCGTAGGTGTACGGCATGACGTCCGGCGGCACCCGGCCGGCGACCCTCTCCATGACGAAGAACGGCGCCTCGAGCGGGCCGGGGTCCTCCTCCAGCCACAGCACCCGGGGCACGGGCACGTCGGTGCGCTCGGCCACCAGGCGCAGGGTGCGGTACTGGCGGGCCATGTCGTACTCGGGGAAGACGGTGTACGCCGCCGGATCCGCCGCCAGCCGCAACGCGCAGGCCGCGAAAGGCGCTTCGGGGTGCTCGAGGTCGAACAGCAGGGTCTCGCTGGACATGCCGTTGGAGGCGGGGACGGTGACGCCGGTCGCCTTGGCGCCGGGCAGCCGGGTGCCGAGCCAGACAGTGAGGCGCCGGGCGAGCTCCTCGGGGTCGCGGGTGCTGGTACGGGGACGCGGTGCCGTGGCCATGGGGGCTCCTCCCTCAGGTGCGACTGACGTCTCAGGGCGCGATCGATGTCTCGGGCGCGACCGACTTCTCAGGGCACGACCGATGTCTCAGGGCACGACCGATGTCTCAGGGCGCAACCGAGTCGAAGCCGGTGAAGCCGCTCGGGTCGTGCCGGCCGAACGAGCTGTGCTCGAAGATGCCGTGACCGGTCTGCCCGTCGAGCCGGAAGCGGGCGGAGTGGTCGGTGACGCCGTAACCGGCCAGCGGGTGGGGCAGGGTCATGTCGTAGGTGCGCCGGTCGGTCCAGCCCGGCCCCCGCCAGGCGCCGTGCTGCCAGTCGTCCGCCGGCGGATAGCCCGCGCCGAGGGCGAGCGGCGAGGAGGCCAGGATCTCGACGTCCAGCTTCCGCGACTCCCGTACGTCCCCCAGATGGATGACCGCCCGTTCCGGATGGCGGGTGCCGGAGCGGTAGCCGATCTCCGCCTGCGGCCAGCCCAGCTGGCGGTCGCGCCGGCCGGGGCGGACCAGGGTCGCGTCGTTCAGGGAGCGGTGGCCGTCGGCGTCCTCCTCGGTGATGACCATCAGGAAGCGGTCGTCGAAGCGGACCGGGCACCAGATCCAGTGGAAGCCCTCGGTGGGGTGGTCCGCGGCGAGCCGCCCGCCGTCCTCGCCCGGGACGGGCCGCACGCCCCAGCTGCGGTCCCGGGTGCCGGTCCAGCCGTCCGCGGCGACCCGGAACTCCTCTCCCCCGGCCCGGATCACGCCCTCCGCCGTGCCCGCCTGGACGAAGCGGCGGCCCTCCAGGGTGAGCCGGTCGCCCCGGCGCTGGAGGTGGTGCGGCTCCCAGAGGGCGGGGAAGGCGGCCGTCCAGGTGAGGTCGTACGACAGCTGCTCGTCCGCGCAGATCAGGCGCAGTTCCTCCAGCGGCCGCGGCACCTCGACGCGCAGCGGGCCGACGGCGAGCCGCATCCGGTCCTCGCCCAGGGCGTCCGAGGCCCGGACGGCGTGCAGGGTGTCCCCGGTGCGCAGGGTGGCGTAGGCGTCGATCACGCCGAGGTTGGGGTAGACGCCGAGGCCGAGGATGAGCAGGGCGCGGCCGGCGTGGTCGAAGACGTGGAAGATGCAGCGGTCGTAGGCGTTCCGGTCGCCGGTCGCCACGTGCTTCATGGACAGCGGTACCTGGTGCACCGGGTACTCGTCGAGCGGTACGGGACGGTCGTCGGCCACGGGCACCCCCTGAGCGTCGGTCGGCTGACGGTACGTCAGATTTCCGGAGGAGGCCAGAGCGGGGACGGGACGGGTCTGAACTGACGCTCGATTCCGCCGGGCGGTGACCTGTCCGGGCACTGCCGCGTTGTTCGGGCATGACCCCCATGCACTCGGTCACCGGGCGTCAGCGCCGCATTCTCGTCCCCCGCCCCGCAGAATCGGTTCCGCCGCCGCCTGCCCCGCAGGACCCACCCATCTACCGCGACCTCATGCGGACCTGGGCCGACGGGGGCCGGACCCTGCCGGGCCGCCACGATCCGGAGTGGATCAGGCTGGCGGCCCCGACGGTCCGCACGGGGCAGTTCAGCGAGCTTCGGGTCCCGCCACGTGACGGGCGATGACCATCCGCTGGATCTGGTTGGTGCCCTCGACGATCTGCAGGACCTTGGCCTCGCGCATGTAGCGCTCGGCCGGGAAGTCGGCGGTGTAGCCGTACCCGCCGAGTATCTGCACGGCGTCCGTGGTCACCTTCATGGCCGTGTCGGTGCAGTGCAGCTTCGCCATGGCGGCCTGCTTGGCGAACGGCTTGCCGGCGTCGCGCAGCCGGGCCGCCGCGAGGTAGAGCGCGCGGCCGGCCTCGATCTGGGTGGCCATGTCGGCGAGCATGAAGCGCAGGCCCTGGAAGTCGGCGATGGGGCGGGCGAACTGCCGGCGCTGCGTGGCATAGGCGACCGCCTCGTCCAGGGCGGCCTGGGCGAGGCCGATCGCGCACGCGGCGATGCCGAGCCGCCCGGAGTCCAGGGCGGACAGGGCGATGAAGAAGCCCTGGCCCTCCTCACCGACCCGCCGGTCGTCGCCGACGCGGACGCCGTCGAGGTGGACCTGCGCGGTGGGCGAGCCCTTCATGCCCATCTTCTTCTCGGGCACCGCCCCGCTCAGGCCCGGCGCGTCCCCGGGGACCAGGAAGGCGGTGATCCCGCGCGGCCCCTCCTCGCCGGTGCGGGCCATCACGGTGTAGAAGTCGGCGATGCCGCCGTGCGTGATCCAGGCCTTGGTCCCGTTGATCACCCACTGGCCGCCGTCACGGACGGCCTTCGTACGAAGCGAGGCGGCGTCGGAGCCGGAGGACGGCTCGGAGAGGCAGTACGCGCCGAGCAGGCCGCCGCCGAGCATGGCGGGCAGATGCTCGACCTGCTGCTGCTTGGTGCCGTAGGTGGCGAGCGCGTAGGAGGCGAGCGTGTGCACGCTGACACCGAGGCCCACGGTGAGCCGGGCCGCGGCCAGCTCCTCCAGGACTTGGAGGTAGACCTCGTAGGGCTGGTCGCCGCCGCCGTACTCGGAGTCGTACGGCAGGCCGAGCAGGCCCGATTCGGACAGCAGGGTGAAGACCTCGCGCGGGAAGCGCCCCGCGTCCTCCTCCTCGGCCGCCTTCGGCGCGATCTCACGCTGGGCGATGTCACGGACGAGAGCGAGCAGATCCCGCGCCTCCTCCGTCGGCAGCTGACGCTCCACCGGCTGCGGGTCGCGGTCGGACATGGCGTCGGTCTCCTCCCTGGTCGGGCACCGGCGGTCTGGCCCTGGGGGTGGGGGCGGCTCCGCCTGGTCTTTCCGGATGGCCGAAGGCGCCCTCTCCCGGGTCTCGGAAGCGGCTGACCAGCGGCTGTGCGCTGTGAGTATGCCCGATCAGCGACCTCCAGTCACCAGTTAACGACCGCTTACTTCAAGAATCCAGTCGGGCCGCCCCAGCGCCTCGAAATTGGTCCGAACCATTGACTCAGTGGTCTAGTCCTTCTAATGTGCATGACCAACGCTTTACCGCGTTCATGCCAATCGGCGCGCGTTCCCCTCCCCCCACGAGGAGACACCCGATGCACATTCCCCACCGCTCGCGGCCGCGGGCGTTCGTCGCGACCGCGTGTACCGCCGTCCTCGGCGCCGGACTGCTCGCCGGCGCGGGCACCGCCACCGCGGCGGCCCCGGCCGCACCGCAGGTCAAGGCCGGCTCGAAGGTCGTCGGCTACTTCACGGAATGGGGCACCTACGACCGCAAGTACTACGTCAGGAACGTCGAGACCTCGGGGTCGGCGGCCAGACTGACCCACATCAACTACGCCTTCGGCAACGTCACCGGCGGCAAGTGCGCCATGGGCGACTCCTACGCGGCCACCGACCGCGCCTACACCGCCGCCGAGTCGGTGGACGGCGTCGCCGACACCTGGGACCAGCCGCTGCGCGGCAACTTCAACCAGCTGCTGAAGCTGAAGAAGAAGCACCCTGACCTGAAGATCCTGTGGTCCTTCGGCGGCTGGACCTGGTCGAGCGGCTTCGGCGAGGCCGCGAAGAACCCCGCCACCTTCGCCCAGTCCTGCTACGACCTGGTGAAGAACTCCAAGTGGGCCGGGCTGTTCGACGGCATCGACATCGACTGGGAGTACCCCAACACCTGCGGCAACACCTGCGACACCAGCGGCCGGGAGGCGTTCAGGAACGTCATGGCGGCCCTGCGGTCGAAGTTCGGCAGCAGCGCGCTGGTCACGGCGGCGATCACCGCGGACGCCTCCGGCGGCGGCAAGATCGACGCGGCGGACTACGCGGGCGCCGCGCAGTACGTGAACTGGTACAACCCGATGACATACGACTACTTCGGCGCCTGGGACGCGAGCGGCCCGACCGCCCCGCACTCCCCGCTGACCTCCTACTCGGGCATCCCGAAGGCGGGCTACAACACCTCCGCGACCATCGCCAAGCTCAAGGGCATCGGCATCCCGGCGTCCAAGCTCCTGCTCGGTATCGGCTTCTACGGCCGCGGCTGGACCGGGGTCACACAGGCGGCGCCCGGCGGGACGGCCACCGGACCGGCGGCGGGGACGTACGAGCAGGGCATCGACGACTACAAGGTGCTCAAGACCAAGTGCCCGGCGACCGGCACCGTGGGCGGCACGGCCTACGCCAAGTGCGGCAGTGACTGGTGGAGTTACGACACCCCGGCGACCATCGCCACGAAGATGACGTACAAGAACCAGCAGGGCCTCGGCGGCACCTTCTTCTGGGAACTGAGCGGCGACACCGCGAACGGTGAGCTGATCAAGGCCATCGACTAGCCCCGCACCAGGGGGACTCGGGAGCGGAGGACCACGAGCCTCCGCTCCCGGTGTGTCAGGTGTCGCGGCGGGCCGGCTGCGGCGCCGGGTAGGCCGGGTCCAGCTCCTCGACGGCGCGCAGGGCTCCCCCCAGCGTCTTCACCAGCAGCTCGCGCATGGTGTCGCGGGACAGCTCGGGGCGGTCGATCCAGTCCAGGGTCGCGCCCTCGACGCTGCACACCCAGGAGAGCAGGCCCATCCGGGCGAGCGGGGCGATGTCGCTGCGGCCGTAGGCCCCTTCGGCGATGGTGGCGATGATCGCCTCGCGGACGCCGTCCCGGATGGCGTGGACCTCGGCGTCGAAGCCGACGCCGCCGCTGACGATGGTGCGGTAGGCGGCCTGGTGGTGCTCGGCGTAGCGCAGATAGCTGTCGATGGTGCGGTGGACCCGGTCCACGGCGGGCAACTCGAGGCCGTTCGCGGCGAAGGTGACCAGGTCGGCGACGGAGTCCTGGATGATCGCCAGGTAATAGCCGCGCTTGGACTGGAAGTAGTAGTAGATCAGCCCTTTGGCGACATGCGCCTGGCGGGCGATGTCGTCCATGGACAGCGCGTCGTAGGACGTGTCGGCGAACAACTTCCGCCCGATGGCGATGAGTTCGGCGCGACGGGCCGTCGAGCGCTCGGTGCCGCGCATCCGGGGACGGACGGCGGCACGCTGATGCGGCATATTCAATCTCGACCCTGTTCCAGGCGGTCGGCGGGACCTCCGCAGTATGTCAGAACATGCCGCACACGTGAGCGGGTCGATTCAGAGCGGGCAGAGCCCGGGCGTCAGAGCAGGCCGAGCTGGGTCACGAACATCGCGACGACCACCACGAGGACCCAGCCCATGACGTGCTCGAGGATCTTCGGGCCCTCCTCCCGGGGGCCGCCGGTGCGGGCGCGGGTGGCGGTGGCCGGGTGCGTGGTCATATCCATTTGTCCACCTTGCCACCCGCGACGGCGTTCTCGGCGATGAGCTTGCTCACACGGTCAGTGCACACCCACCGCCGCGAGCGCCATGCGCTGGCGCGGGCTCGGGTGGGCCGGGAAGTAGAGGTAGCAGACTCCCCCGGTGCCGGAGACGACCTTGCCGGAGGCGTTGTACCGCTTGGTCCTGAGCCAGATGTTCTCGAACTCCCGGCGCAGATAGACCCGCCGTACCGCGTCGTCGCTCGGCGAGGCCGGGTCGTTGGCGATCACGTCGCCGTCCGCGGTGAAGCCGATCACGGTCATCAGATGGCCCGAGGTGCCGTAGCCGGCGCCGGTCAGCTCGGTCTTCAGGAACGACTGGGACGTTATGGCCGGGATGCCGGCCGCGATCAGGGTCTCCAGGTCGGTGAGCGAGGCGAGCCGCGTGACCACACCCTGCAGTCCCTCGAACGTGGCCGCGTACGCGGCGTTGAACGGCCAGTTGCCGCAGCCCTCGTACTGGGCGTCGTAGGTGAAGCGGGCGGCGTGGTCCACCTGCGGGTCGGCGTACGTCGGGTCGACCCAGGACAGCTGCTCGGGGGTGAGCCGGCCGCCCCAGTACTCGACGATCATCTGCGAGGAGGTGGGGCTGCACCAGGCCTCGCCACCGCCGTCGTACTGCGGGTACTGACCCTTGTGGATCTCCTGCGAGTAGCGCGGGACGTCCAGCTCCTGGGCGAGGCCGGGGGTGGAGGCGGGGACGGTGAAGCGGTCGGGGACGTCGGACCCCATGGCGCCCAGCCGCCACACGGTCGGCGTCAGCTGCGTCCCCGGCCTGCGGTACAGGGTGAGGCGCAGCCGGTACGACGTCAGGCGCAGGCCGGTGCTCGCGTCGTCGATGGCGAAGGTGTCGGTCCAGATGCTGCTCTTGCCGTCGGCCTGGCCGTCCACCGAGGTCCGCTTGATGTCCTGGTCACCGGCCGCCCAGCGGCCCATCACATACCAGGGGGTCTCGGTGCCGTCGGAGTAGGTGCCCTGGAGTTCCACCTGGAGCCAGGTGCCCTCGGGGGTGTGGGCGTTCCAGGAGGAGACGACCTCGGTGGCGGGGACGGTGAGCCGGTGGACCGGGGAGGTCCAGGTGGCGTACTCCCAGGTGGCGGTCGTGCCGGTGTGCGGGTCGGTGTAGTCGGTGCGACCGGCCGGGGCGCCGATCAGGACGCCGGGGCGGGCGCCGGCGACGGCCCGGGCACCCTGGGCGACGCCGAGGCGCCACTCGCGGTACGTGGTCCAGGAGTGGTAGTCGATCGGGCGGGCCGGCGCCTGGCCGGGGTCGTCCGCGGCGGTGGCCGGTCGCTGCGCGGCGGCGGCAGCGGGGACCGTTCCACCGGCCACCGCCACGGCGACGGCTGCGGTGAGGACGGTCCTGCGGGACGGCTGTTGGGCTCTGCTCATGGGCGCGATTACCCCCAGGTGTCCGATGATCCGGTGCGGTGTGTGCGCCAACTATGGAGCAGGCGGCATGGCGCTGCCAGCACTTCTGCATATGCGGCGCCATCAATATTGGTCTCGGCCACTGGAACGGCAGAGTGGAGCCCGCTCGAGAAGCCGAGCGGCGTTGTCGCCGGCCGGGGTCGAAGGGGCGCGGGGAGCTGCGCGACCGGCCCATCACCGGCCCGCAGCCGCACAGCTCCCCGCGACCACCCGAGCTGGACGCCTCCTGCTGTGACGATCGGCGTCAGACGAGATCCATCGCGGCGACCTCGTCGGGCCGGCCGTAGCTGATCGGCCCCTGGAAGCGGCGGCGGGCGGTGGCGAACCACCACACCGTCGCGACGAGCAGGACGACGGCGAGCGCGATCGGCGCGTAGTTGAAGGTGTCGACGGTGATCGGCGAGGCCTGCGGCAGCATGAACAGCACGCTGCTGAGCACGATCCAGATCACCGCGAGCCAGCCGACCGGCCGGCCCCAGTGGCCCAGGTGCCAGGGCCCGGGCTGGAACTCGTCACCGAGCCGCAGCCGCAGGAAGATCGGCACGGCGTAGGCGAGGAAGAGGCCGACCACGTTGACGCTGACGATCGCGGTGAAGGCGGTGTGCGACCACCAGCCGGGCACCACCAGGGCGACCGAGCAGGCCACCGCGAGCCACACCGCCTTCACGGGCGTACGGGTGCGCGGCGAGACCGAGTGCCACCAGCGGGAGGCGGGCATGGCCCCGTCGCGGGAGAAGGCGAAGATCTGCCGGGTGTTGCTGGTGAGGTTGGCGAGACCGCAGAAGAGCATCGCGCCGATGACGACGAGGAGCATGACCTTGGCGGTGCCGAGACCGAGGCCGTCGATGAGAATCTGGACGGGCGGCGCGTCCGAACCGGCCACCTTGGCGTAGTCGCCGATGCTGTAGACCAGTGCCAGCATCAGGATCAGACCGGTGATCGCCGAATAGCCGATGGAGCGGGTGATCCCCTTGGGCGCGTTGATCGTCGCGTGGACCGTTTCCTCGGACATGTGGAAGCTGCCGTCGAACCCGGTGAACGTCCAGCTGGTCACCAGCAGACCGAGCATGCCGCCGTAAAGTCCGCTCGTGAAGCCGGTGTTGTTCTCGAAATGCGTGACGAAGGACGCCGGCTGATGGTGATCCGGCATCACTATGAGTGCGCCCACGATCACGACGAGTCCGATCAGCAGCCACCACACGGAAATACGGTTCAGTACGGCGACGAGCTGCACGGTGTAGGTGTTGGCGAGGCCCTGCACGACGATGATCGCGGCCGTGATCAGCACCGTCTGGTGCGTGGTCGGCTGGTAGGAGGGCCACTGCAGGTGGACGAAGGCCTGGATGAAGGTGGCGGCCGCGTAACCGGTGGCGGCGGTGCCACCGATCTGGCCCACGAAGTTCAGCCAGCCGGTGAACCAGGACCAGGCGCCCTTGTGGCGCTTTGCGAGTTTACCGGCGGAGAAATACAGGGCACCACTCGTCGGATAGGCCGAGGCGACTTCCGCCATGGCCGCGCCGATGAGGAGCACCATGACGCAGACCCCGATCCAGCCAAACACGAGAATGCGCGGGCCACCCGCGTTCATTCCGAATCCGAAGGACGAGAAAATACCCGAGAGGATATTGATGATGGTGAAGGAGATCGCGAAATTGTCGAACGCCTGGAAGCGCCGGGTGAGTTTCCGCGGATAACCCATCGCGTGCAGGGTCGCGTCGTCGTCGAGCACGACCGCGTCCTCACCCGCGCGGGCCTTCGCCCGTGGCGTCGATGTCCGTTCCGACACAGTTCGGCCTTTCTCTCGATGGGGTGGAACTCGATGGGGTGAAGGGCACGAGCAGGGGTCAGTCGGGCCGTGGCACCGGCAGACCGCAGGCGCGCCGGGCCCGGGAGAGCTGGTCGGCGGGGTCGCCGAAGGCGCTCCAGGGCATGCGGGAGGCGTACGGGCCCATCGCCGTGAACACCGCCCGGGCCTCGAACTCGCGCTGGGCCATGACCAGGGCGTGCGCGAGGTAGGCGAGGTCGAGCACCGGGGTGAAGCGGTAACGGGCCACCGCGGGCAGCCAGTTCCGGTAGATCGCCAGCGCGGTGGAGCGCCACTGCGGCTCTTCCCAGACGCGGTCGGCGAGCAGCTGGGTGGGGTTGTAGCTCTCCACCAGGGCCACCAGCGGCAGCAGCCGGAGGGCGGAGTCGGCGGGCGCCCGCTGGCTGAGGAAGGCGGCCACGTCCCAGGCCGCGTTGACCGAACCCCCGTACCGCGTGAAGAAGAACGACAGGAAGCGGTGATGGCCCTCGCGGTGCCAGGGGTCCAGCGACAGGACGTGCGCGAACAGCCGCCAGGGGCCGGCCGGGGCGGTGAGCAGGCCGCGCGGTGCCGGGTCGCTCGGCCGGTGCAGCCTGGCCATGGCGAGCTTGGCGGCCCAGGGCGTGGGGTCCCCGGGGGCCATGGCGGCGGCGCGGTCGCAGGCGGTCAGCGCGATCCGCTCCAGCGCCTCGGCGCGCTCGTCACGGGCGTCGGCGGCCCACAGGGCGCGCTGCACGGCGACCCGGGCCCACATCAGCGCCGCCTCGGGCGTCAGTTCCTCGGCGAGCCAGCGCTCGACCAGATCGGTGCCGGCCGCCTCGGAGGCGAGGACCAGCGAGCGATGCGCCCGCAGGGCGAAGTCGGTGCGCGTCTCGGCGAGGGCCTCGTACGCGTATCGATAACGTCCGGCGCGCACATCGACGCATACGCTCGCCAGGACACGGTCGTCGGCCGCCGGGTGCCACACATAGTGCCCTTCGAATAACTCCGCGGCCATGTCCCCCTGCCAGTCCCCGTACGGCGCACAGCGGTTGCGCTGGAGGCACCCTACTCAGCGACGGGCACACCCGGAACGCCTAATTCGACATATCGGTCAGGGGATTCGCGAATGTTTATCCGGGCCCTCGACTGGCTGCCGGCCGATGATTCAAAACGCGACGACTACTACACTGTCTCCGGAAAACCGCCCACACTGACCACAACCGGGGGAACCATCATTCGCGACCTCGCCGCCCGGCTGCGCGGGCTTGCCCCCTCTCTCGGGCCGGTCCGGCTGATCGGCGTGGACGGACACGCCGGCTCGGGAAAGTCCACGTTCGCCGGGCACTTGGCCGCCGCGCTCGGCGGGGCTCCGGTGCTGCACCTCGACGACATCGCCAGCCACGAGCAGTTCTTCGGGTGGACCGACCGGCTCATGACCCAGGTGATCCACCCGTTCGCCCACGGCGAGAACGCGTCCTACACGCCCTACGACTGGCGCGCCCGCGCCTTCGGCGCCCCGTGCCCGCTGCCGGCCGCGCCCGTGGTCCTCGTCGAAGGGGTCGGTGCCGGCCGCCGGGCGCTGCGGCCGCATCTGGCCCGGCTGCTGTGGATGGAGCTGCCCCGGGAGGAGTCCTGGGCGCGCGGCCGGCTGCGGGACGGGGCGGAGCAGCGGGAGTTCTGGGAGGGCTGGGTCGCGGCGGAGCGCACGCACTTCGCCGCGGACCCTTCGCGCCCCCATGCCGACCTCCTGGTACTGCAGACGCCGGAGGGGTACGAGGTGCTGCCGGGCCCTGAGGCAACCCGTGGACCGGACCAAGGTGTGACCCAGAGTGACGGAGCGTCCGCGTTGTGGTGAACGTGTGAAGACCCTTGCGGGGGAACTTCTCCGAGTGCCTCAACTCCGCTTGACCCGGGGGCCGTACAGGTCTTACGTTCTCAATGAGCGGTCATTCGGGACCGCCCCCAGACGCGAAGCCCCCGGTTGTTCCCCCGTGACCGGGGGCTTCGTTCTGTCCACGCGGCTCTTTCCGGGCGCCCGGCGCACCGATCCGCTCACCCTCGGTCACCGATCCGTGTGCGCCCCGTCTGCCCCCACCTCGTCAAACGGCCCGTGCGGCACCCTTCGGCGCGCGGTCATGGCGCGGGTACGATGCCCTCGGTGCGACCTTCGAGGCTGATCGCGCACCTGTAACTCCGGTCCGCGGCACGGCGGTTCGACCGCGGCGGCCGTCGGGCGACTGCCCGGTGGTGAACCACGGGGACACGGTCTGTGGGGGGGACGGGATGGACTTCGGCACGCAGGGCCCCGAGGCCCCGGCCGACCTGGCCTGGCTGCGGGGTGTGGACGCCTACACGATGGGCGCCTATCCGCAGGCGGAGGAGGAGTTCCGCACCGCGGTGCGGATGGATCCGGGGATGGCCGACGGCTGGCTCGGGCTGCACGCGCTCCGGGTCGACACGACGACCTCGCTGCTCAGGATGTTCCGGCACCGCGACCGCTTCGGCGAACAGCGCGCCCGGCACCGCCGCACCCTCAACTCCTGGTACTGGCTGGGCTGGTGGGTGCAGCCGGTGCTGGAGAGCCCACGTGATCTGCTGCTCGCGCACGCCTCGCACTGGCTGGACGGCCGGCACGTGCCCGAGCTGGACCGGGCCCTCGCCGGGCTGCCCCCGGTCGACACCGACCCGCAGGTCCGCTTCCTGCACGCCTGCCGCTCCTATCTGGTCAAGGACTGGGAGCAGCTGGTACGGCACACCGACCCGCTGCTGGACGACGCCATGCTCGGCATCGAGGCCGGCCTGTTCGGCGGCATGGCCAGGGTCCGGCTGGAGATGTACGGCCAGGCCGAACCCCTGCTGTCGGCGGCGCTGATGCGCTGCCGCAGCGAGCAGCCACAGCGCAAGGAGCTGCGCTACTGGCTGGCGCGGGCGCACGAGGGCACGGGACGCTCCGCCGCCGCGCTCCCCCTGTACCGGGCCGTGCACCGGGTCGACCCGGCCTTCATGGACACCTCGGCACGGCTCGCGGCGATCGCCGAGGGCGACGGGTACGACGACACCGCCGACCTGGCCGCGATCACGCTGACGGGTGCCGGGCAGGACAGCGTGGACGGGCCCGACGGATTCGATCCTCTGTTCGGCACCGAGGGCCGTGATCTGCGGCTGCCGGAGCCGGATCTGCCGACGGGGCCCCTGCCGTCGGTGAGCGATCCGGGGGTGCGGGTGAAGACCGGTGTCCCCTCCTCCCCCATTCCGGCCGGGCCGACCGATCCCGCCCTGCTCGAGGAAGCGCTTGCCGAACTCGAGCGCATGGTGGGGCTGGAGCCGGTGAAACGCCAGGTCAAGGCGTTGTCCGCACAGTTGAACATGGCCCGGCTGCGGGCCGGGCAGGGGCTGCCGGTGCAGCCGCCGAAACGGCACTTCGTCTTCTCGGGGCCGTCGGGGACCGGGAAGACCACGGTGGCCCGGATCCTGGGCCGGGTCTTCTACGCACTGGGCCTGCTCGGCGGGGACCACCTGGTGGAGGCCCAGCGGGCGGATCTGGTCGGCGAGTACCTCGGGCAGACCGCCGTGAAGGCCAACGAGCTGATCGACTCCGCGATCGGCGGGGTGCTGTTCGTGGACGAGGCGTACTCGCTGTCCAACTCCGGGTACGGCAAGGGAGACGCCTACGGCGACGAGGCCCTGCAGGTGCTGCTGAAGCGGGCCGAGGACAACAGGGACCATCTGGTCGTGATCCTCGCCGGCTATCCCGAGGGCATGGACCGGCTGCTGGCCGCGAACCCCGGACTGTCCTCCCGGTTCACCACCCGCGTCGACTTCCCCTCCTACCGGCCGCAGGAACTCACCGAGATCGGGAAGGTGCTGGCCGGGGAGAACGGGGACCTGTGGGACGAGGAAGCGCTGGACGAGCTGCGCTCGATCGCCGGGCACGTGGTGGAGCAGGGGTGGATCGACGAGTTGGGCAACGGACGGTTCCTGCGCACGCTGTACGAGAAGAGCTGCGCGTACCGGGACCTTCGGCTGTCGACGTATGCGGGTTCCCTGTCCCGGGAGGACTTGGCCACGCTTCGGTTGGCCGACCTGATGCAGGCGTACGGGGAAGTGCTGTCGGGGCGGGGGCCGCAGGATCCGTCGGCCATGTAGGCGCCGTGGGCTGGGCGGGGTGGGTTTCGCCTGCCCGCGCCGGCGGGGTGCCTCCCCCACTCTCGGCTTCGCTCGCACGGAGGGGGACTCCCCATCGCCCACCCGTGCCGCCCCAGCGGCACGACTGCCCGCAGCGGCGGCGCTGCCAAGCCCAGGGCACTGCAGCTCCCCAGGGGCGCGGGAAACTGCGCGACCAGCCCACCACCGGGCGGCAGCCGCGCTGCTTCCTGCACCACCCCGGCTAGGAGGCGAGCACTTGCTGCGGCTCCCCGCTCACCCGCGGCTCCGGCATCTCTCGATGGGCCGGGTCACGGACCTCGCCGACCAGGAGTTCCAGGACGTCCTCCAGAGCGACCAGGCCCAGCACCTTGCCGGAGGGGTCGGCGACCTGGGCCAGGTGCGTGGCCGCCCGCCGCATGACCGTGAGGGCGTCGTCGAGCGGCAGCTCGGCCCGCAGGGTGGTCATGGGACGCCAGACGTGCTGCGGGACAGCGCGGTCGGAGTGCTCCAGGTCGAGGACGTCCTTGACGTGGACATAACCCATGAACGGGCCCTTCTCCGTCGCCGAGACCGGGAAGCGGGAGTAACCCGTGCGGGCCGTCAGCTCGACGATCTCGCCCGGGGTGACCGACGGGGTCACCGTGACCAGGGACTCCCGGCGCAGCAGGACGTCGGTGACCGGGCGGGAGCCCAGTTCCAGGGCGTCCTCCAGGCGCTCGCGCTCCTCGGGGTCGAGCAGGCCGGCCTGGCCGGAGTCCTCCAGCAGGCGGTTGAGCTGCTCGCTGGTGACGACGGCCTCGACCTCGTCCTTGGGCTCGACCCGGAAGAGCCGCAGGATGCCCTGGGCGCAGGCGCCGAGGGTCACGGTGATCGGCTTGCACAGGCGGGCGAAGTAGACCAGGCCGGGGCTCAGCCACAGCGCCGCCTTCTCGGGGGCCGCCATCGCGAGGTTCTTCGGCACCATCTCGCCGATGACCAGGTGGAAGAAGACCACCGCGGCCAGCGCGATGACATAGCCGAGGGGGTGGACCATGCCGTCGGGCAGGTGGACCGCCGCGAACACCGGCTCCAGCAGATGGGCCACCGTCGACTCGGCCACCGCGCCCAGCGTCAGTGAGCAGACCGTGATGCCGAACTGGGCCGCGGCCATCATCTGCGGCAGCCGCTCCAGGCCGTACAGCACCTGGCGGGCCCGCGCCGTACCCAGCGGTTCGATCTGGCTGCGGCGCACGGAGACGAGCGCGAACTCGGCGCCGACGAAGAAGCCGTTGGCGAGCACGAGCAGCGCGGCGAAGACCAGTTGGAGGACGCTCATCGGGCGGCCTCCATCACGTTCACCGCCGGGACCGTCCTGACCAGGCGGACCCGTTCGGCGCGGTAGTGGCCGACCTGGCGGACCGAGAGCCGCCAGCCGGGCAGCTCGGCCCGGTCGCCGGGGGCCGGGATACGGCCGAGCAGGTCGGCGACGAGTCCGGCGACCGTCTCGTACGGCCCCTCGGGCACGTCGAGGCCTATGCGCTGGAGGATGTCGACGCGGCAGCTGCCGTCGGCGTCCCAGGCGGGCCGGCCGTCCTCGGGCGGGGCGGGGGCCAGCTCGGGCATGTCCTTGGCGTCGTGCTCGTCGCGGACCTCGCCGACGAGTTCCTCGACGATGTCCTCCAGGGTGACCACGCCCGCCGTGCCGCCGTACTCGTCGACGACGACCGCGATGGGCTGCTCGGAGCGGAGCCGGGCGAGCAGGGGCTGGACCGGCAGGGTCTCCGGGACCAGCAGCGCCTTGCGGGCGATGCGGTTCACCGAGGTGCGCAACCGGTCGTGCACCGGGACCGCGAGGGCGTCCTTCAGGTGGGCCATGCCGACGATCTCGTCGATCTTCTCCCGGTAGACGGGGAAGCGGGACAGGCCGGTGGCCCGGGTGAGGTTGACGACGTCCTCGGCGGTGGCCGTGTCCTGGAGGGCGCTGACCTTCACGCGCGGGGTCATGACGTGCTGCGCGGTCAGCTCGCCCAGGGACAGGGTGCGGACGAACAGGTCGGCCGTGTCCTGTTCCAGGGCTCCGGCCTGCGCGGAGTGCCGGGCCAGGGAGACGAGCTCGCCCGGGGTGCGGGCGGAGGCCAGTTCCTCGGCGGGTTCGACGCCGAGGGCCCTTACCAGGCGGTTGGCGACGGTGTTGAGCGCGGCGATCACCGGGCGGAACAGGCGGGCGAAGTGGTACTGCGGGCCGGCCACGAACCGGGCGACCTGCAGGGGCTTGGACACCGCCCAGTTCTTGGGCACGAGCTCGCCGATCACCATCTGGATCGCGGAGGCCAGCAGCATGCCGACGACCACGGCGACACCGGAGACGGCGCCGTCCGGGACACCGATGGCGGCGAACGGAGCGTGCAGCAGCCGGGCCAGGGCCGGTTCGGCGAGCATGCCGACGACCAGGGAGGTGATGGTGATGCCGAGCTGGGTGCCGGAGAGCTGGAAGGACAGCTCCTTGAGCGACTCGGCCACCCTACGGGCGCGTCGGTCGCCCTCGGCGGCCGCCTTCTCGGCGTCCGTCGCCTCGACGGTCACCAGGCCGAACTCGGCCGCCACGAAGAATCCGTTGGCGAGGATCAGCAGGAAAGCCGCTCCCAGGAGCAGCAGGGAGATGGTCACGCTGCCACCACCTTCCCGGTATGTCGGGTCGGGGCGGCGCAGGTACTACAGGACGATCCGTCCATCGCTGGAGGGAGTCACTCCTCGGGTAGCAGGAACCCCTGTGCACCGGGTGGTGCTCCAGGGGCGGAGCCGCAGCGAAACGGCCTCCGTCACCAGATTAATCAAGACATGGGCCACTCGGGCAGGGTGGACGCCCCCGAGTCAGCCCCGATCTGCCCCCGAGTCAGCCCTGACCTTCCACCGGGTGGGCCGGGGAGCGGGCGTCGGCGAGGGCCCGCAGGGCCTGCGCGTCGGCGATGGCGCGCTGCTTGGCGAGGCCCGGCTGGATGCCTAGCGCGGGCAGGCTGGTGCCGTCGCTGAGGTTGAGGAAGACCCAGGGATCGCCCGGACGGAGGTTCACCTGGACGATCTCCGCCCACTCCAGGCGCCGCCTGCTGGCGATGTTGACCACGGTGACACCGGACTCGTCGGCGACGACCTTCACCCGGGAGATCTGGGCCAGCACCCAGAAGATCAGCGCCCCGGTGACGAAGAAGCTCGCCCGCTCCCCCGGGCCCAGCTGCTCCAGCAGCATCGCGATCCCGGAGATGGTCAGGAAGATCACGACACCGGCGGTGAGCAGGATCGCCCGGGTGTGGCCCGGCCGGAAGGTGACGGGAAGGGTGGGCAGGTCGGACATCGGTCGGCGTACCCCTTACAGGCGGCAGGCGTGGATGGCCGTGGTGAGGATGGCGCGGGCGCCGATGGAGTAGAGGTCGTCCATGATCCGCTGCGCCTCCTTGGCGGGGACCATGGCGCGGACCGCGACCCAGCCTTCGTTGTGCAGCGGGGAGACGGTCGGGGACTCCAGGCCAGGGGTGAGCGCGACGGCCTTCTCCAGCTGCTCGACCCGGCAGTCGTAGTCCATCATCACGTAGGTCCGGGCGACCAGGACGCCCTGGAGGCGGCGCAGGAACTGCTGGACCTTCGGCTCCTCGCCGTCGGTGCCGGTGCGGCGGATGACGATCGCCTCGGACTTCATGATCGGCTCGCCGAAGACCTCCAGGCCGGCGTTGCGCAGGCTGGTGCCGGTCTCCACGACGTCGGCGATGACCTCGGCGACGCCCAGCTCGATCGCGGTCTCCACGGCGCCGTCGAGGTGGACGACGGAGGCGTCGACTCCGCTGTCCTCGAGGTGCCCCGCGACGATGCCCTCGTAGGAGGTGGCGACCGTCTTGCCCTTGAGGTCCTCGATGCCGCTCGCGGTGCCCGGCTTGGCGGCGAAGCGGAAGGTGGAGCGGGCGAAGCCGAGCGGCAGGATCTCCTCGGCGTCGGCGCCGGAGTCGATCAGCAGGTCACGGCCGGTGATGCCCACGTCGAGGCGGCCTGAGGCGACGTAGATCGCGATGTCGCGGGGGCGGAGGTAGAAGAACTCGACCTCGTTCACCGGGTCGACGATCCGCAGCTCCTTGGACTCGCGGCGCTGCTGGTAGCCGGCCTCATGCAGCATCTCCGCCGCAGGGCCGGACAGTGAACCCTTGTTGGGGACGGCGATGCGCAGCATGAGGTCGGCTTCCTTTGCGTGAAGGGGTTTCTACAGCGGTTACGGCGGGGCGGCTTACAGGTGGGCGTAGACGTCGTCCAGGGAGATCCCGCGGGCGACCATCATCACCTGGATGTGGTACAGCAGCTGGGAGATCTCCTCGGCGGCCGCCTCCTTGCCCTCGTACTCGGCGGCCATCCAGACCTCGGCGGCCTCTTCGACGACCTTCTTGCCGATGGCATGGACGCCCTTGCCGACCAGCTCTGCGGTGCGGGAGGTGGCGGGGTCCCCGTGGGCGGCCTTCTGCTGGAGCTCGGTGAAGAGCTCCTCGAACGTCTTCTTGGACATGGTGGTCCTTACCCTACGCGCTCCGGCCGGTACCTCAGTGCCAGGGTTCGGATACTGAGCGGAGCGTGGCGGCGGTCGCGACCGCCGCGGTCACCGCCTCGTGGCCCTTGTCCTCGTTCGAGCCCTCCAGGCCGGCCCGGTCCAGGGCCTGCTCCTCGGTGTCGCAGGTGAGCACACCGAAGCCGACGGGCACTCCGGTCTCCACACTGACCTGGGTGAGGCCCTGGGTGACGCCCTGGCAGACGTAGTCGAAGTGCGGGGTGCCGCCGCGGATGACGACGCCGAGGGCGACCACGGCGTCGTAGCCGCGCCCGGCCAGCACCTTGGCGGCGACCGGGAGTTCGAAGCTGCCGGGGACCCGGATCAGGGTCGGCTCGTCGATCCCCAGTTCGTGCAGGGCGCGCAGGGCGCCGTTCACCAGACCGTCCATCACCTTCACGTGCCACTGCGCCGCGATGACGGCGACCCTGAGGTCGCTCGCGTTGCGTACGGACAGTTCCGGTGCACCCTTGCCGCTCACGTGTCTCCTAAGTGCTTCTTGCTTACTGGTTGCCACAGCCGGACGCGACCGCGGCCGCGGAAGCGGTCACGGCGGGCGTGTCCAGCCAGGGCAGGTCGTGTCCCATACGGTCGCGCTTGGTGCGCAGGTAGTGCAGGTTGTGCTCGCCCGCCTGGATGGGCATCGACTCGCGGCCGGTGACCCTCAGCCCGTGGCGCAGCAGCGCGTCCGTCTTGTCCGGATTGTTGGTCATCAGCCGGACGCTGTGCACGCCGAGGTCGGCGAGGATCCGGGCGCCGGCGCCGTAGTCGCGGGCGTCGGCGGGCAGGCCGAGTTCGAGGTTGGCGTCCAGGGTGTCGCGGCCCCGCTCCTGCAGCTCGTACGCCCGGAGCTTGGACAGCAGACCGATGCCGCGCCCCTCGTGGCCGCGCAGGTAGACCACCACGCCCCGGCCCTCCTCCTGGATGCGCTGCAGGGCGGTGTCCAGCTGGGGGCCGCAGTCGCAGCGCAGGGAGCCGAAGACATCACCGGTGAGGCATTCGGAGTGGACGCGGACCAGGACGTCCTCGCCGTCGCCGAGGTCGCCGTGGACGAGGGCGACGTGTTCGACGCCGTCCACGGTGGAGCGGTAGCCGTAGGCGGTGAAGGTGCCGTGCTTGGTGGGCAGGCGGGTCTCGGCCTCGCGGCGGACGGTGGGCTCACTGCCGCGGCGGTAGGCGATCAGGTCCTCGATGGAGATGATCGTCAGGCCGTGCTTGCGGGCGAACGGGATCAGCTCGGGCAGGCGGAGCATACGGCCGTCCTCGCCGGCGATCTCCACGATGGCACCGGCCGGGCGCAGACCCGCGAGCCGGGCGAGGTCGACGGCGGCCTCGGTGTGGCCGTTGCGGGTGAGCACGCCGCCGGGCTTGGCGCGCAGCGGGAAGACATGGCCGGGCCGGACGAAATCCGTCGGCTCCGCCGTGCCGCTCGCGAGAAGCTGAAGCGTCGTCGCTCGGTCGGAGGCCGAGATGCCGGTGCTCACACCGTGAGCGGCCGAGGCGTCCACGGAGATGGTGAACGCGGTTTTCATCGACTCGGTGTTGTCCTGGACCATCTGCGGCAGCCGCAGCCGGTCCAGTTCTTCGCCCTCCATGGGGGCGCAGATGAGTCCCCGGCACTCGCTCATCATGAAGGCGACGATCTCGGGGGTCGCCTTCTCGGCGGCGATGACGAGGTCGCCCTCGTTCTCCCGGTCCTCGTCGTCCACGACCACGACCGGGCGGCCGGCCGCGATGTCGGCGATGGCCTGCTCGACGGGGTCGAGCCCGAAGCTCTCGATGGCGTCCGTGTCGTACAGGGGCGGTGCCGAGGTCATGCCGGGGCTCCTTCCAGGACGGGCTGCGAGCTCCTGCGGGAGCGCAGCCACCAGTCGCGCATGCCCCACAGGACGAGTGCGCCGTAGATGACGTAGACGAAACCGGAGAAGGCGTAGCCGTTGGCGAAGTTGAGGGGTACGCCGACGAGGTCGACCAGCAGCCAGGCGATCCAGAACTCGACCATGCCCTTGGCCTGGGCGTACATGGCGACGATGGTGCCGACGAAGATGTAGGCGTCGGGCCAGGGGTCCCAGGACAGCGACGGGTAGGCCGTGAAGAACAGGGCCACCGCGACCGTGCCGACGGCGGCCGCGCCCAGCATCACCGCGCGCTCGCGCCAGCCGGCGAACCGGGGGGTGATGTGGCCGTCGGCGGACCGGCCCTTGTTGCGCTGCCACTGCCACCAGCCGTACAGCGCGACGACCATGACGACGGCCTGCTTGCCGGCGCTGCCGGTCAGATGGCCGTAGAAGGCGGCGAAGAGGACGAGGCCGGAGAGGAACTGCACGGGCCAGGTCCACAGGGAGCGGCGCCAGCCGAGGGCGAGGGTGATCAGGCCGAGGATGTTGCCGACCATGTCCGACCAGATGATGCGCTGGCCGAAGAGGGTGAAGGCCTCGGAGTTCAGCCAGTTCACTTGGTGGCTCCCTGGGCACGGTCGCCGAGGAGCCGCTCGACGTACTTGGCGACGACGTCGACCTCGAGGTTGACCGGGTCGCCGGGCTGCTTCAGGCCGAGCGTGGTCAGGTCGAGGGTGGTCGGGATGAGGCTGACGGTGAAGTGGTCGGGGCCGGCGTCCACGACCGTGAGGCTGATGCCGTCGACGGTGATGGAGCCCTTCTCCACGACGTAGCGGGAGAGGTCCGCCGGGAGGGAGATCTTCACGATCTCCCAGTTCTCCGAGGGCCTGCGCTCCAGCACCTCGCCGGTGCCGTCGACATGGCCCTGCACGATGTGCCCGCCGAGGCGCGCACCCACGGCCATGGGGCGTTCGAGGTTGACGCGGGAGCCGACGGCGAGTGCGCCGAGGCTGGAACGCTTCAGGGTCTCCGCCATCACATCGGCGGTGAACTCGTCGCCCTCGTGCTCCACGACGGTGAGACAGACCCCGTTCACGGCGATGGAGTCGCCGTGCTGCGCGCCCTCGGTCACGACGGGGCCGCGGAGCCGGAAGCGGGAGGCGTCGCCGAGGTTCTCGACGGCGGTGACCTCACCCAGCTCTTCGACGATTCCGGTGAACACTTCCCGGGTCCTCCTGCCTCTTGGGGCACGGACTCCGGGGCCTGTCGATGACGACAGAATGTACGGGTGAGCACACCGGGCGACGCCGAAAGAGGCCGCCCGCATGCGGACGAGCCCCAGATACGGCGGCGCGCACGGATACACGTGCCCGCCCGCCGCGCACTGCCTCCCATCCGGACTTTAACCGTCGGTCCAGGAATTTCACCTGGTCAACCGGCCGCTGGAAGCGACCGGGTCGCGGACTGTAACCGCCGGTTCGGACTTTCACCGACCCCGGAGTGCGCTGCTTCTGGTACACGGCCAGTGTGCCACGCCGGGCGCCGCTCCAGACAGACGGAGGGTGTGGGCTCGCTCACAGCATGTGCCGCCACCCTTGGCGCCCCGGCACAGCCGGACCGCGCAACTGCCGGACTTCCAGAGCACATTGACCATTGGTCCGGACCTATTGACCGTACTGGTCTAGTCCTCTTATCGTGCGGGCGGGTCCGGTGGCGGTGACGACGGCCCTTGCCCGCCGCCGGGCCGCCAGGGCTTCAGGACGCCACCGGGGCGTCTGGCAGGCTGAGGCGCATGACGCCTTCGCCGCCCTCCGACAAGTTCGAGTCCCACCGGCCCCGGCTGTTCGGTCTGGCCTACCGCCTGCTGGGCTCCGCCCACGAGGCGGAGGACGCGGTACAGGACGCGTATCTGCGGTTCAGCGGCGCCGACCGGGCGGCGATCGAGCACCCGGGGGCATGGCTCGCCAAGGCCGTCACCAACCTCTGTCTGACCCGGCTGACCTCGGCCCGGGCGCGGCGCGAGGAGTACCCAGGGACCTGGCTGCCCGAGCCGGTGGCCACCTCCGACGGGACGCTCGGCCCGCTGGAGTCGGCGGAGCGGCGCGAGCAGGTCTCCATGGCCCTGCTGGTCCTGCTGGAGCGCCTGACGCCGACCGAGCGGGCCGTGTACGTGCTGCGTGAGGCGTTCGGTTACGCCCACCGGGAGATCGCGGACGTCCTGGACTTGAGCGAGTCCAACTGCCGTCAGCTGTACCGGCGCGCGGTGGCCCGGGTCGCCGTGCCGGAGGGCCGCTTCGAGCCCGCGCCGGAGCGGCAGGAGGAACTGCTCGTGTCCTTCCTCACGGCGGCCCGCGAGGGTGACCTGGCCGGCCTGGAGAAGATGCTCGCGGCGGACGTCACCTACTGGGGCGACGGCGGCGGCAAGGTGTCCGCGGTCAGGCGGCCGGTCGAGGGACGCGAGAAGGTCGCGCGCTTCCTGGTGGGCGGGGCCGAGCGGTTCACAGGCGGCCTGGACATCGTGGTGGCGGAGGTCAACGGCGCGAGCGCGCTGGTCGCGTGGGCGGGCGACGTGCTCGCCGGGGTGGCGTCCTTCGAGCTGCGGGACGGCCTGATCGCCCATGTGCGGACCGTGATGAACCCGGACAAGCTCGCCTACATGCAACGGCAGCTGCAGCCGTCGTAGCGGAGCCGGTCCGGGGCCTGTCACATTTCCGGCCCTGTCTCACATTCGGTGGTGACGGAAAGTGGTGGGGGTCGTTGACATTCGCGTGAAGGATGTCAACGAGCTCGTGCAGACGGTGTTCTCGG
>NZ_JBFAWG010000035.1:0-72085 GCF_040680215.1 Streptomyces sp. NPDC052107
GAGGCGCGGCGGCATCTGTACGAGGAGGTGGCCTCCGCCGTCGTGGCGACGGACGGCCGTACCCCCGAAGAGGTCACCCAAGCAGCCCTGGACGCACTGGAGTTGAAGGAAGCATGAGCGAGGCAGTCACCCGGGTCCAGGTCGCCGGCACGGCGGGCACCGACCCCTATGAGGTGCTGGTCGGGCGTCAACTGCTCGGTGAGCTGGCCGGGTTGATCGGTCCCAGGGCCAGGCGGGTCGCGGTGATCCATCCCGAGGCGCTGGCCGAGACCGGTGACGCGCTCCGCGCCGACCTGGCCGGGCAGGGTTACGAGGCGGTCGCGATCCAGGTGCCCAACGCCGAGGAGGCCAAGACCGCCGAGGTCGCCGCCTACTGCTGGAAGGCGCTGGGCCAGTCCGGTTTCACGCGTTCCGACGTCATCGTCGGCGTGGGCGGCGGCGCGAGCACGGACCTGGCCGGGTTCGTGGCGGCGACCTGGCTGCGCGGGGTGCGCTGGATCGCCATCCCGACCACGGTGCTGGCGATGGTGGACGCGGCGGTGGGCGGCAAGACCGGGATCAACACCGCCGAGGGCAAGAACCTGGTGGGTGCCTTCCACCCGCCGGCCGGTGTCCTGTGTGATCTGGCCGCGCTGGACTCTCTCCCGGTCAACGACTACGTCTCCGGTCTCGCCGAGGTCATCAAAGCCGGCTTCATCGCCGATCCGGTGATCCTGGACCTGATCGAGGCCGACCCCGGGGCCGCCCGGAGTCCGCAGGGCCCGCACACGGCGGAGCTGATCGAGCGCTCGATCCGGGTGAAGGCGGAGGTCGTCTCCTCGGACCTGAAGGAGTCGGGCCTGCGCGAGATCCTCAACTACGGCCACACGCTCGGCCACGCCATCGAGAAGAACGAGCGCTACACGTGGCGGCACGGCGCCGCGGTCGCGGTCGGCATGCACTTCGCCGCCGAACTCGGCCGTCTGGCGGGCCGGCTGGACGACGCGACGGCGGACCGCCACCGCACGGTCCTGGAAGCGGTCGGCCTGCCGCTGCACTACCGCTACGACCAGTGGCCCAGGCTGCTGGAGACGATGAAGATCGACAAGAAGTCCCGCGGCGACCTGCTGCGCTTCATCGTCCTGGACGGCCTGGCCAAGCCGACCGTCCTGGAGGGCCCCGACCCGGCCGTCCTGCTCGCCGCGTACGGCGAGGTCGGGCAGTAAGTCCCCGACTGTTCCGTCCGTCCGATTCCCTTTCCGGAGCGGGCACTTCGGGCCGCCCCCGACCGTTTCACCAAACGACGGCGGGGGACGGTACCGTTCGGTAGGCAGCGGGCTGCGGCCCGCTGCCGGCACGAATTGCCTGTACGAGACGGAGTGGCAACGGATGCAGCACGCAGTGGGGTCTCCGCTGCCGCCGCCCCACCGGCCGGGGCAGGTGCCGCACACCGGCTGGGCGTCGGCCGCACACCACCCGGGCCCGCACCCGGGCGCCTCCCACGGGCCCGTCCCCGTGCCCCCGCCACCAGGCTTCCCCACGCCCACCGGCGCCGTCCCGCCGACGCCCCCGCAACCCCCGCTGCCCCAGCCCCCGGCTCCACATCCCGCCGCCCCGCCGCCCCCCGACACCACCGGTCACGTCCCGCTGCCGCCCGGCGGCCCCGTCGGTGTGCCCACCGCGCCCCCGGCTCCCGCCGCCGCTCCAGACCCGGGGGCCACCACCCTCGCCGTCCTGCTGATCGGCCCGGCCGGCGCGGGCAAGACCAGCGTGGCCAAGTACTGGGCGGACCACCGCCGTGTGCCCACCGCTCACATCAGCCTGGACGACGTCCGCGAATGGGTACGCTCGGGCTTCGCCGACCCCCAGTCCGGCTGGAACGACAACTCCGAGGCCCAGTACCGCCTGGCCCGCCGCACCTGCGGCTTCGCCGCCCGCAACTTCCTCGCCAACGGCATCTCCTGCATCCTGGACGACGCGGTCTTCCCGGACCGCCCGGTCGTGGGCCTCGGCGGCTGGAAACGCCATGTGGGCCCCGGCCTGCTGCCCGTCGTCCTCCTCCCCGGCCTGGACATCGTCCTGGAGCGCAACGCCGAACGCACCGGCAACCGCCGCCTCACCGACGAGGAGGTGGCCCGTATCCACGGCCGCATGGCCGGCTGGTACGGCTCGGGCCTGCCGATCATCGACAACTCCCAGCTGGACATCCCTGGGACGGCCCGCGTTCTGGACGAGGTCCTGGCGAGAGCCATAGCGAGCCCACCGAGCTGGTAAGCAGCGGGAGCTGCAGTGCCGTAAGGGTCACGGGGCCCTGTCGATATGCGGATCCGCCGCGTGGGCGCGAGAACCCACCACCCACCGGCACCCGGCAACGCAACGGCACCATGCCCCACCTGCCCCGCGACCCCACTCGGCCCCCACAAATCGGCATAACCGCCATAAAACTCCTACGCTCATCTCATGTCAGAGGTGTACGCGACCCGCCGATCCCGGCTGAGAGACCACTTCACCGCGGCCGGCACCGCGGCAGCGCTCGTCACCCGCCCAGCCAACGTGCGCTACCTCGCCGCCGCAGCCCCGCAGGGCTCCGCGCTGCTGCTCGGCAAACGCGAGGACCTCCTCGTATGCATCGGCCAGCCCGACGACCGCCCCGCCGAGGGCCGCCCGGACGAGAACCTGCGCCTCCATGTCCTCCCGCCGAACGGCGTCGGTGTCGGCAGCGGCATCGGTGGCGACGCCTCGGTCGTGGCGGCGGGCCTGGCCGTGGCCCAGGAGGCCGACTCCCTGGCCGTCGAGGAACACCACCTCACGGTCACCCGGCACAGAGCGATCGCCTCGGCCGCCCCCACGCTCCGCCTCGGCGACCTCGGCGGAGCCGTGGAACAGCTCAGGGTGGTCAAGGACGAGGAGGAGATCTCCTGTTTGCGCATCGGCGCCGAGATCGCCGACCAGGCCCTCGGTGAGCTGCTGGAGTCCATCCTGGTCGGCCGCACCGAACGGCACCTCGCGCTGGAGCTGGAGCGCCGCCTGGTCGACCACGGCGCCGACGGGCCGGCCTTCCCCACCTCCGTCGCCACCGGCCCGAACTCCGGCCGCCGCGGGCACCGCCCCACCGACCGGCGGGTGGAGGAGGGCGACTTCCTCTCGGTGTGCCTGGGCGCGACCTACCGCGGCTACCGCTGCGAGATCGGCCGTACCTTCGTGATCGGCACCTCGCCCGCCGAGTGGCAGATCGAGCTGTACGACCTCGTCTTCGCAGCCCAGCGCGCCGGACGCGAGTCCCTGGCACCCGGCGCCGCCTACCGCGACGTGGACCGGGCGGCCCGCCACGTACTGGACTCCGCCGGCTATGCGGAGGCCCTGCCACCGCTGACCGGACACGGCGTCGGACTCGAAATCGACGAGGACCCGCAGTTGGCCCCCGCCGCCATGGGTAAACTGGACGCTTGCGTGCCGGTCACCGTCGAACCCGGGGTCCACCTCCCGGGCCGGGGCGGTGTCCGGATCGATGACACGCTCGTCGTACGCCCCGAGGCGGACGGCGGACCCGAGCTACTCACCATCACGACCAAGGAGCTGCTCGCGCTCTAGCCTCGCGCTGTGCGCATGCCCCGGGGTCGTACGTCAGTCCAGGAGATTCCGCAACCGTGGCTTCCACGAACGACCTCAAGAACGGCATGGTGCTCAAGCTCGAAGGCGGCCAGCTCTGGTCCGTCGTCGAGTTCCAGCACGTCAAGCCCGGCAAGGGCCCGGCCTTCGTGCGCACCAAGCTGAAGAACGTGCTGTCCGGCAAGGTGGTCGACAAGACCTTCAACGCCGGCGTCAAGGTCGAGACCGCCACTGTCGACAAGCGCGACATGCAGTTCTCGTACATGGACGGCGAGTACTTCGTCTTCATGGACATGGAGACCTACGACCAGCTGCACATCGACCGGAAGTCCGTCGGCGACGCCGCGAACTTCCTGATCGAGGGCTTCACCGCCACCGTCGCGCAGCACGAGGGCGAGGTTCTCTTCGTCGAGCTGCCCGCCGCCGTCGAGCTGACCATCGCCGAGACCGAGCCGGGCGTCCAGGGCGACCGCTCCACCGGTGGTACCAAGCCCGCCACCCTGGAGACCGGCCACCAGATCCAGGTCCCGCTCTTCATCACCACTGGTGAGAAGATCAAGGTCGACACCCGTACGAGCGACTACCTCGGCCGGGTGAACAGCTAACCGTGGCTGCCCGCAACACGGCCCGCAAGCGCGCCTTCCAGATCCTCTTCGAGGGCGACCAGCGCGACGCCGACGTCCTGACGGTCCTCGCGGACTGGATCCGGCTGTCCCGGTCCGACACCCGGCAGCCGCCGGTCAGCGAGTACACGATGCAGCTGATCGAGGGCTACGCCGAGCACGCGAGGCGGATCGACGAGCTGATCGCCCAGTACGCGGTCGGCTGGACGCTCGACCGGATGCCGGTCGTGGACCGCAACATCCTGCGGCTGGGCGCGTACGAGCTGATCTGGGTCGACGAGACCCCGGACGCCGTCGTCCTGGACGAGATGGTGCAACTGGCGAAGGAGTTCTCCACCGACGAGTCGCCGTCGTTCGTGAACGGCCTGCTGGGCCGCTTGAAGGAACTCAAGCCGTCCCTGCGCCGGGACCAGGCGTAACCGCCCGGTACGCCATCGCCGGAGGGCCCGCAGCACGCTTGTGCTGCGGGCCCTCCGGCGTTCTTCCGATGACCGTGAAAACGCCGCCGGGGGGCCGGAACCGCAAAGTTCCGGCCCCCCCGGCGGCACGTTTCTGCTCAGATGTCGAGCGGCTCAGGCCTCTTCGTGCGTGGCCACCGCGCGGCGGGCGTCCGCGTCCAGGACACCCCAGCTGATCAGCTGCTCGGTGAGGACCGAGGGGGACTGGTCGTAGATGACGGCGAGTGTGCGCAGGTCGTCCTGGCGGATGGAGAGCACCTTGCCGTTGTAGTCACCGCGCTGGGACTGGATCGTGGCCGCGTAGCGCTGGAGGGGACCCGCCTTCTCGGCCGGCACGGTGGCCAGCCGCTCCAGGTCCAGGACCAGCTTCGGCGGCGGCTCGGCGGCGCCGCCCGGCGTGGTGCCCGGCAGCAGCTCCTGCACCGGAACGCCATAGAAATCGGCCAGCTCGGCGAGCCGCTGTACGGTCACCGCACGGTCGCCACGCTCGTAGGACCCGACCACCACGGCCTTCCAGCGACCCTGGGACTTCTCCTCGACACCGTGGAGGGAAAGGCCCTGCTGGGTGCGGATGGCCCGGAGCTTGGCCCCGAGCTGTTTGGCGTATTCGCTGGACATATAGCTCCCCGGACACTGTGTCGACGCGGCCGGACTGGGTTCCCGCCGCGCGGCTGGTAACTCACTGTGAGGTTACGCAGCGTGACTCTTGCCCGTCAAGCCGAATGGTCCACACCGACTCTTCCGTGGTAGTGATGGCCGACTGGGCCAGGGGGGTGATCGGGGGCCTCCTCATGACCTGCTAGGGTTGATGGCGCAAATCAGACGTCCTTTAAGGTCCGTCCCGTGAGGCGGAGAAGGAGGTCCTTTTCGTATGGACAAGCAGGACTCGCCCGCCACCCCGCACGCGTCCGATGCGCGGCCCGTTCTCGAGGGCCCCGACATCGCGCGGGTGCTGACCCGTATCGCCCACGAGATCGTCGAGCGCGCCAAGGGCGCCGACGACGTGGTGCTCCTCGGCATTCCGACCCGGGGCGTCTTCCTCGCCCAGCGGCTCGCCGTCAAACTGGAGCAGATCACCGACCGCAAGATGCCGGTCGGTTCGCTCGACATCACCATGTACCGCGACGACCTGCGCATGCACCCCCCGCGTGCGCTGGCCCGCACCGAGATCCCCGGTGACGGCATCGATCGCAAGCTGGTCGTCCTCGTCGACGACGTGCTCTTCTCCGGCCGCACCATCCGCGCCGCCCTCGACGCCCTGAACGACATCGGGCGCCCCCGCGCGGTCCAGCTCGCGGTCCTGGTCGACCGCGGCCATCGTGAACTGCCCATCCGTGCCGACTACGTCGGCAAGAACCTCCCCACGTCGCTGCGGGAGACGGTCAAGGTCCAGCTCGCCGAGGAGGACGGTCGCGACACCGTGCTGCTCGGTGTGAAGCAGACCGGCCAGTAGCAGATCCGGCGCAGGGCCGCTGCGGCGTGCCCACATGCGTAGCGGATTGCCTGAATTCTCCCGATTGAACTGCCTTACGGAGCCTGACAGATGCAGCGCCATCTCATCTCGGCCGCCGACCTCACCCGCGACGACGCCGTCCTGATCCTCGACACCGCCGAGGAGATGGCCCGGGTCGCCGACCGGCCGATCAAGAAGCTGCCGACCCTGCGCGGCCGCACCGTCGTCAACCTCTTCTTCGAGGACTCAACCCGCACGCGGATCTCCTTCGAGGCCGCCGAGAAACGACTGTCCGCCGACGTCATCAACTTCTCCGCCAAGGGGTCGAGCGTCTCCAAGGGCGAGTCCCTGAAGGACACCGCCCAGACCCTGGAGGCCATGGGCGTCGACGCCGTCGTCATCCGGCACGGCGCCTCGGGGGCCCCGTACCGCCTGGCGAACTCCGGGTGGATCGACGCGGCGGTCATCAACGCCGGCGACGGCACCCACCAGCACCCCACCCAGGCCCTCCTGGACGCCTTCACCATGCGCCGCCGGCTGATCGGCCGGGACGCCGGGCTCGGCCAGGACCTGTCCGGCAAGCGGATCACCATCGTCGGTGACGTCCTGCACAGCCGGGTCGCCCGCTCCAACGTGGACCTGCTGCACACGCTCGGCGCCGAGGTCACCCTGGTCGCGCCGCCCACCCTGGTGCCGGTCGGGGTCGAGACCTGGCCGTGCGAGGTGTCGTACGACCTCGACAGCACGCTGCCCAAGTGCGACGCGGTGATGATGCTCCGCGTCCAGCGCGAGCGGATGAACGCGGCGTTCTTCCCGACCGAGCGCGAGTACTCCCGCCGCTACGGCCTCGACGGCGACCGCATGGCCAGGCTGCCCGAGCACGCCGTCGTGATGCACCCCGGCCCGATGGTGCGCGGCATGGAGATCACCGCCGAGGTCGCCGACTCCGACCGCTGCACCGCCATCGAGCAGGTCGCCAACGGTGTGTCCATCCGGATGGCCGTGCTGTACCTGCTGCTCGGTGGCAACGAGCCCGCCGTCACCCACTCTCGTACCGAGGAGAAGTAAGACCCATGAGCAAGATCCTGATCCGTGGTGCGAAGGTGCTCGGCGGCGAGCCGCAGGACGTGCTGATCGACGGCGAGACCATCGCCGAGGTGGGCACCGGGCTGTCGGCCGAGGGTGCCGAGGTCGTGGAGGCCGGCGGCAAGGTGCTGCTGCCGGGCCTGGTCGACCTGCACACCCACCTGCGCGAGCCGGGCCGCGAGGACTCCGAGACGGTCCTGACCGGCACCCGCGCGGCCGCGTCCGGCGGCTTCACCACCGTCTTCGCCATGGCCAACACCTTCCCCGTCGCCGACACCGCCGGTGTCGTCGAGCAGGTCTGGCGGCTCGGCCGGGAGCACGGCTACTGCGACGTGCAGCCCATCGGCGCCGTCACCGTCGGCCTGGAGGGCCGCAAGCTCGCCGAGCTGGGCGCCATGCACGAATCCGCCGCCGGGGTCACCGTCTTCTCGGACGACGGCAAGTGCGTGGACGACGCGGTGATCATGCGCCGCGCGCTGGAGTACGTGAAGGCCTTCGGCGGTGTCGTCGCCCAGCACGCGCAGGAGCCGCGCCTGACCGAGGGCGCCCAGATGAACGAGGGCGTCGTCTCCGCCGAGCTGGGCCTGGGCGGCTGGCCGGCCGTCGCAGAGGAGTCGATCATCGCGCGGGACGTGCTGCTCGCCGAGCACGTCGGTTCCCGCGTCCACATCTGTCACCTGTCGACCGCCGGGTCCGTCGAGATCGTCCGCTGGGCCAAGTCCCGCGGCATCCAGGTCACCGCCGAGGTCACCCCGCACCACCTGCTCCTCACCGACGAACTGGTGCGGACCTACAACCCCGTCTACAAGGTCAACCCGCCGCTGCGCACCGAGCGGGACGTGCACGCCCTGCGCGAGGCCCTGGCGGACGGCACGATCGACATCGTCGCCACCGACCACGCCCCGCACCCTCACGAGGACAAGGACTGCGAATGGGCCGCGGCCGCCATGGGGATGGTGGGTCTGGAGACCGCGTTGTCAGTGGTCCAGGAGACCATGGTCGACACGGGCCTGCTGGACTGGGCCGGCGTCGCCGACCGGATGTCCGTCAAGCCCGCGCAGATCGGACAGGCCACCGGGCACGGCCGTCCCGTCTCGGCTGGTGAGCCCGCCAACCTCACCCTCGTCGACACGGAATACCGTGGCCAGGTGGACCCCGCGGGCTTCGCCTCGCGCAGCCGCAACACCCCCTACGAGGGGCGTGAGCTGCCGGGCCGTGTGACGCACACGTGGCTGCGGGGCAAGGCCACGCTCGTCGACGGGAAGCTCACGTGACACCTGTAATCCTGCTGGCCGAGGCCAAGAGGTCGGCCGAGGTCACCGACTGGCCGGCCCGCATCGGCTGGCTCGTCGGACTCGCGCTCTTCATCGCGCTCGTCTACTGGCTGATGCGCGAGGGCTGGAAGTGGCGCGGCACCCTCCAGAGCGACCTGCCCGCGCCGTCCAGCGCGCCGGAGGAGACCGGCCCGGCCAAACTGAGCATGAGCGGCCGCTACCACGGCTCCACCACGGCCGGCCAGTGGCTGGACCGCATCGTGGCCCACGGCCTGGGCACCCGCAGCCGGGCCGAGCTCACCCTGACCGACCGAGGGCTGGAGGTCGAGCGTCCCGGAGCGAGCGACTTCTTCATCCCCACCGCCGCGCTGCGCGAAGCCCGGCTGGACAAGGGCATCGCGGGCAAGGTCCTCACCGAGGGCGGACTGCTGGTGGTGACCTGGGAGCTCGGCGACAAGCTGATCGACTCCGGTTTCCGCTCGGACCACTCCGCCGAGCACGCCGAGTGGGTCGACACCCTGAACCACATGATCAACGACACGGAAGGCGCACGATGACGACCTCCACAAGGGGAGCTGCCAGGGTTCCCGCCGTACTCGTCCTGGAGGACGGCCGCATCTTCCGCGGCCGTTCCTACGGGGCCGTGGGGGAGACCTTCGGCGAGGCCGTGTTCTCCACCGGCATGACCGGCTACCAGGAGACCCTGACCGACCCGTCGTACGACCGTCAGATCGTCGTCGCGACCGCGCCGCAGATCGGCAACACGGGCTGGAACGACGAGGACGACGAGTCGAGCCGCATCTGGGTCTCCGGCTATGTCGTGCGCGACCCCGCGCGCGTGCCGTCCAACTGGCGTGCCAAGCGCTCCCTGGACGACGAGCTGGAGCGGCAGGGCGTGGTCGGCATCTCCGGCATCGACACCCGCGCCCTCACCCGCCACCTGCGCGAGCGCGGCTCGATGCGCGCCGGCATCTTCTCCGGCGAGGCCATCGCCGCCGAGTCCGAGCTCCTCGCGCGCGTGCTGGCCCAGCCGCACATGAAGGGCGCGAGCCTCTACGAGGAGGTCGCGACCAAGGAGGCGTACGTCGTCCCCGCGATCGGCGAGAAGCGCTTCACCGTCGCCGCCATCGACCTCGGCATCAAGGGCATGACCCCGCAGCGGATGGCCGAGCGCGGCATCGAGGTGCACGTGCTGCCCGCCACCGCCACGGCCGACGAGGTCTACGCGGTCGACCCGGACGGCGTGTTCTTCTCCAACGGCCCCGGCGACCCGGCCACCGCCGACGGCCCGGTCTCGCTGATGACCGCCGTCCTGGAGCGCAGGACGCCGCTGTTCGGTATCTGCTTCGGCAACCAGATCCTCGGCCGCGCCCTCGGCTTCGGCACGTACAAGCTGAAGTACGGCCACCGGGGCATCAACCAGCCGGTCCAGGACCGTACGACCGGCAAGGTCGAGGTCACCGCGCACAACCACGGCTTCGCCGTGGACGCGCCGCTCGACAAGGTCAGCGAGACCAAGTTCGGCCGCGCCGAGGTCTCGCACGTCTGCCTGAACGACGACGTCGTGGAGGGGCTGCAGCTGCTCGACCAGCCGGCCTTCTCCGTCCAGTACCACCCCGAAGCGGCAGCGGGTCCGCACGACGCCGCCTACCTGTTCGACCGCTTCGTTTCCCTGATGGAGGGCCAGCGTGCCTAAGCGCACCGATATCCAGTCCGTCCTGGTCATCGGCTCCGGCCCGATCGTCATCGGCCAGGCCGCCGAGTTCGACTACTCCGGCACCCAGGCGTGCCGCGTGCTCAAGGCCGAGGGCCTGCGCGTCGTCCTCGTCAACTCCAACCCGGCGACGATCATGACCGACCCGGAGATCGCCGACGCCACCTACGTCGAGCCGATCACCCCGGAGTTCGTCGAGAAGATCATCGCCAAGGAGCGTCCCGACGCCCTGCTGCCCACCCTGGGCGGCCAGACGGCCCTGAACACCGCCATCTCGCTGCACGAGAACGGCGTCCTGGCCAAGTACGGCGTGGAGCTGATCGGCGCCAAGCCCGAGGCGATCCACAAGGGCGAGGACCGCGACCTGTTCAAGGACGTCGTGGAGGAGGTCCGCCGCAAGACGGGCCACGGCGAGTCCGCCCGCTCGGTGATCTGCCACTCCATGGACGACGTCCTCAAGGGCGTCGAGACGCTCGGCGGCTACCCCGTCGTCGTCCGCCCGTCCTTCACCATGGGCGGCGCCGGCTCCGGCTTCGCACACGACGAGGAGGAGCTGCGCCGTATCGCGGGCCAGGGCCTCACGCTCTCCCCGACCACCGAGGTGCTCCTGGAGGAGTCCATCCTCGGCTGGAAGGAGTACGAGCTGGAGCTGATGCGCGACAAGCACGACAACGTCGTGGTCGTCTGCTCCATCGAGAACTTCGACCCCATGGGCGTGCACACCGGTGACTCGATCACCGTCGCACCCGCGATGACGCTGACCGACCGCGAGTACCAGATCCTGCGCGACATCGGCATCGCCGTCATCCGCGAGGTCGGCGTCGACACCGGCGGCTGCAACATCCAGTTCGCGGTGAACCCCGAGGACGGTCGTGTGATCGTCATCGAGATGAACCCGCGCGTGTCGCGCTCCTCGGCGCTCGCCTCCAAGGCCACCGGCTTCCCGATCGCCAAGATCGCCGCCAAGCTCGCCGTCGGCTACACCCTCGACGAGATCCCGAACGACATCACCCAGGAGACCCCGGCCTCCTTCGAGCCCACGCTCGACTACGTGGTCGTCAAGGCCCCGCGCTTCGCCTTCGAGAAGTTCCCGCAGGCCGACTCCACGCTGACCACCACCATGAAGTCGGTCGGCGAGGCCATGGCCATCGGCCGCAACTTCCCCGAGGCCTTCCAGAAGGCCCTGCGCTCGCTGGAGAAGAAGGGCAGCCAGTTCACGTTCACGGGTGTGCCCGGGGACAAGTCGCTGCTCCTGGAGGAGTCCCGGCGTCCCACCGACGGCCGGATCAACACGGTCATGCAAGCCATCCGCGCGGGCGCCACGCCCGAGGAGATCTTCGAGTACACGAAGATCGACCCGTGGTTCGTGGACCAGCTCTTCCTGATCAAGGAGATCGCGGACGAGCTGGCCGAGGCGCCCGAGCTCACCGCCGAGCTGCTCGCCGAGGCCAAGCGGCACGGCTTCTCCGACCAGCAGGTCGGTGAGATCCGCGGCCTGCGCGAGGACGTCGTCCGCGAGGTCCGGCACGCGCTCGGCATCCGCCCGGTCTACAAGACGGTCGACACCTGCGCCGCCGAGTTCGCCGCGAAGACGCCGTACTTCTACTCCTCCTACGACGAGGAGACCGAGGTCGCGACCCGCGAGAAGCCGGCCGTCATCATCCTGGGCTCCGGCCCCAACCGGATCGGCCAGGGCATCGAGTTCGACTACTCCTGTGTCCACGCCTCCTTCGCGCTGAGCGACGCGGGCTACGAGACCGTGATGGTCAACTGCAACCCGGAGACCGTCTCCACCGACTACGACACCTCCGACCGGCTGTACTTCGAGCCGCTGACGCTGGAGGACGTGCTGGAGATCGTCCACGCCGAGCAGCAGGCCGGTCCGGTCGCGGGCGTGATCGTGCAGCTGGGCGGCCAGACCCCGCTCGGACTGTCGCAGGCCCTGAAGGACAACGGCGTGCCGATCGTCGGCACGTCCCCCGAGGCCATCCACGCGGCCGAGGACCGCGGCGCCTTCGGCCGCGTCCTCGCCGAGGCGGGCCTGCCGGCCCCGAAGCACGGCACGGCCACCACCTTCGCGGAGGCCAAGGCCATCGCCGACGAGATCGGCTACCCGGTCCTGGTCCGGCCGTCGTACGTCCTCGGCGGGCGCGGCATGGAGATCGTCTACGACGAGACCCGCCTCGCCGCCTACATCGCCGAGTCGACCGAGATCAGCCCGTCCCGGCCGGTGCTCGTCGACCGGTTCCTGGACGACGCGATCGAGATCGACGTCGACGCGCTCTACGACGGCGAGGAGCTGTACCTCGGCGGCGTGATGGAGCACATCGAGGAGGCCGGCATCCACTCCGGCGACTCGGCGTGCGCCCTGCCCCCGATCACCCTCGGCGGCTTCGACATCAAGCGGCTGCGCGCCTCCACCGAGGCCATTGCCAAGGGCGTCGGCGTGCGCGGCCTGATCAACATCCAGTTCGCGATGGCCGGCGACATCCTCTACGTCCTGGAGGCCAACCCGCGCGCCTCCCGTACGGTCCCCTTCACCTCCAAGGCGACCGCGGTGCCGCTGGCGAAGGCCGCCGCCCGGATCTCGCTGGGCGCGACCATCGCCGAGCTGCGCGCCGAGGGCCTGCTGCCGAAGACGGGCGACGGCGGCGAGCTGCCGCTGGACGCGCCGATCTCGGTCAAGGAGGCCGTCATGCCGTGGTCGCGCTTCCGCGACATCCACGGCCGCGGCGTCGATACCGTCCTCGGCCCGGAGATGCGCTCCACCGGCGAGGTCATGGGCATCGACTCCGTCTTCGGCACGGCGTACGCCAAGTCGCAGGCGGGTGCCTACGGCCCGCTGCCCACCAAGGGCCGCGCCTTCATCTCGGTAGCCAACCGCGACAAGCGCTCGATGATCTTCCCGGCGCGCGAGCTGGTCGCCCACGGCTTCGAGCTGCTCGCCACCTCCGGCACCGCCGAGGTCCTCAAGCGCAACGGAATCAACGCCACGGTCGTGCGCAAGCAGTCCGAGGGCACCGGCCCGAACGGCGAGAAGACGATCGTCCAGCTGATCCACGACGGCGAGGTCGACCTCATCGTCAACACCCCGTACGGCACCGGCGGCCGCCTCGACGGCTACGACATCCGTACGGCCGCGGTGGCCCGCTCCGTGCCGTGCCTGACCACGGTCCAGGCGCTCGCCGCGGCGGTCCAGGGCATCGACGCCCTCAACCACGGTGACGTGGGCGTCCGCTCGCTCCAGGAACACGCGGAACACCTGACCGCGGCCCGCGACTAGCAGCCCTGAGGGGGACACCGGAAACGGTGTCCCCCTCTTCATGAGGACACCATGTACAAGATCTTTTTCACCCTGGTCTTCAAGCTCATGGACCCCGAGAAGGCCCACCACCTGGCCTTCCGCTGGATCCGCTTCGCCGTCCGCATCCCCGTGCTGCGCACCTTCGTCGCGGCCGCCCTCGCGCCCCGCTTCAAGGAGCTGCGCACGGAGGCCTTCGGGCTGCGCATGCACGGCCCCTTCGGGCTCGCCGCCGGCTTCGACAAGAACGCCGTCGCGATCGACGGCATGTCCATGCTGGGCTTCGACCACGTCGAGATCGGCACGGTCACCGGCGAGGCGCAGCCCGGCAACCCCAGGAAGCGGCTGTTCCGGCTCGTCGCGGACCGAGCGCTGATCAACCGCATGGGCTTCAACAACGACGGCTCGCTGGCCGTGGCGGCCCGCCTCGCCACCCGGGAGCCGGTCTTCAAGACGGTCGTCGGTGTCAACATCGGCAAGACCAAGGTGGTCCCGGAGGCGGAGGCCGTCGGCGACTACGTGAAGTCGGCCGAGCGCCTCGCGCCGTACGCGGACTACCTGGTCGTCAACGTCTCGTCGCCGAACACGCCCGGCCTGCGCAACCTCCAGGCGGTGGACCATCTGCGACCGCTGCTGACCGCCGTCCGCGAGGCCGCCGACCGCACGGTCGCGGGCCGGCGCGTCCCGCTGCTGGTGAAGATCGCCCCGGACCTGGCCGACGAGGACATCGACGCCGTCGCCGACCTGGCCGTGGAGCTGGGCCTGGACGGCATCATCGCGACCAACACCACCATCGCGCGCGAGGGGCTCGGTTTGAAATCCCAACCCTTGCTGGTCAAGGAGACCGGCGGGCTGTCCGGCGCCCCGCTCAAGGCGCGCTCCCTGGAGGTCCTGCGCCGACTGTACGCGCGCGTGGGCGACCGGATCACCCTGGTGGGGGTGGGCGGCATCGAGACGGCCGAGGACGCCTGGCAGCGCATTCTGGCCGGTGCCACGCTGGTCCAGGGCTACAGCGCCTTCATCTACGAGGGCCCCTTCTGGTCCCGCGCGATTCACAAGGGCCTCGCCGCGCGCCTGCGCACCAGCCCGTACGCCACCCTCGCCGACGCGGTCGGCGCCGACGTGAGGAAGCCCGCATGACCTCGTACGAGCCCTTCGGCGCCCGGCTGCGCCGCGCCATGGACGAGCGCGGCCCGCTGTGCGTGGGCATCGACCCGCACGCCTCCCTTCTCGCCGAGTGGGGCCTGAACGACGACGTGGCCGGTCTGGAGCGGTTCAGTCGCACGGTCGTCGAGGCGGTGGCCGACCGGGTCGCCGTGATGAAGCCGCAGAGCGCCTTCTTCGAGCGCTTCGGCTCCCGTGGCGTCGCCGTCCTGGAGAGGGTCGTCCAGGAGGCCCGCGCGGCCGGCACCCTCGTCGTGATGGACGCCAAGCGCGGCGACATCGGCTCGACCATGGCCGGGTACGCCGAGGCCTACCTGCACAAGGACGCCCCGCTGTTCTGCGACGCCCTGACCGTCTCGCCCTACCTCGGCTACGGCTCGCTCAGCCCGGCCGTCGCGCTGGCCCGGGAGAGCGGCGCCGGCCTGTTCGTGCTGGCGCTGACCTCCAACCCCGAGGGTCCCGAGGTCCAGCACGCCGTCCGCGCCGACGGCCGCACCGTGGGCGCGACCATGCTGGCCCACTTGGCCGCCGAGAACGCGGGGGAGGAGCCGCTGGGCTCCTTCGGTGCCGTGGTCGGCGCCACGGTCGGCGATCTGTCGTCGTACGACCTCGCGATCAACGGCCCGCTCCTCGCGCCCGGCGTCGGGGCGCAGGGGGCGACCGCGGCCGACCTTCCCGCGGTGTTCGGGTCGGCCGTACGCAACGTCGTGCCGAACGTCAGCCGGGGTGTGCTGCGGCACGGGCCCGACGTGGCGGGCCTGCGCGCGTCCGCGGAGCGCTTCGCTGAGGAGATCCAGGCCGCCGTCGCGGGCGCCTGAGTCCTCCGCGGGGGCTTCGGAGAGCGGCGAGGCGGAGACTTGAGTGTGAATACATCCTCAAATCGGGGGCATTATGTCTGAAATGTCCGGCCTGGCGGAGGCTGACCAGGACTTTTCCGCTGTTCTCGCTGACTCTGGCGGACTTGACCGCTAGTCTCCGAGCAGAGTGAACGGGCGAAGCGTGTTGCTCGTAGCTCCCCAGGTGTGGGGCGACTAGGTTCCTCACCGGTCCGTATCCGACAGTTCGACATCCGAGGTGACGTAGGCGTGGCTCTTCCGCCCCTTACCCCCGAACAGCGCGCAGCCGCGCTCGAAAAGGCCGCCGCGGCTCGCCGGGAGCGGGCCGAGGTCAAGAATCGACTCAAGCACTCCGGCGCCTCCCTGCACGAGGTCATCAAGCAGGGCCAGGAGAACGACGTCATCGGCAAGATGAAGGTCTCCGCACTGCTCGAGTCACTGCCGGGCGTGGGCAAGGTCCGCGCCAAGCAGATCATGGAGCGTCTGGGCATCTCCGAGAGCCGCCGGGTGCGCGGTCTCGGTTCCAACCAGATCGCTTCCCTGGAGCGTGAGTTCGGCAGCACCGGCTCCTGAGTCCGGGCGCAGCCGGACCGGGAGTCCCGGGCACTCCGGGATTGCTGGAATAATCGCTGCATGAGTGAACGTCCGCGGCTGACCGTGCTCTCCGGCCCCTCGGGGGTCGGCAAGAGCACGGTCGTCGCCCATATGCGCAAGGAACACCCCGAGGTCTGGCTCTCGGTGTCGGCCACCACCCGCAAGCCGCGCCCCGGCGAGAAGCACGGAGTCCACTACTTCTTCGTCACCGACGACGAGATGGACAAGCTGATCGCCAACGGCGAGCTGCTGGAGTGGGCCGAGTTCGCCGGCAACCGCTACGGCACGCCCCGCGCGGCCGTGCTGGAGCGGTTGGAGAAGGGCGAGCCGGTCCTGCTGGAGATCGATCTCCAGGGCGCCAGGCAGGTCCGGGAGTCGATGTCCGACGCTCGGCTGGTGTTCCTGGCTCCGCCCTCCTGGGAGGAGCTGGTGCGCAGGCTGACCGGCCGGGGCACCGAGCCGCCCGAGGTCATCGAGCGCCGCCTCGAGGCGGCCAGGACCGAGCTGGCGGCCGAGCCGGAGTTCGATACGACCTTGGTCAACACCTCCGTCGAGGATGTGGCGCGCGAGCTGCTAGCCTTGGTGGATGTTGTGTGATCACGAGTGTGTGATCACGACTGATCTTTTCCCACCCATCGGAAGGTAGAGCGTGTCCTCTTCCATCACCGCGCCCGAGGGCATCATCAACCCGCCGATCGACGAGCTTCTCGAGGCCACCGACTCGAAGTACAGCCTCGTGATCTACGCGGCCAAGCGTGCCCGCCAGATCAACGCGTACTACTCGCAGCTCGGCGAGGGCCTCCTCGAGTACGTCGGTCCGCTCGTCGACACCCACGTTCACGAGAAGCCGCTCTCGATCGCCCTGCGTGAGATCAACGCGGGTCTGCTGACCTCCGAGGCCGTCGAGGGCCCCGCCCAGTAGTACCGCGTAGTACTGCGCAGTAGTACTTTCAGACTGCGAACGACGTATCCACAGGCCCGGCAGTCATACTGCCGGGCCTGTGGTGTGTCATTGGGTGTGCAGGGTTCCGAGTCCGGGGAGTGAACGTGGACAAGCCGAAGGTCGTTCTGGGGGTCAGCGGCGGCATCGCCGCCTACAAGGCCTGTGAGCTGCTGAGAAGGTTCACGGAGTCGGGCCACGACGTCCGCGTGGTGCCCACCGCCTCCGCGCTGCACTTCGTCGGTGCTCCCACCTGGTCCGCCCTGTCCGGCAACCCCGTCTCGACGGAGGTCTGGGACGACGTCCACGAGGTCCCGCACGTCCGCATCGGGCAGCACGCCGACCTGGTGGTCGTCGCACCCGCCACCGCCGACATGCTCGCCAAGGCCGCCCATGGTCTCGCCGACGACCTGCTGACCAACACCCTCCTCACCGCCCGCTGCCCGGTCGTCTTCGCGCCCGCCATGCACACCGAGATGTGGGAGCACCCGGCCACCCAGGAGAACGTGGCCACGCTGCGCCGCCGCGGCGCCGTCGTCATCGAGCCCGCGGTCGGCCGGCTCACCGGCGTCGACACCGGCAAGGGCCGGCTGCCCGACCCGGTGGAGATCTTCGAGGTCTGCCGCCGGGTGCTGGCCCGCGGCGTCACCGAGCCCGACCTCGAAGGGCGGCACGTCGTCGTCTCCGCCGGCGGCACCCGAGAGCCCCTCGACCCCGTCCGCTTCCTCGGCAACCGCTCCTCCGGCAAGCAGGGTTACGCCCTCGCCCGCACCGCCGCCGCCCGCGGTGCCCGGGTCACGCTGATCGCGGCCAACACCGGACTGCCCGACCCGGCGGGGGTGGACGTCGTGCCCGTCGGCACGGCCGTCCAGCTGCGCGAGGCCGTCCTCAAGGCGGCGGCGGACGCCGACGCGGTCGTCATGGCCGCCGCCGTCGCCGACTTCCGCCCGGCGGCCTACGCCGCCGGCAAGATCAAGAAGAAGGACGGCCAGGACCCCGACCCGATCGTCCTGGTCCGCAATCCGGACATCCTCGCGGAGATCTCGGCCGAGCGCGCCCGCCCCGGACAGGTGGTCGTCGGCTTCGCCGCCGAGACCGACGACGTCCTCGCCAACGGCCGCACCAAGCTGGCCCGCAAGGGCTGCGACCTGCTCGTCGTCAACGAGGTGGGGGAGCGCAAGACGTTCGGCTCCGAGGAGAACGAGGCCCTGGTGCTGGGCGCCGACGGCAGCGAGACACCCGTGCCGCACGGCCCCAAGGAAGCCCTGGCCGACACCGTCTGGGACCTGGTCGTACGGCGGCTCGGCTGACCCGGCGCGTCCCTGCCCGAACGCGAGGGCCCGTTGACGGCGGGCCCGTCGGACCGATCAAATCTGGTGTGGCGACCCTGGCCAAGGCCGCCCGGCATTGTGCAGAATGCCCGTGCCGCAGGTCACAGCGCTCCCGAGAGGCGAGACGGGTGGCCCATCGGCCGAGTGCGACCGATAAACTGTTCACGGTCGACGCCGGGCGCAGCCCCGCGCGTCGCCGCAAATGATCAGCCAGCAGCCGCTGCAACCACAGGGAGCGTTGTGTCCCGTCGCCTGTTCACCTCGGAGTCCGTGACCGAGGGTCACCCCGACAAGATCGCTGACCAGATCAGCGACACCATTCTCGACGCGCTTCTGCGCGAGGACCCGACCTCCCGGGTCGCCGTCGAGACGCTGATCACCACCGGCCTGGTGCACGTGGCCGGCGAGGTGACGACCAAGGCCTACGCGGACATCGCGACCCTGGTCCGCAACAAGATCCTCGACATCGGCTACGACTCCTCCAAGAAGGGCTTCGACGGCGCCTCCTGCGGTGTGTCCGTCTCCATCGGCGCTCAGTCCCCGGACATCGCGCAGGGCGTGGACACGGCGTACGAGAGCCGGGTCGAGGGCGACGACGACGAGCTGGACAAGCAGGGCGCCGGTGACCAGGGCCTGATGTTCGGCTACGCGTCCGACGAGACGCCGACCCTGATGCCGCTGCCGATCTTCCTGGCGCACCGCCTGTCCAAGCGCCTGTCCGAGGTCCGCAAGAACGGCACGATCCCCTACCTGCGCCCCGACGGCAAGACGCAGGTCACCATCGAGTACGACGGCGACAAGGCCGTCCGTCTCGACACGGTGGTCGTCTCCAGCCAGCACGCCTCCGACATCGACCTGGAGTCGCTGCTGGCGCCCGACATCCGCGAGTTCGTCGTGGAGCCGGAGCTGAAGGCGCTCCTGGACGAGGGCATCAAGCTCGACACCGACGGCTACCGCCTGCTGGTCAACCCGACCGGTCGCTTCGAGATCGGCGGCCCGATGGGCGACGCCGGCCTGACCGGCCGCAAGATCATCATCGACACCTACGGCGGCATGGCCCGCCACGGCGGCGGCGCGTTCTCCGGCAAGGACCCGTCCAAGGTGGACCGCTCGGCCGCGTACGCCATGCGCTGGGTCGCCAAGAACGTCGTGGCGGCGGGCCTGGCCTCCCGCTGCGAGGTCCAGGTCGCCTACGCGATCGGCAAGGCGGAGCCGGTCGGTCTGTTCGTGGAGACCTTCGGCACCAACAAGGTCGAGACCGAGAAGATCGAGAAGGCGATCGACGAGGTCTTCGACCTCCGCCCGGCCGCGATCATCCGGGACCTCGACCTGCTCCGGCCGATCTACGCCCAGACGGCGGCCTACGGCCACTTCGGCCGCGAGCTGCCCGACTTCACCTGGGAGCGCACGGATCGCGTCGACGCCCTGCGCGCCGCCGTGGGCCTGTAAGGCCCGAGCGCCCTTCTCACCGAGGCCCGGTTCCCCTTCTCGGGGGGCCGGGCCCCGGCGTGTCGGGGTCAGTCGACCGGTGCCAGCCGGATCCGGCGCCGCGGCCGGTCGATCTCCACGATCCCGACCCTCATGTCCTGCCCCTCCTCGACGGCCCTTCCGCCGAGTTCGTCGACGTGGACCAGGCCCTCCGCGTCCTCGCCGACCCGGACGAAGACACCGAAGGGCACGATCTTGGTCACCACACCCGGCACGACGTCTCCCACGTCTGCGCCGAGGCGGTCCCAGGGGTCCTGCTGAAGGGCCTTGAGCGAGAGCGAGACCTGGCCGTGCCGGGTGTCCGCGACCAGCACCTCGCCGGTGACCCGCTGCCCCGGCCGCACCACCTCCGCCGGATGACCGAAGCGTGACCACGACAGTTCCGGGATGCGGATGAAGCCGGTTCCGTCGTGGACCGGGTGCGCGGACTCGCCGTCGATCCGGACGAAGACACCGAAGGGGTGCACCGAGGACACCGTCCCCGTGACCACGCTGCCGCGCTCGAACCCGAGCAGGAAGCGGCGCAGCGGCTCGTCCTCACAAGCCTTCGCGGACAGCAGCACCCGGCCCTGTCCGTCGGCCCCCATCACCTCGCCCGTGATCCGCTGCCCCGTTCCGTAGATCTCCGCCGGGTGCTCCACCCGGCGCCAGGACAGCTCGTACCGGGGAACGCGGCCGGACGGGACGTCCGGATCGCCGTCCAGCCGTACGACCACGTCGTCCCCGTCGAACCCGGCCACCGTGCCGGACCTCACCTCCCCACGGACTGCCAGGCGTTCTCGTAGGCGTGCCAGCGGGTTCGGCGTCGGCTCGGTCATGGCCGCGAGCCTAGGTCCGCCGTCCCGCCCCCGGTACCGAATTGACTGGCGGGGCCGGCCGGGCCGATCCGCATCTCGGGCGGACGTCGGCTGTCAGTGCCGTTTGGTAAGAATGCAAGCGTGAGCAGCGAGAACGGGGCACCCCGGGAACACGGGGACGGCGGGGCCGAAGGGGCGTCGCCGGAGCAGCTCGCGCTCATCCGGGACAGCGTGCGCAAGGCGAAGGTGCCGCGGGCCAAGCCGCGGACCTGGCGGGGGGCCGAACTCGCCCCGCGGCTGCCCGTCGCCCGGGTGCTGGTCGACAAGGGCGTGCTGCACCTCGACCGGTACTTCGACTACGCCGTGCCCGCCGAGCTGGACGCCGATGCCCAGCCGGGCGTGCGGGTCCGGGTGCGGTTCGGGGCCGGGCGGGGCCGGGTGCGGGAAGGGCGCCGGGAGGGCGGCGGGCTCATCGACGGGTTCCTCGTCGAGCGGCGGGCCGAGTCCGACTACTCCGGGCCGCTGGCCGCGCTGGCCCAGGTCGTGTCGCCGGAGCCGGTGCTGAGCGAGGAGCTGCTTGGCCTCGCTCGGGCCGTGGCCGACCGGTACGCCGGAAGCCTCGCCGACGTGCTCCAGCTGGCCGTGCCGCCGCGCAGCGCCCGGGCCGAGCAGCGGCCGTCGCCCGCGCCCCTGCCTGCGCCGAAGGTGCCGGAGGCGGCCTCCTGGGGGCGGTATGAGCACGGGGAGGCATTCCTCCACGCCCTCGCCTCCGGCGGGGCGCCCAGGGCCGTCTGGAACGCGCTGCCGGGCCCCTTGTGGAGCGAGGAGCTGGCCCGCGCCGTCGCCGCCACGCTCGCCTCCGGACGCGGCGCCCTCGTCGTCGTACCGGACGGGCGGGCCGCCGCGCGGGTCGACGCCGCGCTCACCGCGCTGCTGGGCACGGGCCGGCACGTGCTGCTCACGGCCGACGCGGGACCCGAGAAGCGGTACGCGCAGTGGCTCGCGGTAAGCCGGGGATCCGTACGGGCCGTGGTCGGGACCCGGGCCGCCATGTTCGCGCCCGTGCAGGACCTGGGGCTCGTCGCCATCTGGGACGACGGCGACGACAGCCACAGCGAGCAGCACGCCCCGCAGCCGCACGCCCGGGACGTGCTGTTGCTGCGGGCCGCGCTGGACAAGTGCGCGTTCCTGCTGGGGAGCTGGAGCTGCACCGTGGAGGCCGCCCAGCTCGTCGAGAGCGGCTGGGCCCGGCCGCTGGTCGCCGGGCGGGAGCAGGTGCGGCGCGCCGCTCCCCTGGTCCGCACGGTCGGGGACGACGATCTCGCACGCGACGAGGCCGCCCGCGCCGCCCGGCTGCCCACGCTCGCCTGGCAGGCGGCCCGCGAGGGGCTGCGGCACGGACCGGTGCTCGTGCAGGTGCCGCGGCGCGGCTACGCGCCCCGCATGGCCTGCGCCCAGTGCAGGGCGCCCGCCCGGTGCCGGCACTGCTCCGGGCCGCTCCAGGGGCAGGACGCGGGGGTTCTGCGATGCGGCTGGTGCGGGCGCGAGGAGACCGCGTGGCACTGCCCGGAGTGCGGCGGCTTCCGGCTGCGGGCCCAGGTTGTGGGGGCGCGGCGGACGGCCGAGGAGCTGGGGCGCGCTTTCCCGGCCGTCCCGGTGCGCACCTCGGGGCGCGAGCAGGTGCTGGACACGGTGCCGGGTACGCCCGCGCTGGTCGTGAGCACGCCGGGGGCCGAACCGGTTGCCGAGGGCGGCTACGCGGCGGCCTTGCTGCTGGACGGCTGGGCCATGCTCGTACGACCCGACCTGCGGGCCGGCGAGGACGCGCTGCGCCGGTGGATCGGGGCGGGCGCGCTGGTACGGCCGCAGACCGAGGGGGGCACGGTGGTCGTGGTGGCCGAGCCGACCCTGCGGCCGGTGCAGGCGCTGGTGCGCTGGGACCCCGTCGGGCACGCGGTGCGGGAACTGTCGGAGCGGGCCGAGCTGGGCTTCCCGCCGGTGTCGCGGATGGCGGCGGTGTCCGGTGCGCCCGCGGCCGTCGCCGAATTCCTGGCCTCGGTCGAACTGCCGCCGGACGCGGAGGTGTTGGGGCCGGTGCCGATGTCTGCGACGCCGCCCGGCCGGCCCCGTAGACCCGGAGAGCCGCCGCCGGGCGAGCACTGGGACCGGGCGCTGGTCCGGGTGCCGCCGGGCAGCGGGGCGGCGCTGGCTGCCGCGCTGAAGACCGCCCAGGCCGCTCGTATGGCGCGGGGGAGCGGGGAGGCGGTGCGGGTGCGGATCGATCCGCCGGACATTGGGTGACGGTGGTGTTCCGGGTGTTCTCCCACCCGCGCACCGCCCGCTTCCAGTCGGCTGTGAGGCTGGACAACCTGTGGGGATTGCTCGCCGTCGGCGGCTGTTCGGTGGTTGTGCAGTCGCGCCGGTTGTTCGTCGGTCCGAGCGCGTGTCTGCCCTCCCGGGTGTCCGTCCGGGAGGGCAGGGCGGAAGTCAGCCGCGGCTCGGCCGTTGCTCAGCAGTTGCGCGGGCCGGGGAAGGCCGTCGGGCGGGCGTCGTCGCGGTCGCGCAGGGCCGGGCTGCCCGCGGTCGGCTGCGTGGGCATCGAGCGGGCCGCGGGGACCGTCGGGACCGTGGGCAGGCCGGTGTTCACATTGAGCGTGCGGGTGCCGGACGGCTCCGTGGTGCGCTCGGCCTCGGCGGCCGCCTGGGCCGCGGCGCGGCGGGCGCCGTAGCGGCGGTGCACCGCCTGCTTGGTGACGCCGAGCGCGGAGCCCACCGCGTCCCACGAGAAGCCGAGTGAGCGGTCGAAGTCCACCGCGGCCGTGACCAGGGTTTCGACACTGTCCCGGAGCTCCTGGGCCAGGCGCACCGTGGGGGCGGGGGCGCGTCCGTAGACGACGAAGCCCGTGGAGGGGCCGGAGCGGCGCGGGCGGTAGACGTTGCCCAGCTGGGCGGTGAGCGTGCGCAGGGCGTCCACCTGCCGGCGGACTCGCTCGATGTCCCGCACCAGCAAGTGCAGGCTGGCCCGGGCCTGGGCGTCGTGGGTTGCGTGGTCGGCCATGAACAAGCCTCTCGAACCGGCGTTGAAAGGAATTGGGCCGCGAAAGCGGCCCTATGTGGTCAACTCTTCCTTGACCAACGCGTGTGCGCTCCGCTGGTCACGGGCTGGGGGCGTACGGGCATATTCGTACGCCGGTCGTGCGGGTGCGCGCCATGTGTGGTTCGGGTCTTTTGTTCTCCCACCCGCGCACCACCCGTTTCCAGTCGGCCGAGAGGCTGGACAACCTGTGGGGGCTGCTCGCCGTCGGCGTCCGCGCGTCTGTTTCGCCTTCGCCGTCCGTGTGTGCGTCCGCTGTCCGCCTGGCCTCCGCCCGTCCGTCGCGTCTGGACTGCGCCGTCTGCCGTCTGCCGTCTGCCGTCTGCCGTCTGCCGTCCGTGTGCGTGTCCGCCGCATTGCGCTGTCCGTCTGGCGTCCGCCTTCCGCCTGGGCGACCGCTGCCCCCGGGCTTCCCCTGTCCGCCTGCGTGTTTGCCGTCCGCCCGGGCGCATGGCCGCCGCCGTATCTGCCGTCCGCTTGCGCGTCCGTGGGGTCCGTCGTGCGTACGGCCTTCGCCGCCCCGCGTCCGTCCGGCGTGCGTTTGCGCGTCCGTTCGGGAGCATGGAGTGTCTGTCGGTCCTTGGTCATAGACTGGTGCGCTGCCCGTCCAACCCCCGCCCGAGAGGCCCGATCCCGCCCATGAAGCTCGTCTTCGCCGGTACCCCTGAGGTCGCCGTTCCCGCTCTGGACGCTCTGATCGCTTCCGGGCGGCACGAGGTGGCCGCCGTCGTCACGCGGCCCGACGCGCCGGCCGGGCGTGGGCGCAGGCTGGTCGCGTCACCCGTGGCCGAGCGGGCGGAGGAGGCCGGGATCGAGGTGCTGAAGCCGGTCAGGCCGCGGGACCCGGAGTTCCTGGAGCGGCTGAAGGAGATCGCGCCGGACTGCTGCCCCGTCGTCGCCTATGGAGCCCTGCTGCCCCGCGTGGCCCTCGACATCCCCGCCCACGGCTGGGTCAACCTGCACTTCTCGCTGCTGCCCGCCTGGCGGGGAGCCGCTCCCGTGCAGCACGCCATCATGGCCGGCGACGAGATCACCGGGGCGTCGACCTTCCTCATCGAGGAGGGGCTGGACTCCGGCCCCCTCTACGGCACCGTGACCGAGGAGATCCGGCCCACCGACACCAGCGGCGACCTGCTCGCCCGGCTCGCCTTCGCCGGTGCGGGCCTGCTCGCGGCCACCATGGACGGGATCGAGGACGGCGCCCTGAAGGCCGTACCGCAGCCGGCCGAGGGCGTCACCCTCGCGCCGAAGATCACCGTCGAGGACGCCCAGGTCGACTGGGCCACGCCCGCGCTGCGCGTCGACCGGGTCGTGCGCGGCTGCACCCCGGCGCCCGGCGCCTGGACCACCTTCCGCGGCGAGCGGCTCAAGCTCATCCAGGCCACCCCCGTTCCCGAGCGCACCGATCTCGCGCCGGGGCGGATGGCGGTCGGCAAGAACAGCGTGCACGTGGGCACCGGTTCGTACGCCGTCGAGCTGCTCTGGGTGCAGGCCCAGGGCAAGAAGCCGATGCGGGCGGCCGACTGGGCGCGCGGCGTGCGCATCGCCGAGGGCGAGACGCTCGGCGGTTGAGCCCCGGGCGGCGGAGGCGGCGGTGCGCCGACGTAGGCTGGACACCGCAGCCCTTCTTCACATCCGGAGCACCTTTTTCGTGAGCGAGCAGTCCCGGCGGCCTCGTAAGCCTGCCAAGCCCTACCGTCGTCCCCAGAAGGACCCCGTCCGCATCCTTGCCTTCGAGGCGCTGCGCGCGGTCGACGAGCGGGACGCGTACGCCAACCTCGTGCTGCCCCCGCTGCTGCGCAAGGCACGGGAGAAGGGCGACTTCGACGCGCGGGACGCCGCCCTCGCCACCGAGCTGGTCTACGGCACGCTGCGCCGGCAGGGGACGTACGACGCGGTGATCGCCGCCTGTGTCGACCGGCCTCTGCGCGAGGTCGACCCGCCGGTGCTCGACGTGCTCAGCCTCGGTGTGCACCAGTTGCTCGGGACGCGGATCCCGACGCACGCCGCCGTGTCCGCCTCCGTGGAGCTGGCGCGGGTGGTACTCGGCGACGGGCGCGCCAAGTTCGTCAACGCGGTGCTGCGGAAGGTGGCCCAGGACGACCTCGACGGGTGGCTGGCGAAGGTCGCGCCGCCGTACGACGAGGACCCGGAGGACCACCTCGCCGTGGTGCACTCCCATCCCCGCTGGGTCGTCTCCGCGCTGTGGGACTCCCTCGGCGGCGGGCGTGCCGGTATCGAGGACCTGCTGGAGGCCGACAACGAACGGCCCGAGGTGACCCTGGTCGCGCGGCCGGGGCGGGCCACCGCCGAGGAGCTGCTCGGCGAGGAGGCCGCCGTACCGGGACGCTGGTCGCCGTACGCCGTGCGGCTCGCCGAGGGCGGTGAGCCGGGCGCGGTGGAGGCCGTGCGCGAGGGGCGGGCCGGAGTGCAGGACGAGGGCAGCCAGCTGGTCGCCCTCGCACTCGCCAACGCACCCCTGGAGGGGTCCGACAGCAAGTGGCTCGACGGGTGCGCCGGGCCCGGCGGGAAGGCCGCCCTGCTGGCCGCCCTCGCCGCCGAGCGCGGGGCCACGCTGCTCGCCTCCGAGAAGCAGCCGCACCGGGCGGGTCTCGTCGCCAAGGCGCTGGCCGGCAACCCGGGGCCGTACCAGGTGATCGCCGCCGACGGCACCCGGCCGCCGTGGCGGCCCGGCACCTTCGACCGCGTGCTCATGGACGTGCCGTGCACCGGGCTCGGCGCGCTGCGCCGGCGTCCCGAGGCCCGCTGGCGCCGGCGCCCCGAGGACCTGGACAACTTCGCACCCCTCCAGCGCGCCCTGCTGCGTACCGCGCTGGACTCGGTGCGCGTCGGCGGGATCGTCGGCTACGCGACCTGCTCCCCGCATCTCGCCGAGACCCGCGCGGTCGTCGCCGACGTCCTCAAGCAGCACCCCGGCACCGAACTGATCGACGCCCGTCCGCTACTGCCGGGGGTCCCGGCGCTGGGCGAGGGCCCGGACGTACAGCTCTGGCCCCACCTGCACGGCACGGACGCGATGTACCTGGCCCTGATCCGCAGAACCGGCTGAACGCCGCTGGGGCCGGCACCCCTGCAAGGGGCGCGGGGCCGTATCGATATGCGGGTCCGCCGCGGGGCGCGACAAGCCCCCACCGGCCCGCGGACGACACACAACCGCAAGGACCGCCGTTACAGCCAAGCGCAGCGACATGGCAGGCTTGGGGCATGGCCGTGCAGATCAACCCCAGCATCCTGTCCGCCGACTTCGCCCGCCTCGCGGAGGAGGCCAAGGCGGTCCAAGGCGCCGACTGGCTCCATGTCGACGTCATGGACAACCACTTCGTCCCGAACCTCACGCTCGGCGTGCCGGTCGTGGAGTCCCTGGCGCGTGCGACGGACACCCCGCTGGACTGCCACCTGATGATCGAGGACCCCGACCGGTGGGCGCCCCAGTACGTCGAGGCGGGCGCCTCCTCGGTCACCTTCCACGTGGAGGCGGCCGCCGCCCCCGTGCGGCTCGCCCGGGAGATCCGCGCCAAGGGCGCCCGCGCCTCCATGGCGCTCAAGCCGGCGACGCCGATCGAGCCGTTCGAGGACCTTCTCCCGGAACTTGACATGCTTCTGGTCATGACGGTTGAGCCCGGCTTCGGCGGGCAGGCGTTCCTCGACATCATGCTGCCGAAGATCCGCCGTACCCGTGAGCTGATCGGCAAGCACGGTCTGCAGCTGTGGCTCCAGGTGGACGGCGGTGTCTCGGCCTCGACGATCGAGCGGTGCGCGGACGCGGGAGCGGACGTGTTCGTGGCAGGCTCGGCCGTGTACGGGGCGACGGACCCGGCGGAGGCGGTCCGTGCCCTGCGCGCGCAGGCCGAGACGGCTACCTCCCAGGCGTCCTGGGCATGCGACCACTGAGCCACAGGTACGTGAACGGTTGAGTCAACGGCCCCTATCAGGGCGGATCCGTAGCGCCGAATCTGCAAGGATGAACGGCGAATCCAGAGTGTGAACAGCAGTGAGGAGATCGCCGTGTCGGGTATGTCGGCGGGCCGGTCAGCCATGCGGATGGGACCCGCTGAGCTGGTGCAGGCGGCGGCCATGGCCCGCCGCTTCTACCTCGAGGGCAAGTCCAAGATCCAGATCGCGGAGGAGTTCGGCGTCAGCCGCTTCAAGGTGGCCCGGGTCCTGGAGACCGCCCTCGAACGGGATCTCGTACGCATCGAGATCCGTGTCCCGGCCGAGCTGGACGCCGAGCGCTCCGACGCGCTCCGCGCCCGCTACGGCCTGAGGCACGCTGTCGTGGTCGAGTCCCCGGCCGAGGCCGAGGAGACCCCCGACCCCGAGAACCTGGGGGAAGTGGCCGCCGACCTGCTCGGCGAGCTCGTCGACGAGGGGGACGTGCTCGGACTGGCCTGGGGCCGGTCCACGATCCACATGGCGGCGGCGCTCGACCGGCTGCCGCCGTGCACGGTGGTGCAGCTGACGGGCGTGTACGACGCCGGGACCTCGGAGCGCGGCTCGGTCGAGGCCGTGCGCCGTGCCGCCCAGGTGTCGGGCGGCGACGCCCACCCCATCTACGCGCCGATGCTGCTGCCGGACGCGGCCACCGCGGCCGCGCTGCGCAACCAGACCGGGATCGCCCGGGCCTTCGAGTACTTCGACAAGGTCACGGTCGCCTGTGTCTCCATCGGCTCCTGGGAGCCGGGCATCTCGACGGTGCACGACATGCTCAGCGACGAGGAACGGGCGCACTACGCCTCGCTCGGTGTCGCCGCCGAGATGGCCGCGCACCTCTTCGACGCCGAGGGGCGCCGGATCGGGCGGGACCTGGGGGAGCGGTGCATCACGGTCAAGGCCGACCAACTGCGCCGTATCCCGGAGGTCGTGGCGATCGCCGGCGGTCAGCGCAAGGCGGCCGCGATCGACGCGGTGCTGCGGTCGGGGCTGGTCACCAGCCTGGTCACGGACACCTCCGCCGCGGACTACCTGATGACGGCCGGGCCGACGCCGAAGCCGACGCTCGGCCGCGCGGACCCCGACGGGCACTGAGGGGCTCCGCGGCGGGGCGCAGGTGTTCTCGCGGCGGGGTCCCCGGGGGCTGGTCGCAAGGCGTGCGCCGGGGTCGGGCTCCTGTGGGCCGACCGCATGGTGGGTCCGCGGGGCGGGCGGTCTGATGGCGAGGCCCGGCGGTCGTGGCGCGTCGAGGTGGTCCCGGTGGGCGGTGACCATCGGCGCATCGCCGACCGCCGGCGCGCCCGCGTGTCGTGCGGGGGACCTGTGAGCAGCCGCAGCTCATCGACCGGCACGAAGCGTCATGGTGGGCTGCGGCGGGTCCCGGTGGGTCCCGGTGGGTCCCGGCGGGTCGCGGCGGCGGAGGAGCGGAGCGGCCGTGGCAGCATCGTCGGCATGTCGCCCCGGCTCTTCGCCCACACGTCCAGACGGCCCCTGGCGCCGCCGGACGGCCGTCGACGCTGTCCTGTACGGCCGGGAGTGCCCGTGACCTCGCCCCACACGTCCAGACGGCCCCTGGCGCCGTCACGCGCCGCCGGACGGCCGTCGACGCTGTCCTGTACGGCCGGGGAGCCCGTGACCTCGCCCCACACGCCCAGACCGCCCCTGGCGCCGCCACGCGCCGCCGGACGGCCGTCGACGCTGTCCTGTACGGCCGGAGAGCCCGCGACCTCGCCCCACACGCCCAGACCGCCCCTGACGCCACCCCGTACCCCCGGACGGTCACGGGCCTCGGCACGCGGGTGGGCCCGGACGCCCGCCCGAGCGCTCGCGGGGCTGTTGGCCCTCGTCCTCTCCGTTCTGCTCGCAGGATGCTCGTCCGGTTCGGGTCCGGGTTCCGGCGCCGGGGCGGGCACGGGTGGGCGAACGTCCGGCACGAGTGCGTCCGTCCCGGCGTGGGCGCACGGAATGGACACGGTCAGGGAGTCCCGGCTTCCGGCCGAGGCGCGCAGGACGCTGGTCCTGATCGACAAGGGCGGGCCCTTCCCGTACGCCAGGGACGGCGTCGTGTTCGGGAACTTCGAGGGGCATCTGCCGAAGCACCCGCGCGGCTACTACCACGAGTACACGGTCCGGACTCCCGGCTCGCACGATCGCGGGGCCCGGCGCGTCGTCACGGGTCAGGGCGGGGAGATCTACTACACCGATGATCACTACAACTCGTTCCGGGCGGTGCTGAGATGAGCGAAGACCCGACCGACCTGAGAGGGCGGCTCGTCGTCACCCTGGACCTGAACGGTGTCACCGACAAGGCCGGACTGATGGACCGCACCGCCCGGGCCCTGACGCTGCCCGACTGGTTCGGCCGCAACTGGGACGCGCTGGCCGACTCCCTGACCGACCACACCGTGTGGCCCGAGGGGGCCGTCGAACAGGGACTGCTGATCGTCGTCCGCGGCTGGCGGCCGTACGCCGAGGCCAGGCCGGACGAATGGCGGATCGCCCAGGAGGTGTTCGCCGAGGCGGCGGACCACACGCCCGCCCTGTCCGTCGCCCTCGTGCTTGGAGGATCCTCCTAGGTGATCGCCGCTCACCCTGGATGTTCCGTGAGGGCGTGACAGCTGTCCCGACATGGGACAATGAAGTACGTGCTCTTTCCCCCCGGCACACCTGTCGGGGGGTCGCCTCTGATCGACTGGGATGTGCAGCACGTGCGTTTCCTCAATGACATCCAGCCCGCGTACGACCTGACGTACGACGACGTGTTCATGGTGCCGAGCCGCTCCGCGGTCGGTTCGCGTCAGGGCGTGGACCTCGCCGCGCCGGACGGCACGGGCACCACCATCCCGCTCGTCGTGGCCAACATGACCGCCATCGCCGGCCGCCGTATGGCCGAGACGATGGCCCGCCGCGGCGGTCTGGTGGTCATCCCGCAGGACATTCCGATCGACGTCGTCACCGACGTCGTCTCCTGGGTGAAGAGCCGCCACCTGGTGCTCGACACGCCGATCGTGCTGGCCCCGCACCAGACCGTCGCCGACGCCCTGGCGCTGCTGCCCAAGCGGGCGCACAACGCCGGTGTGGTCGTGGACGAGAACGAGCGGCCCGTCGGTGTGGTGACCGACGCGGACCTGACCGGCGTCGACCGCTTCACCCAGCTCGAGGTGGTCATGTCCAGGGACCTGCTCCTGCTGGACGCGGACATCGACCCGCGCGAGGCCTTCAACACCCTCGACGCGCACAACCGGCGCTACGCCCCGGCCGTCGACAAGAACGGCAAGCTCGCCGGCATCCTGACCCGCAAGGGCGCCCTGCGCGCCACGCTGTACACCCCGGCCGTCGACGCGAACGGCAAGCTGCGCATCGCCGCCGCCGTCGGCATCAACGGCGACGTCGCGGGCAAGGCCAAGCAGCTGCTCGACGCGGGCGTGGACACGCTCGTCATCGACACCGCGCACGGCCACCAGGAGTCGATGATCAGCGCCATCAAGCTGGTGCGCGCCCTCGACCCGCAGGTGCCGATCGTCGCGGGCAACATCGTCTCCGCCGAGGGCGTGAAGGACCTGATCGACGCAGGCGCTGACATCATCAAGGTCGGTGTGGGCCCCGGCGCCATGTGCACCACCCGCATGATGACCGGCGTGGGCCGGCCGCAGTTCTCCGCGGTGCTGGAGTGCGCCGCGGAGGCGAAGAAGTACGGCAAGCACGTGTGGGCCGACGGCGGCGTCCGCCACCCGCGCGATGTGGCCATGGCCCTCGCGGCCGGCGCGTCCAACGTGATGGTCGGCTCCTGGTTCGCCGGCACCTACGAGTCCCCTGGCGACCTCCAGCACGACGCGAGCGGCCGCGCCTACAAGGAGTCGTTCGGCATGGCCTCCGCCCGCGCGGTGCGCAACCGCACGTCGGAGGAGTCGGCCTACGACCGCGCCCGCAAGGCGCTGTTCGAGGAGGGCATCTCCACCTCGCGCATGTTCCTCGACCCGGCCCGCCCGGGCGTCGAGGACCTGATCGACTCGATCATCGCGGGTGTCCGCTCCTCCTGCACCTACGCCGGTGCGGCCTCCCTGGAGGAGTTCGCCGAGAAGGCCATCGTGGGCATCCAGAGCGCCGCCGGCTACGCCGAGGGCAAGCCGCTGCACGCCAGCTGGAGCTAGGCGCGCCGCTGGGGCTCGCCGTTGGGGGCCTCGTGTCGCGCCCGCGCGCCGCATATGGATGCGGCCCCGCGCCCCTTCGGGGGCGCGGCAGGTACCGCGCAACGAATCCGCGCCCCAGGGACGGGAACGCAATGATCTTGCGCAGGCGCGCAAGGTTGCTGCATTACGCCCGTGAAGGCCTGCCTCATAGGGTGCTCGTCTGTACGTGACGTGGCGGGGACCCCGCTCGGTGGGTTCCTGCCCTGGCAGGGCTGCCACCGGTCCCCGAACGCAATGACCGGCAGGATTAAGGAGCCAGCGCGTGCTCGACCAAGGCGCACCCCCGCACGACCGCACAGCGACCGCCCCCGCACCCCAGGGCCTCGCCGCGCGCCTCATGCGGCGCAAGCCCGTGGAACGCCTGGTCGCGGAGGGCGGCCAGGGCGAGGGAGGCTCGCTTCGGCGGTCCCTCGGCCTGTGGCAGCTGACCATGATCAGCATCGGGGCCACCCTCGGCACCGGCATCTTCGTGGTCCTCGGCGAGGCCGTCCCGAAGGCGGGCCCGGCCGTCACCCTCTCCTTCGTGATCGCCGGTCTCACCGCGCTGTTCTCCGCCCTGTCCTACGCCGAGCTGGCGGGCACCATCCCGGTCTCCGGCTCCTCGTACTCGTACGCATACGCAACGATGGGCGAACTGATCGCCTGGGTCTGCGGCTGGTGCCTGCTGCTGGAGTACGGCGTCTCGGTCGCCGCCGTGGCCGTCGGCTGGGGCGAGTACCTGAACGAGCTGCTGAGCGGCACCATCGGCGTCACCATCCCGGACGCCCTGGCCAACCCGCCCGGCGTCGACGGCGGCGTCTTCAACCTGCCCGCCCTGATCGTCGTGATCCTCGCGATGGTGTTCCTGCTGGGCGGCGCCAAGGAGTCCGCGCGGGCGAACACCATCATGGTGTGCGTGAAGATCGCGGCGCTGATCCTGTTCTGCGCGATCGGCTTCATGGGCTTCAAATCCGGCAACTACTCCCACTTCATGCCGCTCGGCATGGCGGGCGTCAGCGGCGCCGGCGCCACGCTGTTCTTCTCGTACATCGGCTTCGACGCCGCCTCCACGGCCGGTGAGGAGGCCAAGGACGCCCAGCGCGACCTGCCGCGCGCGATCATGCTGTCGCTGGTCATCGTGACCGTCCTGTACGTGCTGGTCGCCGCCGTCGCCGTCGGTGCCAGGCCGTGGCGGAGCTTCAACGACTCCGAGGCCACGCTCGCCCAGATCATGAAGGACGTCACCGGGCAGAGCTTCTGGGGCACGCTGCTGGCCTTCTGCGCCGTCATCGCCATCGCGAGCGTCGTCCTGACCGTGCTCTACGGCCAGACCCGCATCCTGTTCGCCATGTCCCGCGACGGCCTGGTGCCCAAGGTCTTCGCCAAGGTCCACCCGAAGACCGGTGCCCCGCGCGCCAACACCGTCATCGTGTCGCTGTTCTGCGGTGTGCTCGCCGCCGCGATTCCGCTGGGCCAGCTGGCGGACGCCACCAGCATCGGCACGCTGTTCGCCTTCGCGCTGGTCAACGTGGCCGTCGTGGTGCTGCGCCGGACCCGCCCGACCATGCCGCGCTCCTTCCGGGTCCCGCTGTCGCCGGTGCTGCCCGCGCTGGGCTTCGCCTTCTGCGTCTGGATGATGGGCAGTCTGTCCACCGTCACGTGGATCGTGTTCGGTGTCTGGATGGCCGTCGGGCTCGTGTTCTACTTCGTGTACGGCTATCGCCGTTCCCGTCTCGCGACCGGTGACGACCTCGCGGTGACGGCAGAGAAGTGACCGAACCGAAGAAGTGAACCACCCCCTGTGCTGAACGATCTCGACGAACGCATCGTGCACGCCCTCGCCGAGGACGCCCGCCGCTCCTACGCGGACATCGGGCAGATGGTCGGACTGTCCGCGCCCGCCGTGAAGCGGCGCGTGGACCGGCTGCGCGCCACCGGAGCGATCACCGGATTCACCGTGCGGGTGGATCCTGCGGCGCTCGGCTGGGAGACCGAGGGGTACATCGAGATCTACTGCCGGCGGAACACCTCGCCGGACACCATCCAGCGGGGGCTGGAGCGGTATCAGGAGGTCGTGGCCGCGTCCACCGTCACCGGGGACGCGGACGCGATCGCCCAGGTCTTCGCCTCCGACATGCGGCACTTCGAGCGAGTCCTGGAGCGGATCGCCGGGGAGCCCTTTGTGGAGCGGACCAAGTCGGTGCTGGTTCTGTCGCCGTTGCTGCGACGGTTCTCCTCGGGCGCGCCGGGCTGATTCGGATTGCAGCCCGGGGCGCCCTGTCGTGTGCCGGGTAAGTGCGCCCCGAGCTCTACTGCGCGGTTGCGAGCGCTGAGTCGCGGTGGCGGCCGGTGAGGGCCGGTTCCCGCTCCGGATCCGCCGCCGTCACGCGGAAACCGCCGGCGGTGGAGCCCACGGGCAGGGGCCGCCGACCGGACGCGGTCCGGTCGGGGACACCGACCAGGCGGGCGCAGGCGGCCCCCGGGCGTCCGGCGAAGGACCGGCCCATGACCTCGCCGATCGTGCGCCAGACGACGTCCACGCCCGCCGGGACGACGGTCGTGTGGATGTCCACGTATGGCAGCGGCACGGTCCGGACGAAGGCCATGTGATCCGCCTTCGGTGGCCTCAGTCCGCGGTCTTGCGAGCCAACGCGTTGTTCCCGATGGAATTGTGCACGCTGAAACTCACCGCGTCCGAGCGGTACCGGTCGTCCGACCACTCCACCGGGCGCCCCTCGCGGGTCGTCGTCACCCGGCGGACCCGCAGCAGCGGACTCGTACGGCGGACACCCAGCAGCTCGGCGTCCTGCGCGCCCGCCGCGACGGCGTCGATGATGTGCTCGCCGTAGGCGAAGACCAACCCCGTGTCGTCGTAGAGGCGTTGGGTGACCGACGGGCAGTCCGGCTCGATCGGCTCGACCGCGGGGGAGATCCAGTCGGCGTACACCGTGCGCTCCAGCAACACCGGCTCACCGTCCAGGCCGCGCACCCGGAGCACGTGCAACACCTGGGTGCCGATGGGCAGTTGGAGGCGTACGGCGTCCTCGTGGGTCGCCGGGCGGTACTCCTGGGACGCCACCCGGCCGGTGGCCTCGCGGCCCATCGCGCGGGCCCATTGGGCGAAGCTGCGCAGTTCCTCGAAGCTCTGGCTGCGGCGGCTGGCGAGCACGACGCGCCGCGCACCCTGGCGGGAGCCGATGAGCCCCTCGGAGGTCAGCGCCGCGACGGCCTGGCGGACCGTGCCGCGCGAGACTCCGTATGCCGTGGCGAGCTCCGACTCCGAGGGCAGTCGGCTGCCGACCGTGTACTCCTCGCGGTCGATCGCCCGCCGCAGCTCGTCGGCGATCTCCTCGTGTCGCGCGGTCATGCTTCCCCTCTGCTCGGATCACTGTGCACAGCGTGACCAGCCTAATCGAGACCTGAGCGTGATTTGAAACGGTCTGGATTGTGCAGCCAACCAGGGCCCAAAGTTTCGCTCCCGTTTACAGACAGGACACCGCGAGCGGGCGTACTGTGACCAACTTGTTCAGACAAGTCCTCCGAACCCTCATGCGTCCCCCTGGAGAGACCGTGACCGTGTCCCTGCCGAGAAACGCCGTCCTCGGCGGCTGCATCGCCGTCGTCGCCGCGCTCGCGCTGAGCGCCTGCGGCGCCGCCCCCGACAAGGCGTCGACCACCACCAAGGACGGCAAGAACGCCGCCACCGCCACCTCCGCTGCCGACTTCGGCGGCATGGACGCCCTGGTCAAGGCGGCCAAGAAGGAAGGCACGCTGCACATCATCGCCGTGCCCCGCGACTGGGCCAACTACGGCGCGATCATCGACGGCTTCCAGAAGAAGTACGGCATCAAGATCGAGGACGAGAGCCCCGACGGCTCCAGCCAGGACGAGATCAACGCCGTCACCACCCGCAAGGGCCAGGACCGCGCCCCCGACGTCCTCGACCTCGGCTCCTCCTTCGCGCTGAGCGCCGCCCAGCAGGGCCTGCTCGCGCCCTACAAGGTGGCCTCCTACGCCGACGTCCCCGAGGCCCAGAAGGACCCGCAGGCCCGCTGGTACAACGACTACGGCGGCTACGTGTCCATCGGCTGCGACGCCAAGCGCGTGAAGACCTGCCCGACCAGCTTCAAGGACCTGCTCAAGCCCGAGTACAAGGGCCAGGTCGCCCTCAACGGCAACCCCACCAAGTCCGGCTCGGCCTTCGGCGGCGTCTACGCCGCGGCGCTCGCGAACGGCGGCTCCTTCGACAACATCCAGCCCGGTCTGGACTTCTTCGCCAAGCTGAAGAAGAACGGCAACTACACGCCCGTCGAGTCCACCCCGGCCACCGTCGAGAAGGGCGAGACGCCCATCTCCATCGACTGGGACTACCTGAACGCCGGTTACGCCGACGAGTTCAAGTCCAAGGGCCTGGACTGGAAGGTCGTCATCCCGAGCGACGGCCAGTACGCCCAGTACTACTCCCAGGCCATCAACAAGGACGCCCCGCACCCGGCGGCCGCCCGTCTGTGGCAGGAGTACCTGTACAGCACCGAGGGCCAGAACCTGTGGCTCAAGGGCTACGCCCGCCCGGCCCTGATGACCGCCATGGACAAGGCCGGCACCCTCGACAAGACGGCCGCCGCCAAGCTGCCCAAGGTCACCGGGACCCCGTCCTTCCCGACCGAGGACCAGCAGAGCAAGGCCAAGACGGTCCTCGCCCAGGGCTGGGGGAAGGCCGTCTCCGGATGACCGCCGCTCTCCCGCGCGCGGACGTGGCGCCCGTCGCTTCGCTGAAGCGGCGGCGCCGCGCCCCCGGCTGGCTCGCCGTCGTACCGCTGCTGGTGTTCACGGCCGTCGCCTTCGGCCTGCCCGCGCTGGCCGTCGTCAACGGCGCCTTCTCGGTCGACGACGCCACCACGGGCGCCACCACCTACACCGGCGCCAACATGACGACCTCCCTGCAGGGCCCGTACCTCACCGCCCTGCTCGGCAGCGTCAAGCTGTCCGCGATCTCCGCCGCGCTCGGCGCCCTGTTCGGGCTGCCGCTCGCCCAGGCCGTGGTCAGCTCCCGCTCGCGCTGGCTGCGCGAGGCCGTGCTGACCGCCTCCGGCGTGCTCGCCAACTTCGGCGGTGTCCCGCTGGCCTTCGCCTTCGTCGCCACCCTCGGCAACGCGGGCGTGCTCACGGTGCACCTGGGCCTGAAGGGCACCGGCTGGGACCTCTACAGCTTCTGGGGCCTGGTCCTCGTCTACCTGTACTTCCTCATCCCGCTCATGGTCCTCACCATCACCCCCGCGCTGGACGGCCTGCGCGCGCAGTGGCGTGAGGCCGCGCTGAACAACGGCGCCACCGGTGTGCAGTACTGGCGGCACGTGGCCCTGCCCGTGCTCGCGCCCTCGCTGCTCGGCGGTCTCGTGCTGCTGTTCGGCAGCGCCTTCGCCGCCTACGCCACCGCCGCCGCCATGGTCGGCAGCGCGGTCCCGCTGGTCACCCTGCAGATCGCCGACGCCCTGTCCGGCAACGTGCTGGTCGGCCAGGAGAACGTCGCCCTCGCCCTCAGCCTCGACATGGTGCTGGTGGCGGGCCTGGTGATGGCCGTGTACCTGCCCCTTCAGCGACGGAGTGCCCGATGGCTCGACGCCTGACCCTGTGGCGGTGGGTCGTCCTCGGCCTCGCCGCCCTGTACTTCCTGGTGCCGCTCGCCGCCTCCGTGATCTTCACGGTCGACGTACCCGGCCAGGGCCTCACCTTCGACGCCTACACCAAGATCCTCTCCGCCGACGGCTTCCTCTCCAGCCTGCTGCTCTCGTTGGAGCTGGCCGTCGCCACCATCGCCGTCGTGCTGCTGCTGATGGTGCCCGCCGTGGTCGCGCTCCGGCTCGGCTCGCCCCGGCTGCGGCCGGTGGTGGAGGTGGTGTGCTCGCTGCCGCTGGTGGTGCCGCCCATCGCGTTCGTCGCCGGCATCGCCACCGTCCTCAAGTGGGGCCCGGAGCATTTGTCCCGCACCCCGCTGTTCGAGACGTTCGTGGTGATCCAGAACGACCAGTTCCCCGTCGTGCTGGTCCTCGCCTACGTCGTGATGGCCCTGCCGTTCGTCTACCGGGCCCTGGACGCCGGCCTGCGCGCCATGGACGTACGGACCCTGGTCGAGGCGGCCCGCAGCTGCGGCGCCTCCTGGCCCAAGGCGCTCGTCCGGGCCGTGCTGCCCAACCTGCGCGGGGCCCTGCTGAACGCGTCCTTCCTCACGCTGGCCCTGGTCCTCGGCGAGTTCACGGTCTCCCATCTGCTGGGATACGCGCCCTTCGCCGTGTGGATCTACAACGTCGGCGGCGAGCAGGCCCAGATGTCCGTCGCCGTGTCCGTGCTCAGCCTGCTCGTCACCTGGGCCCTGCTCCTCGCGCTCGCCGGTGCCGGCGGCGGACGCAACCGAACCGCCAACTCCCGGGGATGACACACACCATGACCGCCACCACGCTTGAGAAGGCCGTCGCAGAAAAGGCCGCCACCGTCGAATTCCGGTCGCTGCGCCGGGAGTTCGGGGCAACCGTCGCTCTCGACGGGCTCGACCTGACCGTCCGCCCGGGGGAGTTCCTGGCCCTGCTCGGCCCGTCCGGCTGCGGCAAGACCACCGCGCTGCGCATGCTCGCCGGGTTCGAACACCCCGACTCCGGTGCCGTCCTGGTGGACGGCGAGGACATCACGCACGTCCCGGCCCACCGCCGCGACGCCGGCATGGTCTTCCAGTCGTACAGCCTCTTCCCGCACCTGAACGCCGTCGACAACGTCGCCTTCGGCCTGCGCATGCGCGGCGTCCGAACGGCCGAACGGCGTGCCCGGGCCACCGAGTTGCTGGAGCTGGTCGGCCTCGCCGACAAGGGCGAGCGCTATCCGCACCAGCTCTCCGGCGGCCAGCAGCAGCGCATCGCGCTGGCCCGCGCCCTCGCCCTGCGCCCGCGCGTGCTGCTGCTCGACGAGCCGCTGTCCGCGCTGGACGCCAAGGTGCGGCTCACCCTGCGCGAGGAGATCCGCCGGCTCCAGCAGGAGCTCGGCATCACCACCCTGTTCGTCACGCATGATCAGGAAGAGGCCCTGTCGGTCGCCGACCGGGTCGCCGTGATGCGCGCCGGACGCCTCGAACAGTGCGCCGAACCGGCCGAGTTGTACGGCCGCCCCGCCACGGCCTTCGTCGCCGAGTTCGTCGGCACCATGAGCCGGATCCCGGGCGAGCTGAGGGACGGCACGGTCGAGGTGCTCGGGCAGCGGCTGCCCGCCGACGGCGAGGTGCCGGCCGGCCCGGTGGACGTGCTGGTGCGGCCGGAGGCCGTCCGGGTGGGCGCCGACGAGCAGGGCACCGCCCGGATCGTCGCCACCGCCTTCCTCGGCGCGGTCGTCCGGGTCACCGTACGGCTCGCCGACGGCACCGAGGTCAAGGCCGACCTGCCCGCCCACGAGGCCACCGGGCTCGGCGCCGGAACCGGCGTCGGCGTGTCGCTGCCCGAGCGAGCGGTGCTCGTGGCCGAACGTATCCAGAAGTGAGGAATTTCCCGAACGTGACCCCCCACACCCGTCAACGCCCGCTGCAGGCCGTCCTGTTCGACATGGACGGCACGCTCGTCGACACCGAGCGGCTGTGGTGGGAGGCGGTCGAGCAGGTCGCCGGCCGCCCGCTGACCGAGGCCGACCAGCCCGACGTGCTCGGCCGCCCGGTCGAGCACACCGCCGCCTGGCTCGGTACGGCGACGGGCCGGCCGGAGGCGGACCTCGCGGCCGAGCTGCACCACGAGTTCGCCGCCCGCGTCCGCACCGGGATCGTCCCCCGGCCCGGCGCGCTGGACCTGCTGGACGCGCTGGCCGCCGCAGGCGTCCCGGCCGCCCTGGTCACCGCGTCCCCGCGCGCGGTCGCCGACGTCGTCCTCGACGCCCTCGGCGCCGACCGGTTCGCGGCCTCCGTCACCGCCGACGACACCACCCGCACCAAGCCGGCCCCCGACCCCTACCGGGCCGCCTGCCGGGCCCTCGGCGTCGACCCCGCCGCCTGTGTGGCCGTGGAGGACACCGAGACCGGCGTCGCCTCCGCCGAGGCCGCCGGCTGCGCCGTCCTCGCCGTACCGTCCCTCGCGCCGATCGGCACCGCGCCCGGCCGGACCGTACGGGACAGCCTCACCGGGGTCACGCTCGAGGAACTGCGGCGCATGGTGACGCCCGAGCTGCGGGTGATGAGCTGGAACCTGTGGCTGGGCGGCAGCGAGGTAGACGACCACCGCGCCAAACAGCTCAAGGTCATCCTGGAGAGCGGCGCCGACGTCGTCGGACTCCAGGAGACGGGCGGCACCGCGGCCCAGGAACTGGCCGAGGCGCTCGGCTGGCACCACCACCGGGCCGGCGAGAACCTCGGCGTCATCAGCCGCCACCCGATCACCGCGCGCTTCGGCGACCCGGACGTGGGCTTCTACGGCGCCGCGGGCGTCCGGATCGCGGTGGCGCCCGGCCACGAGGTGGACGTGTGGACCGCCCATCTGCACTACACGCCGTACGGCCCCTACGAGGCCGCCTTCGACGGGTTGCCGGCGCAGGAGCTGATCGCCCACGAGGAGCTGCGGCTGGCCCAGATGCGGGACGCGCTGGCGCGTATCGCCGAGTCCTCGGCCGAGGGCGTCCCGGTCGTCCTGGTCGGCGACTTCAACTGCCCCTCGCACCTGGACTGGCCGGACGTGGCCTGGCCGGTGACCAAGGCCGCCGAGGACGCGGCCTTCGCCGACTCCTACCGCGACGCCCACCCGGACCCGGCGGCCGAGCCCGGCCACACCTGGTCGCCGATCCACCCGGTGCACGAGGACGGCAGCGGACGGCCCGAACCGCAGGACCGGATCGACTACGTCCTGCACCGGGGTCTGACCGTCCGGGACGCGCGGACCCTCGTCACCGGCAGCCCTCGGCCCTGGCCGGACGTCGCGGACAACGACTGGCCCTCCGACCACGCGGCGGTCGTCACCACATTCGCGTTGACCAGGACGTGACCGGGGGTTACCGCAGGTCACCATTGCGGTCCGGGGTGACCGTCCCGTAGGTTGTGCCCGCACTTTCTACTGACTGGTAACCCCGGCAGGTACTCCATGCGCTGGCCCCTCGGCCGTCCCACCACCGTCCGTGCGCGGATCGTGGCGCTCGCGCTCGCCCCGGCCGTCGCGCTGATGGCGCTGTGGAGCTTCGCCATGGTGTCCGTCACCGCGGAACTGCGCGGGCTGATCCGGCTCCAGGGGGTGTACGAGGACTTCGGCACCCCCGTGGACACCGCGATCGGGCAGATCCAGATCGAGCGCCGGATGTCCGCCGCCTACCTGGGCGCCCCCCTCGACACGGCCACGGCCGGTCGGCTGCTCGAACAGCAGCGCCGTACCGACCGGGCCGTGGACGCCATGCGGCAGGCGATCCGGGGCGGCGACCGCGACCGGCTCACGGCCCGGCAGCGGCAGGCGCTGGACACCATGGACGCGGCGACCGGGAAGCTGGACGGGCTGCGCTCGCGCGTGCTGTCCCGGCACATCACCTGGGACCGGGCCGTGCAGGAGTACAGCGCGCTGGTCGAGCCCGGCTTCGACGTGCAGTCCACGCTCACCGCCCTCCAGGCCGGACAGCTCGCCCGCGAGGCGCAGGTCGTCAGCGAGCTGGTGCGGGTACGGGAGTTCGTCTCGCGGGAGGACGCGCTGGTCGCCGGGGCGCGGGCGGCCGGCACACTGACCGACCGCCAGTACGACACGCTGACCGCGACCATCGAGGACCGGCGGGTGTTCCAGCGGACGTACGTGCCGGACCTGCCCGGCGACTCGCGTGCGTTGTTCGAGGACTTCCAGCGCGGTGACCTGTACGGCTCGCTGGTGCGCGGCGAGGACGCGCTGCTGAGGGCCGGTGCCGCGGGCGCCGGGGAGGCCGTCGCGGCGGACACCTGGCGATCCACCACCGACCGGGCCGTGAAGCGGTACATGCAGCTGTGCACCCGGTCCGCCGAGAACTCCGCGGCACGCGGGCGGGCCTTCGCCTACCGGGAGCTGACCAAGTCGGCCGTCGTCGGCGTGGTGGGGCTCGCCGCCGTGGCGCTGTCGCTGTGGTTCGCGGTGCGCGGTGCCCGGCGCATCTCGCGGCGCCTGGAGACCCTGCGGGACGCGTCCGACGTCCTGACTCAGCGGCAACTGCCCGACGTCATGCGGAGGTTGAGCGCCGGCGAGGAGGTCGATGCGGTGACGGAGGCGCCGCCGCTGGCCGCCGACGAGGTGCGCGACGACGAGATCGGGCAGGTCGGCCGGTCCTTCAACAGCGCGCGGCTCGCCGCCGTCGAGGCCGCCGTCAAGCAGGCCGGGCTGCGCCGGGGCCTGTTCGCGGTGCTGCTCAACATCGCACGCCGCAACCAGGCGCTGGTGCACCGCCAGCTGAAGCTCGTCGACACCCTGGAACGGCGCACCGAGGACCCCGACGTCCTGCGCGAGCTGTTCCGCATCGACCACCTGACCACGCGCATGCGCCGGCACGCGGAGAGCCTGATCATCCTCTCCGGCGCCGCGCCCGGCCGCCGCTGGCGCCGGCCCGTGCCGATCGCGGACGTCGTCGCCTCGGCCGTCGGTGAGATCGAGGACTACGCGCGCGTGGTGGTGCCGCCGATGCCGGAGGTGGGCGTGGCGGCGGACGCGGTCGCCGACGTCGTCCATCTCATCGCCGAACTCCTGGAGAACGCCACGGTCTTCTCGCCCCCGCACACCCAGGTCACGCTGCGCACCGGGCGGGTCGGCAGCGGGTTCGTGCTGGAGATCGACGACCGGGGCCTCGGTCTCGACGTTGACGCCCGCGCCCAGGCCCACGCCACCCTCACCGACCCCGACGCCTTCGACCCCACCCGCCACGAGCGCCTCGGCCTCTACGTCGTCGGCCGCCTCGCCGCCCGCCACAGCATCGAGGTGAGCCTCGGAGACTCGCCGTACGGCGGCACGACGGCGGTGGTGCTGTTGCCGGAGGGGGTGCTGGCGGAGGTGGAGTCCGCCGGCTCCGTCGAGCCCGCTGCGGCGGGGACGGGGGAACGGGCGGGGCGAAGTGGCGTACGGCAGACCGTAGGGGCAGAGGACGCTCGGCCCGGATACGCGCGGCCTGGGGCAGGCACCCCGGAAGGCCGGACGCTGCCCGCGCACGGGCGCGCCGACGGCCTCGCAACCGTCCGGGAGCTGCCGTCGAGGGGCCGGCCCGCAGTCGCTCCGGATGCGGGGGACTCGCCGCCGGGAGGCCGGTCCGAGGCGTCCGCGGGGGTGGCGGAGGTGCCGTCCGTCGGGTGGTCCGAGGTGCCCGCGGATGTGGCCGACTCACCGTCGGGAGAGCGGGCCGGTTCCGTTCCCGGTGCGGGAGTGCTGCCCACGCGGAGGCGGCCCGGAACCCGGCCTTCCGGCGACCCGGGGAGTGCTGTCGCCCCCGAGCCGCCTGCCGGGCCGGAACCGGCACACACCTCGGCTCCCGACCCGGAGGCCCCCACCCTCCCGACCCGGGTCCGCCAGGCCTCGCTCGCCCGGGAGCTGCGAGAAGACCCGCCCCCGCCGGACACGGCACCCGGCCGGGAGGCCGACGCCGAGGAGATGCGCGCGATCTTCGGCGCCTTCCAGCGCGGCCTCGACCGCGGCCGCAAGGGCCTGCCGGCGACCGGACAAGCGCCGACCGACGCGACCGCCCGGAGCTCCGGTACCACGAAGCCGACGGAACGCCGGCTTCCAAGGGGCGCGAGGAACGGCGCGACCGGCCCCCACGCACCCGCACCCGACCACACACCCGCACTCGCACCTGACCAGGTACCGGCACCCGCACCCGCCCACGCCCACGACGCGCTCACTGACGCCGCCCCCGACCCCCTGACCAGCCACGCCGACGAAGGGACCGACACCGATCATGAACGGTGACGACCAGACCCCGGAGCCGCAGGACCCGCCCGCCGGGGCGCCCGGCACGGACCTGGGCTGGCTGCTGGACGACCTCGTGGCGCGCACCGGGCACGTCCGGCAGGCCGTGTTGCTGACCGCCGACGGTCTCCCGCTCAGCAGTTCGGACGGGATGCGCCGGCGGGACATCGAGCATCTGGCCGCCGTCTGCTCCGGCTTCCACGGCCTGGCCCGCTCCGCGGGGGAGCGGTTCGCCGCGGGCGAGGTGCGGCAGACCATGGTGATGCTGGAGGACGCCTATCTCTTCATCACCCCGGCCGGGCACGGCAGCCGGCTCGCCGTCCTCAGCGAGGCCGGCACCGACGTCGGCCAGCTCGCCCACGAGATGGCCCTGCTCGTCCGCCGCCTCGGGCGCCACCTGGACGCGGCCGCCCGCACCGCCGAATGATCCCGCGGTGAGCGACGAGCACTGGTACGAGGACGAGACCGGGTCGATGGTGCGCCCCTACACCGTGACCCGTGGCCGCACCCGGCCCGCGAGCGCCCACGCCATCGACCTGATGTCCCGGGTCACCGCGCTGGACGCCGACGCTCCGGGACCGGACGTCGACCATGCCCGGGCCGCCCTGCTCGACCTGATCCGGCGCGGCCCGCGGCCCGTGGTGGAGCTGGCCGCGGACGCCGACCTGCCCCTGACCGTCCTGCGGGTCCTGCTCGGCGACCTGGCCGAGGCGGGCCTGATCCGCATCGACGAGCCCCGTCGCCACCCGGCCGGCGGCCCGGCCACCGACCCGGGGCTGCTGCGGGAGATCGTGCGACGGCTACGGGAGATCTAGCCGTTTGTCACAGCCGCGTACGAGAGCGGTGTCGATCGGAACGCGCCCACCGCGGTCGCTGTCTCATGGGGCAGCACGTCACCCGCACCGCCGAACCCGTACCGCTGAAGGGGAACCATGCGCGTCCAGAAGCTCTCGCTGCTCGCCGTCGCCGCCGTCGCAGGCCTGTCGCTCACCGCCTGCCAGGGCGGTGACAAGGGCTCGTCCGACGCGAGCGACTCCTCCTCGCCGAGCTCGCAGAGCTCCGCGTCCCAGGGCTCCGGTTCCCAGAGCTCCGGCTCCCAGGCCTCCGACGGCAGCGGCGCGTCCGGCGGCAAGGGCGCCCCCACCGCGTCCCGCACGGGCAGTGCCATGACGTCCACCTGCACCACGTCCCAGCTCGCGTTCAGCACCTCCGGCGGCATGGGCGAGGGCACCCTCATCGTCAACCTGAAGAACACCGGCTCCGCGACCTGCAGCCTCAAGGGCTTCCCCGGCGCCGACCTCAAGAGCAAGGACGGCACCGTCAGCGCCAAGCGAAGCACGGTCGCCCCGGTCGCCGTCAGCGTCAAGCCCGGCGAGGAGACCCGCTTCACCCTGCACTACCCGCCGAACAACTCCGGCGGCAGCGGCGAGACCTTCACCAGCCTCGTCGTGACCCCACCGAACGAGACGCACTCCCGCACGCTGACCGTCAGCATCAACGTGCCGGTCTCAGACGGCAGCGGCCCCGCCGTCACCGTCGACCCGGTCGGCACCGGCAAGTAGCCGGACCTAGAGCCTCGGCTGCCAGGGCACGACCGTGAAGTCACCCGTGCCCTTCTTCACCTTCTCGAAGGGCGCGGAGGACACGCACGGCGGCAGGTCCCCGGTGTCCGTGGGACTGCCCACCCCGGCCCAGCTGTAGCCCAGCCGGTCGTGCCGGCCGAGGTCGTGGACCGTGACACCGACCCGCCTGCCCTTCGCCCCCGGCAGGTCGGATGCCGTGATCACCCCGGAGACGACGGCGACCTCGCCACCGGTGACCAGGCAGTCGACCCTCGCCCCGGCCCAGGCCCCCCGACCGTGCAGGTAGTGGCTGAACGCGAAGGTGCCGGTGGCCTTGCGCGGGTTCCTGGTGTCCTTCGCCGCCAGATGCGCGTCGAAGGTGAAGGTGATGTCGTCCCCGGCCGACCGGTACAGCTTGGCCGTACCGGTCAGTGACGCGGCCTCGCGCACGGGGTGGTGCACCCCGCCGCCCGAGGCCAGCGCCGCGCCGGCCGTACCGGCGGTGAGCAGCAGGGCGGCGCCGAGCGTCACGGCGGCGATCTTCGTACGGCGCTTCATGACGACGTTCATGTCGCACTTCACGACGGACTTCATGACGGTCCTCTCCACAGGCCAGGGGCGCGAACTGAGCGATCACCACTGTCCCGGCAGCCGCCCGCCCGCACATCGCTCCGCGGGCGGGACACCGCCTCCCCCGTCCGGCGGGGCACCCCGGCCGTGACCTGCGCCTCGCGGAGGACAGGAACCGGACCCGGGGGCGCGCAACGAATCGCCGCCCGTCCCGCACTCGACGCAATGAACCGCGCACGGACGCGCAACGGCTCCTTCTTGTCCGGCCGAGCGCGCCGACCGTACCTTCTTCGTGGCCCCCAAAAACGTCGAGGGCCGCCCCCGAAGCCACTTTCCGGTGAGGACCCGCATGCGCACCGCCCTGCTCCAGAGCTCCGGCCGCCCCGGCTCGATCGCCGAGAACCTCAAGGTCCTCGACGAGGCCGCGGGCCGTGCCGCCGCCGCGGGCGCCGCGCTGCTCGCCGCACCGGAGATGTTCCTGACCGGGTACGCGATCGGCGACGACATCGCCCGCCTCGCCGAGCCCGCCGACGGCGACAGCGCGGACGCGATCGCCGAGCTGGCCCATCGGCACGGCGTGGCGATCGTCTACGGCTACCCGGAGCGCGACGGCGAGACCGTCCACAACTCCGCCCAGCTGATCTCCGCCGACGGCACCCGGCTCGCGAACTACCGCAAGACCCACCTCTTCGGCTGCTTCGAGCGCGACCACTTCACGCCGGGCGAGCAGCCGGTCGTCCAGGCCGAGCTGAACGGCCTCACCGTCGGCCTGATGATCTGCTACGACGTCGAGTTCCCGGAGAACGTCCGCGCCCACGCCCTGGCCGGCACCGACCTCCTCGTCGTCCCGACCGCGCAGATGCACCCCTTCCAGTTCGTCGCCGAGTCCCTGGTGCCGGTGCGCGCCTGGGAGAACCAGATGTACGTCGCGTACGTCAACCGGGTCGGCCAGGAGGGGGAGTTCGAGTTCGTCGGCCTCTCCGTCCTCGCCGGTCCCGACGGTGTCGCCCGCACCCGCGCCGGGCGCGCCGAGCAACTGGTGGTCGCCGACGCCGACCCCGCCTTCCTGGCCGCCTCCCGCGAGGCCAACCCGTACCTGCAGGACCGCCGCCCCGGTCTGTACGGGTCGCTCGGCTGAGCCGCCGCCAAAAAGCCTCCCCCCTGTTTCACCACGCGCAAGGAGTCCGTACCCCATGACGTCCACGGTGCCCAACGCCGTCGAGCACACCGACGGGCAACAGCCGCCGATCACCATGTTCGGCCCGGACTTCCCCTACGCCTACGACGACTTCCTCGCCCACCCGGCGGGCCTCGGTCAGATACCCGCGACCGAGCACGGCACCGAGGTCGCGATCATCGGCGGTGGCCTGTCCGGCATCGTGGCCGCCTACGAGCTGATGAAGATGGGCCTCAAGCCCGTCGTCTACGAGGCCGACCAGATCGGCGGCCGGCTGCGCACGGTCGGCTTCGAGGGCTGCGACGAGTCCCTGACGGCCGAGATGGGCGCGATGCGCTTCCCGCCGTCCTCCACCGCCCTCCAGCACTACATCGACATGGTGGGCCTGCAGACCAGGCCCTTCCCGAACCCGCTGGCCGAGGCCACCCCCTCGACCGTCGTGGACCTCAAGGGCGAGTCGCACTACGCCGAGACCATCGACGACCTGCCCCAGGTGTACCGGGACGTCGCCGACGCCTGGAACAAGTGCCTGGACGAGGGCGCCGACTTCTCCGACATGAACCGCGCCATGCGCGAGCGGGACGTCCCGCGCATCCGCGAGATCTGGGCCAAGCTGGTCGAGAAGCTGGACAACCAGACCTTCTACGGCTTCCTCTGTGACTCCGAGGCCTTCAAGTCCTTCCGGCACCGCGAGATCTTCGGCCAGGTCGGCTTCGGCACCGGCGGCTGGGACACCGACTTCCCGAACTCCATCCTGGAGATCCTGCGTGTCGTCTACACCGAGGCCGACGACCACCACCGCGGTATCGTCGGCGGCTCCCAGCAGCTGCCGCTGCGCCTGTGGGAGCGCGAGCCGGAGAAGATCGTCCACTGGCCGTACGGCACCTCGCTGAAGTCCCTGCACGTGGACGGCGAGCCGCGCCCGGCCGTGACCCGGCTGCACCGCACCGCGGGCAACCAGATCACCGTGACGGACGCGAACGGCGACATCCGCACCTACCAGGCGGCGATCTTCACCGCCCAGTCCTGGATGCTGCTGTCCAAGATCGCCTGTGACGACTCGCTCTTTCCGATCGACCACTGGACGGCGATCGAGCGCACCCACTACATGGAGTCCAGCAAGCTTTTCGTGCCCGTGGACCGGCCGTTCTGGCTGGACAAGGCCGTCGACGACAGGGGAAATCCGACCGGCCGGGACGTCATGTCGATGACGCTCACCGACCGCATGACCCGCGGCACCTACCTGCTGGACGACGGCCCGGACAAGCCCGCCGTGATCTGCCTGTCGTACACCTGGTGCGACGACAGCCTGAAGTGGCTGCCGCTGTCCGCGAACGAGCGGATGGAGGTCATGCTGAAGTCGCTGGGCGAGATCTACCCGAAGGTCGACATCAGGAAGCACATCATCGGCAACCCGGTGACGGTCTCCTGGGAGAACGAGCCCTACTTCATGGGCGCGTTCAAGGCGAACCTGCCCGGCCACTACCGCTACCAGCGGCGCCTGTTCACCCACTTCATGCAGGACCGGCTGCCCGAGGACAAGCGGGGCGTCTTCCTCGCCGGCGACGACATCTCCTGGACGGCCGGCTGGGCCGAGGGCGCGATCCAGACCGCGCTGAACGCGGTCTGGGGCGTCATGCACCACTTCGGTGGCGAGACCGACCCGGCCAACCCCGGCCCGGGTGACGTGTACGACGAGATCGCCCCTGTGGAGCTGCCCGAGGACTGACCAGAAGAGCGAGCAAGGACAAAGGCGCGGGCGGCCGGCCTCAGACTCCGGCCGCCCGCGCCTTTTCAAACACCTCCGCGGCGACGTCCGTCAGTTCCTGCGCGTCCCGCGCGGTGTCCTGGAGGTCGACGAGGATCTCGTCCAGGCCGATCCGCGCGTGCTCCACCAGGTCCTCGACGATCTGGTCCACGCTGCCCTGGAAGGCTCGGCGGTCCGCGCCCTCGTACGCCTTGGGCAGGCGGGCGGTGTTCGCCCGCAGGACCGTCCGGATCGGCTGGGTGCGTCCCCGCTCCTCGGCCAGCTCCCGCAGTTGGCGCCACTGCGCGGCCACCTGGTCGGCGCCCATGCCCACCGGCAGCCATCCGTCGGCGTGGTCCACCAGCCGCCGCCACGCCCGCCGGTTGCCCGCGGCGAGCAGAATCGGGATCGGCCGGGCGGGCTTGGGTCCGACCACGGCGGAGGCGATCCTGGTCAACTCACCTTCGTACACGACCGGATCCGGACCCCACACCGCCCGGCACACCGCGATGATCTCGTCCAGGGCCGCGCCCCGCTCCTCGAACGGCCGTACGGCCGAGGCCGCGTACTCGTCCAGGGACCAGCCGGTGCCGAGGCCGGCGATGACCCGGCCCCCGCTCGCCGCGTCCAGCGAGGCCAGGGCCTTGGCGAGCTGGAACGGCACGTGGAGCGGCGCCACCAGGACGCTGGAGCCCAGCTCCGCCCGCTCGGTGGCCGCTGCGGCCAGGGCGAGGGTGACCAGCGGGTCCGCCACGTTCCGGTACTGGTCGGGCCAGGGCAGGCCCTCGACGCCGTACAGACCCTGGGTCGCGGGCTCCGGGAACAGAGCGCGCTCGAAGACCCACAGGCTGTCGTAGCCGATCCGTTCGGCGGCGCGTGCCACCGTGGGCACGTCCGTGCCGATGGAGTACTGCCGCATCTGGGGAAGACTCAGGCCGAGGCGGGTCGCCATACCGCTGCTCCTCTGTGATCGGAACGGATACTCGCAGGCAAACGTATGGCGATCACCGGGGTGTTCCGAAGGCGGCGCGCGCAGGGGCGGAATCCGGCCAGGGTTCATTCGGCGAGCGGCGTCAGCAGCATCCGCCCCGCGAAACCCACCGCCGTGTCCAGCCGTTCGGCGAACTCCTCGGCCATGTCGGCGCAGCGACGCAGCGTCCACAGGGTCCGTGCCGCCACCCAGGCCGCGTCGCGGGCCCGCTCCAGGCTCCAGGAGCCCAGCAGATGGGTGAGCGGGTCGGCGATCTGCAGCAGATCGGGGCCCGGCATCAGATCCTCGCGGATGCGCTCCTCCAGCGCGACGAGGAGCTCGCCCACGCGGTCGAACTCGTCCTCCAGCTCGGGCGGTTCGCAGCCGAGCGTTCGGCAGGCGTCCACCACGGCGAGCGCCAGGTCGTGCCCGATGTGCGCGTTGATGCCCGCCAGCGCGAACCGTTCGGAGTAACATCGCATTCCATGACGCAACTGACCGGGCGTACGGGGCTACTGCCCCGGCAAGCGCCGCGCGTCGTGGGGGCTATCCGGCTCAGCCGGTACCACGACTCAACCACCTCGCCAGAGGTGCAAGATGAGATGATCACTCTTGCCGCCCACCGGATCGGGGGTGTCCTCGTCGGATGGGCGAAGGACATCGACGTATCCGCACTGAAGACGTCCCCATGGGAACGGGAAGAACTCCTTCATTGGCTAGAACGACCAGACGAGTGGGACGTCATGGTCTGGCAACGCATGGACCGTGCCGTACGGTCTATGGCCGACATGGCGAATCTAGGCAGGTTCGCTAAGAAACACGGGAAGAGATTGGTATTCGCCTCCGGCCCCGGGGGCGACATGCTAGAGCTCGACTTCGGCTCAGCGATGTCAGAGCTGATCATGCTCATTCTCGCCTTCGCGGCACAGCTCGAAGGACAGACAATCGTCGAGCGGAATCAGGGTGCTGCGGCCCGTCTCCAATCGCTAGGCCGTTGGGCTGGCGGCCCGGTGCCATACGGATTCCAGCCTGAGCGCAAGACGTTCCCCGATGGCAACGAGGGGTGGTGGCTGGGGGAGCACAAGGAGACGGCCGACATCCGTCGCGCCGCCATTGCGCGTGCTATTGCCGGGCAGTCGTTCAACGAGATCACGGATTGGCTGAACTCGTCAGGTGCCGTGACGCCGACGAACCACCGGGCGCGGCTCGCAGGGCGTGACGAGGACCCGGGCAACGTGTGGATGGCGACGACCGTCAGGTCAATGCTCATGTCCGCCCTGAATCGCGGGCACCTCGTCACCCGGGAGGGCTCGACGGTACGCAACGCCGACGGCAGCCCTGTGCTGCAGGGTGTAGCCCTGATCAGCGATGAGACGTGGCGAGAGCTGCAAGAGGCGTTGAAGAGCCGGGCAGTGGAGGCGCTGCAGGCCCCGCGCCGGCGCGATGCACACGAGCTGCTCGGCATCCTCGTGTGCCACGAGTGTGGGAGCAACCTGCACACCGCCTACCGCACGGAGCACGACGGCACGCGGGCCGGTATCTTCCGGTGCAACAGCGCCCGCCACGACAGGGGAATACCGAAACCCACGGTGACGCGAGCGACCACAACGGAGTGGGTTCACTCTGAGTTCGTGCGCCGTTTCGGGTTCATGCGTCAGACCCAGATTGTCCGCACGCCTGGCGTGGACCATCGGCCGGAGATTGCCGAGCTTGAGTCCAACCTCGAAGAGCTAGGCAACCGGCTCGCGCAGCTTCGCGGCGCCGCTGCTGACGTCGTCGTCCGTCAGATGAACGGCATTGACGCCAGGCTGACGGAACTCCGGAGCATCCCCGTGGAGCCGCCGAAGGTGCAGGAGGTGGAGCTAGACACGACGTGGGGCGACGCCTTCCGGGAGGCGAACGACGAGGAACGTCGACAGATGATGCTCGCCCTATCCGTACGCGTCACCGTATGGCCACCCACAGGGTGGCGACGTCCCATCGAGGAGCGTCTCACCTTCGAGATTGCGCGCCCCGACCCTGAGGCGGACGCTCTGGAGGAAGCGCGCCATCAAGCGTCGCTGTAGCCGATCACGACGGAGCCCCCGCCGGGACACTGGCGGGGGCTCCTCGCTACTCCGCGCGCTTGCCTGTGGCTCGTCCCTCGGCAATCTGCTGCGCACGCGCTCTGCTAATTCCAAGCTCTGCGGCTACCTGCGCGTGGCTCATGCCGGCTGAGCGCAGCTCCTGCACGGCACCCTGGCGGATCTCACGGAGCCATCGTTGAAGCTCAGGAATGGCCTGGAGTGCAGTGCTGGCACCTTTGGCGCGTTGGGTGGCGTCGCTCTCCTCCGCCAGGCGGCCGAGGTTGGCGAACGGGTCCGGTGGTGTCGTCATGGCCTCAGTGTAAGGGGTGGGTTGACATGTGCAAGGGGACCCCTTACGTTTGAGTCATCGCCCGCAAGCGAAAACCCCGCCGGTCCTGGCAGACGAAGACGGGGTTGACGCTCCTGTGAAAGGGACACCAGTATGCACGCCTCCCCCGCTCGCGCTCTCGTCCTCGGCCCCATCGCCACCCCCTCCGACGTCGAGCACCTCCGCCACGTGGCGTGGAACATCTCGTATGAGCTTGGCGCGCCGGCCACCTTCGCCTCACACGCCGACTACCGCGTCACCGACTTTGCGGCGGTTTACCTCACGGGCGACGTGACGTCGCTCCGCGACGCGTCGACGCTCGTGCTCGTCGGTGAAGCGCTCGCCGCCGGCATCGACGTCCACGAGCCGCTCGCGGCCGACGAGGCTGTTACCTGCGATTGTGGCCTCGTCCACCACTTCACCCGCCCTGACGTCGACGAGAACGGGACTGTGTGGTGCGCGGAGTGCCGCGGAGAGTCCGCCTGCGCGTGGTGCTTCGAGTGGAGCGACACGGAGGAGATGGAGATCGTCGAGAGCGGTGACACATGGGTGCCGCTTCACGCCGGTTGCCGGGATGGGCTGCGCCGTGCGACGTCGACGAGCCGCTTCCTCGTCGCCCTGGAGGCAGGCAAGTGAGCGACGAGGCGCGCGACCTCCGCGCCCTCCTCGAAGCTGTCTGTGAGGCGCTCACGGTGCCGGATGGCGACGTCTACAACCGTCGCATCGCGGACCGTGCACTGTGGGCGCGGGTGACCATCCATGGAGCGCTCGACGACGACCCGTCGGATCTCGGGTGGAACACGGACTATCTCCGTCGGAAGATCGAGGCCGAGGAAGCCAGGAACAAGTAACGCAACGTAACGGAAAGGGCCCCGCCGGCATCGACCGGTGCGGGCCCTCCGTGCTGTCTGAAGATGGCGCGAGGGAATCGGAGTGCTCTATTCCGTGACATGTAAGGAGTAACAGCCTACGAGGCTCGTTACTCCGCGCTCCTTCCGCTCCGGCCCTCGTCGAGTTTGACCTTCCTCCGCGAGCCTCTGAGCTGCAACTATGGCCAGAGTGTCAAATTAGGCCCCTACTTCTAACTCTCCTTAACGCGTGTTAGAGGAAAGCTGAGAAGGGGGTTAGTTTGACACTTTGGCACTAAGTCTGTCCGGGAGGACGTCGAGCGCCCATCTGACGGAGGCGGACGGCGGCTGACGGGGAGGGTGTGAGATGGAGGGCGCCCGAGAAGAGCCCTGAGCGCCCATCTGGGCGCCTATCTCGCCTCCGGGGTACGCGGGGAGCCAGGAAACCGGCAGAGGACCGTACAGGGCTTCTCGCAGGTAAGCCACTTGTTTCAGCGTCAGGAGCCCGCACCCATCGATAATCACGCTAAGTGATCATTGTCCTGTGCCGTCCGGCTCGACGTCAACTTGCACCCGAACATCCGCCATGAATTCCCCCACAACTCTAGTAGGGCGTCACATCGTCGGTGTGCCGCCCCATAACGAAGGTGTGGGGGCACGCGCGGAGGGCGCGGCCCCCTGACGACAAGGGGCAGGGGTATGTACGACGACAACGGAGCACCGATCCGACGCCGCGCGCGGCTGACGGACGAAGCGGAGGAGCTGCGCTATCTCGCGCTAGAGCTGGAGGCGGAGCACGAGGCCTACGTGAGTCGTGGGCGCGCGCCGTGGCGCGGCTTGAGCGGGCACGACCCGTACGACGACGTGCCTGACGAGGAGTTCGGGGAGCGGATGTTCGAGGACTGGCACGACGGCATGTACGACGAGGACGACCCGGAGCGCCCGCAGCGACGTCGGCCGACGGGCCGCGCGATGGACATCGAGCCGCCCTACGTCGCCCCGGTGGCCGTCCGGGTAGACCCGGAAATTGCCCGCCGCTTCGCGGAGAGCCAGGCGCAGGCGACGGAGGGGCCGGCGTGGGTCGTCGACGGTGGGCAAGTGACTGTCGTCGGGGATTTCAAGGAGTGGGCTGGGTCGTGCATCGAGTGCGGGAAGGAATTCACGCAGCGCCGCCCCGCGTCGCAGCGTCGGAAGTGGCGCCGGCTGTGCTCGGCGGCGTGCGCGACGGAGCGACGCCGAACGGCGAACCGTGAGCGCATGCGCGCCGTGCGGGCGGACGAGGACGCCGCCTGACGCCTGTGCGCACGTACATAAGGGAGGGGAGGGGGTTGCCCCTCTCCCTCCCCACTTACGTCGTGTGACCTCCGGTCCCAGAGTGCCTCTCACCGTTGACGGTCCACGCACCGCGTGACGCTGCGTCTCCCTCCTGCGGCGTCACGCCGAAGGGCTCCCGTCCGTGCCTCTCAAGGGCGCGTCGAAGCGCCGGTTACTCCTCTGGCCGTGCTGCTCCGCGCCGCTACTCCACGGACGGGAGCCATTTTCCATGCTCTCGATTCGACACAAAGACCGAAGACGACCGGACGGAGAGACGATGCACGCACTTGACGTGCCGAGTCCGGGCGCGCGGCCCTGTCTCACGTGTGGCGAAGCGTTCCCCGTCACGCTCGACTACTGGCCCCGTGACCCCCTTGGACGAGGCGGAACACGCCCCCACTGCCTGACGTGCTATCGCGCTAAGCGACGCGAAGCCTACGCGCGTGACCCTGAGCCGACGCGCGCACGGATGCGGCAACGCTACGCGGAGCGCACCGCTCACTTCAGAGAGGCCCTTGCCCCGCGTGGGCAGGGGCCTCACTCATTTCCAGAGAAGACAGAGGACTAAGTATGACCACGAACGTTGAACTCGACGCCGCACGCGCGTCGGTACCGGAGATCGCTGCCGCGGAGAAGACGCTCCCTGTCCGGCGGATCCTGGCCGAAGGACGTCGGAACGAAGGCAGCGAAGACCTACGCCGACGCTGACGCCGTACTCGTCGAGCGCCAGGCCAGGCAGCGTGCCGTCACGAAGGCGGAATGGCTCCTCCACGACGCCCTGAGCGACCACGCCGGCAAGGCCCTTGCGTATCTCGGCAAGCGCCTCGACGACGTCCTGAGCGCCGCCAGGACGGCCGTTGAGGCCATCGGCGGAGCCCGCACGGCGGAAGACGTCATCGAGGCGGGAGGCGACGCCGTAGCGGCCTGGACGCGGCTCCGTGAGCTGACGCAGGATCTGGAGAACATCCGCCAGGCGCAGTGGTCTTTGCTGGCACCGCGGACCCCGGGGCACGGAGCGGGGAACGCTGACTCCCGTGTTCACGTCTGGCGTCGCGCGGCTGCCGGCCATGTGCGCGGACTGAACGCTGCCGACGCTCCTGCGTTCGTACGGGACGCCATCATCACGGGGCGCGTGACGCTGGAGTTCCTGCGCTGGACGGCGTCGCAGGAAGGCGCCTACGTGCCACGGTCGGACGACGAGATTGAGGCGGACATCGCAGCGTCGCGACCAGACGCCTTTGGGGGCGACGCCGTGGACATCACACCGGCCGAACTGCCCGCGCGCGGCTACGAGCCGTCGAAGACCTTCGAGCACAGCACGGCGCCGCACCTCGACGCCTCGTCGCCCACGCCACCGAAGCCAACCCCTAACGCGACGGTCGGCGACCCGACGCCGCGCGTGCCCCGCTACTGAGAGGAATGACGGCAATGGACTTCGAGACTGAACTCGCCTCCACCCGAGTGGAGCTGGAGTCGACGCGACTGGAGCTTGCCCGGCTGAAGGCTGGCCTGGCAGCCGGCCTGACACCGGAGCAGAGCGCCCGGCTTCAGGGCGCCACTGACGAGGAGCTGACGGCCGACGCACGGACGCTTGCAGCGGAGCTGAACGTCAGCACCGTCCGCCCTCCGTCCGGATCCGGCTCCGACGTTGGCTCCGCACACGGCAGCATGGGCGCCGGCGAAGCGCGGTACCGCGCGAAGCACCCGGAGGGACAGAAGTTCCAGCACGGCGGATACACGCTGGAGCGCTGACGCTCCCCGCTACCTCTCACCTCCCCGCCACGCACGGACAATGGCCGCTCGCTGTGACGGCGTGGTGCCGCGAGTGAGAACGATGATCGTGAGTCGGTCAATCAGGTAGCACGCGACAACAACGATGGGGGAGGCGCTGACGACCTCAGAAAACGTGGGCAGCACAATGCGTCCTTGACCCCCGTCAACCAACACATTAGCAGTCAACACGGCCCCAGGGCGGGGCGATTGGAGAAGGCATGGTTGCCCCGGGCCCACGAAGGGACCCCACGCGGCCGTACAGCCGCACGCACAGGGACGACAGGAAGCAACCTCGCGCCGGTCTCGTCGTGCTCCCACTCTCGGGCTGTGACCTGCCCATTCCCGACATGCCGACAGGGCGCGCGTGGAGTGAGGCAGAGCGGTCGATGTGGAATGAGCTGTGGGTTAGCCCGCAGGCGACACAGTGGCACGACGCCTACGTGCCGCTCGTCGCAATGTACGTACAGATCGTGTGCCAGTCGCTCGCCGGCAGGGCGACGGCTGGACTGGCGCAGGAAGCGCGACACCTGGCCGAACAACTTGGCCTGTCGCCCGCAGGCATGCGCACGTTGGGGTGGCAGATGGAGGCGGTGGACACCAGCACGGGTGAGCTGCACGCGCTGCCCGGCGGTGCCGCGTGAGTGCACGCACGCAAGCCATGCTCGCCCGACGGGCAGCGGCACAGGCACCCGGCACGGGTGTACCGGCCTGCCCGCGGGAGCTACGCACACCGTGCGTCGTGTGGACGTGGCTGAGTGAGGACGAGTCAGCCGACGTCGAGCGCAACGGCATGAACTCACTGTTCGTGATCCGTGCTTGGCGACGATGGCAGGACGAGCGACGAGCGTACGCCGCTGATCTTGGACTGAGCGAGGCAGCCGCCTGCGGCCCGTCGAGTCGACCGACATTAGATGATCAAGGCCCTGACCTGCGGTGATACCACCCGGTATCCCCCTCCGGGGCAGCATCCCGACCGTACAGGTGCTGGGCTGCGCGGTCTGACAACCGGTTAGGGGTCGACCTAGGAGGCCTCAGAACGGCACTCAGGCGCCCTCTGGCGGCCCCTGCGGCGTCCTTCCGCGGAGCGGACGAGGCGGATCGTGCCCAACAAACGACCGCGCCGCCACACTCAAGATCAACAGCGAAGCGTTACAAACCGCAGGTCAGAGCGCTAAAAGCGTGACTCGACTTCAGCCCCGGAGGAATCAACCTCCGGGGCTTTCTTATGCCCTGGAGGAACTGTGGGCCTGACGTCCAGCTATCCGTGTCGCCGGAAGGGCTGTGCCTTCGACGGCCGGCTAAGGCAGCGCCGGGACGGATCTCTCAAGCGGGAGCCCATGTGCTCCATAGCCTGCGCGCTCGTCAGTAAGCGCGCCCATGAAGCGCTGCGCACGAAGGACGCAAACGAGGTAGCGGAACTCCTGCGGCTCTTCGATGCGCTCGACGCCCGGACAAGCCCACTGGACCCTGTTCCGGGCCTCTTCCCGCATGGGAAGGCGCGCGCCTGACGCAGAGGAGCGCCACCCGCCCCCCACCGACACCTGACCTCCAGCCCCCGGCTGCACCGCATGCGCCGGGGGCTTTCGTATGCCCCAAAGGACCCCAAATGACCACACCTGTCATGCCGTCTGGCGTCGCCACCGTGAACGTAACCGGTCGATACATCAAGCCTGACGGAACGCCCTACGCCGGCACGGTGAGTTTCTCCGCCCCTGACTACCTGCGCCTCCCTGGCTCCGACACCACTGCCGTGGGATCCGTGACGGCAACGCTCGACGCTACCGGCGCCTTCAGCGTGGTCCTGATCGCGACGGACAACGCCGGCGCACGCCCGATCAACTTCACCTACACCGTGACGGAGACGCTGACCGGCGCCACGTCGCGCACCTACTACATAGCCCTCCCGCAGGCGACGGCGACGATCGACCTAGCGGACATCGCACCGGCCACGCAGAGCGGTGGAGAGTACCTCCTCGTCGCGGGTCCCGCGGGGAAGACGATCCTGAGCGGCGCTGCCGCCCCGACGTCGGCCGACGGCACGAACGGGGATTACTTCCTCGACTACGTGGCGTGGACGATCTACGGCCCGAAGGCGTCCGGTGCCTGGCCTGCCGGTCACGCCCTGGGCTCTGGCGGAGCTGTGGCGAGCGTCAACGGCCACACAGGTGCCGTCAACCTGACGGCTGCCGACGTGGGCGCGACTACGGCCTCCGCCGCTTCCGCGTACACGGACGGCAAGGTCGCAGCGGAGGTGACGCGCGCTGACGGTGCCTACCTGGCGAAGGAGGGCAACCTCTCCGACGTGCCCGACGCGTCCGCCGCACGGACGAACCTGGGCATCACGCCCGCCAACATCGGCGCTCTGACGCAGGCGACGGCCGACAGCACCTACGCCACGCTTGCGAAGGCGGACACGGGCGACTGGGTGTTCAACGTCAAGGCTGCATACGGCGCAAAGGGCGACGGCAAGGTCCGCACGGATGGCGCCATGACCGCAGGCTCCGCGGTCCTCACGTGCGCCACGTCGACGCCGTTCACGTCGGCCGACGTCGGTAAAGCCATCATGGTCAAGGGCGCTGGCGCTTCAGGCGTGACGACCCTGACGGGGACGATCTCCGGCTTCACCGACTCCGGGCACGTAACGCTCTCCGTCAACGCTGCCACGACGGTGAGCACTGCCGTCGTCATGTGGGCTACGGACGACACAGCAGCAATCCAGAGCGCCATCAACGACGCCGTCACGTGGGCGCAGGCGAACGGCGGAGCGGCCCGGGTGGTCGTCCCAGCGTCCAGCGGCTTCTACGGCGTCGCCGGCGCGCTGGTGACTGGCGGGACGACGAAGGGGAACGCACAGATCACCATCCCCGTTATCGCGGACACGGCGCGGAAGATCGTCCTGACGATCGAAGGTGCCGTAAGCGGCTCCGGGGTGCAGCACTGGAACCAGACGGTTCCGCAGACGTCGGGGAGCTGCCTCGTCAGCTTCGGCGTCAATGCGTCGATCAGCGCGCAGGCGTTGACGATCACTAACAGCGGGAACCCCGCCGTTATCGGTGGACCAACGCAGCCGCACGGCTACGGGACGTCCGCGGCGCTTTACTCGAATATGCTCGTCACGCTGAAGGGGATTTCCATCCTGACGGCCTACAGCGCGTACGGCCTGACGTACTCAGCGTTCGACTTCTCGGGCGTCGCCAATGCTGGTGTGGAAGACGTGGCCTACGGGACGACAGGGACGGTTCCTAACGGCGACTTCGCGAGTGTCGGAGGATTCGCCGCCGGTCTCAGCATCGGCGCTCTCATGCCGGCGAACGGGAACAACGATTACGTTGTGGTCCGCAACCTGACGTGCCATGGCGGCTACACCTACGGCTTTTTCGTCACAGAGCACACGACGGCTACTGACGTCCGCATCCTGTATTGCTGGTCTGGCTTCTGCGCCGTCGGTCAGTACATGGGCAGCGGGGGTGCTACACACGCCATTAAGGCGGTTCAGCTCAGCGTCGAAGCCTGCGCGAACAACGTGATGATCATCGGGTATGGGGCAAGCGGGATCGGTCCGTTCCTTGACACGCAGCTCGATACCGAAACGTCAACCCCGACTTTCGCGGACAATAACAACGGCTTGGGCTTGGCGGCAGCCCTGGGGACAATCAAGCTGACGGGTCTCTACAACATCGCCAACCTGTCGACGTCGGGCCACCCGACGAAACTGAGGATCATCGACGGTCAGAACCCGGAGGGTATCCGGGGTCTGAGCAGCGCCGCGACCGTTCGTCTGACGGACCGCTACCTGATGTGTGACACCTCGGCCGGAGCCTTCACGGCGACCCTGGTCAGTGCGGCCAACACTGCATGCGCCTACACCTTCAAGAATACCGGGACCAATTCCCTCACCGTGGCAGCCGCGGGAAGTGAGACTATCGACGGCAGTGCGACGAAGACTGTCCCCGTCGGCACGTCGGTGACTGTGATCCCGGCGGCTGGCAACTGGGTCACTGTCTGACCGACCCAACGTCGTTGACGGGCCATTCAGTAGCGTAAACGGAGGTTGTGGGCAGCGTTTCGGAGACATTCGGGAGCGACCCTTACGAACGCTCGCCATCTGACGCTAATCGGCTTAATAGAACCGCGCGGATAGGCCTCCGTTTGCCGTCGTTGACTCCGACAACACAACCCCACCTCTCCGTCAATTTCCCTCGTGGTACTGCGGAAGAGTCGGCCCTAGCGCCGCCACCAGGGCGAATGCGGCTCGATGGAATGTGGATGCGTCGACGGCAGCAAGGGCCATTATTACGGCGCTTAGATCACATGAGGGGCGCACGGAAAGTCGAATCGGGGCACAACGCCACCGTTGGCGCCGGAAACGGACGTGAACGGGTGCGTTGCGCGTACCCAACGCCGTTCGTGCGACGGCGTTTCAAGCCCAATTCTCTGGCATCCCTCGTTTACCTCCGCGCGGCTCGACGTTCGACGCCAGTCGATATCTGACACGTACGCACGGCCGCCCGTCCGACAGGGACGAGGCGGCGCACACTCCACCCCCACGCTCCGCCGGCCGTCAGGGTTGGCGGGGCGTCCCCATGACTTCCTCAGGAGGAACAGCCATGCTCGGTCAGTCAGCGAAGATGCAGCCCGTCCAGTGCCCGCAGTGCGGGGCGGACGTCGAGCAGAAGCCAGGCGCGGGGCGCGTCAAGCAGTTCTGCACACCAGAGCACGGGAGGGCCTGGCGGCTGCGCATGCGTGTCGCGGGTTGGCTCTAGGCACCCTTGACGCCGGCACCCTCCGGCGTGATGGTGCGTAGAACATTGCGCAATCCGCGTGACGGAGGGGATCACCATGGCTCTACGATCATTCGGGAAGGACCCGGAGACCAACGGCGACCACTGCCCTACGGTGTGGCTCGACGAGGAGAAGCAAGAGATCGTCTTCCAGGGCTGGAAGGCGGACGAGGCTCTCCAGGCGGAGTGCCTGGAGACGGGACCCATCCCCGACACGGAGGCAGTCGTCCGGCTGCCCGTCAGGATGGCGCAGCAGATCAGGGAGGCGCTCGATGCCGCAGACGGTTCCGCCGTTCGCTGAGCTACTCGCCGGCTGTCAGCGGTCCGCGGTTCACCTGGAGACGCGCGACGTCTACGGCGTCGTCGAGGAAGATGACGACTTCGCCGCCTGGCGCTCTGGGCACAGGTACGACGTCAACGACCGCTCATCGTGGTGGAACAGCTTTCATGACGCCGTAGCGGACGCTGTGGGCCGTGGCGTCGTTATGCGCCGCGCACGCGTCGTATCGGAGCCCGTGAGCGAGTACATCCGCTACGAGCACTCGTGCACGCCGCAGAACCTAGCGGCCGGCGAAGACGTTCGGTGGCTCCCTCGTCGCCTGGCGTCGGACTTGCTCCTGCCCGGTAACGATCTGTGGATCTTCGACGACCGCCTTATCCGATTCAGCCTGTTCGCCGGCGATGGCCGGTTTGTTGAAGACGTCATGGAAGAAGCGGCCGACGTCGTGAAGCGCCACGCCGAAGCCTTCGAGGCTGTGTGGCATCGCGCCATCCCGCACGCGGACTACGTGATCTGAGCGCCGCCCGCCGATGCAATCTCCCTACCCATCAGCCGCCCTCGACGAGGCTCGACGCGCCATCGCGGAGAAGCTTCGAGAGATCCGCCGTGACGCGGGGTTGTCGGGTAGGGAGGTGGCCGCCCGCGCCGGATGGCAGCCGTCGAAAGTCTCACGCCTCCAGAGCGCCACTACGCCCCCGTCAGACGACGACATCCGGACATGGTGCCGCGCGTGCGAGGCGGAGGATCAAATCCCGGACCTGTTGGCGGCGAACCGGACGGCCGACTCCATGTATCTGGAGTGGCGCCGGGTACAGCGCTCCGGCCTCCGACGGCTCCAAGAGTCGCGCGTCCCGCTTTACGAGCGCACGCGGACATTCCGCGTCTACAGCTCCACCGTGGTACCTGGCTTCGTCCAGACCTACGAGTACGCCGCTGCGCTGCTCGGCAACATCGCACGCGTGCATGGGACGCCGGACGACGTCGAGGACGCGTCAGCCGCGCGGGTGGAGCGCTCGCACATCATCCGGGAGGGTGGGCACCGGTTCGCCTTCCTGCTAGAGGAGTCCGTCCTCCGTCACGTCGTCGGCAACCCCACCGTCATGGCCGGCCAACTGGGCTATCTCCTCTCTGTGATGGCGCTACCGGCCGTCTCCGTCGGCATCATCCCCGCAGGGCGCGAGCGTCCCATGTGGACGCTTGAGACGTTCACGGTGTTCGACGAGGAGCGCGTGTCGGTGGAGTTGCTGACGGCAGCGATCACCGTCACGGCCCCGGGTGAAATCGCCATGTACGGCCATGCCTTCGAGGAGATGACGGCTCTAGCGGTGTTCGGTGCAGACGCGAGAAGCCTCATCTCGTCGGCTATTGGATCGCTGGACTGAACTCGCATAGAACCCCGTAGAACTTCGTGGAACCTCCCCCTGACGCCTCCCTACTGTCGTCCTTAAGACGACGTGGCGGAGGTGCAGGGATGGCACTAGAGACGGTTCTGCGGGATGTCCCGATTCAGCTCACGTATCCGTGGGTCTATCGGCCCCCCAAGCCCAAAACGGGATGCGACGTGTGCGGCGCCCTGGCACGTCAGATTGCGGACGCCGACGACCCGAACAGCCTGAACTACGACCCGTCGAAGGCATCGGATCTCCGGGTCGAGATGGCGCGACACCAGCGGAACAGGGGGACGAAGTGAGCGATCAGCCGTTCCCGACGATCAAATCCGCGGATGAACTCTTCGACCTCCCCGCCGTGACCTACGTCGAGGTTGCCGGCCGTCTCCGTCAGCTACGCGTGGAGGACGGGGAGGATCCCGTCGAGGTGGCCCGGCAGCTCATGGAGCGCGAGCCCTGGGACAACCGATTCCGCCTCGTCCGAATCCAGCGGTTCAGCCTGCCACCGGATCCCGTCTGGACCCTCGCGGAGGCTGGCGTAGGCCCTCGGTGCGAAGCAACGACGACAAAGGACGGCGTCGGAGTGCGTTGCGGCCTGGAGGCACACAGCGACGGCGTTGACCACGCCGGCAGGATCCTGCGCGACGGTGCGGCAGGAGAGGTCCACTACTGGCGCGGCAAGCCGGTGCACACCCCCTAGACCCGCGCGTTGGGCGCTTCGGCGTCCGGCCCGCGGAGGGCGCGGCGGGGGTGTGGGTGCCGGTGAGGTCGGCCGACTCCACCCCCGCTAGCGTCCGAAAGTCCCCTCGTCCTGCCTCCCCGTCGGGACGAGGCGCCGCCCACGCCGACACCCGTTCCGCTGCGGGTAGGGCGGCATGAAGCCCCGCTCACTTCCTCCCCCTTGGAGGTGGGCGGGGCTTCCGCATGTTTACGCAGGTCAGCCATCACCCAGATGGAGTGCATGTCTGCTCATCTCGCCAGCGCGAACTGCAGCGGCCGTACCCCGGGGTGGCGGCGCAGCTGGAACAGCGGGCGCCAGCAGGCGGGCGGACGGTCCTCGGCCGCCGCGTCGACCGCCGCCAGATAGCGCTCGGCGAACCGCACGTCCAGCGCGATCGCCGCCCGTGGATCCGGGAACTCCCCGCCCTCCAGGCGCCGGTCAATCTCCTCGGTGACGGTGAGGTAGACGCGGTTGAACACGGCGATGCCGTCCCGCTCGGGCAGCGACGTGTCGAGGGCGCGCATCCGGGAGACGACCGCGTCGACGGGAGTGGTGAAGTGTTCCAACAGCGCCATGGGGGAAGGGTCCCAGCCCTGGGCCGCGGGACGGGCCGACCGGCCCGGTGCTTCGCCGGAACGGGGTAACGGACCGCTGCGGAGGGGATGCGAGGGGGGAGTGGCACCGTGTCGGGCTTACGTGCCCGGCGCCTTGCCGAGCGCCGGGCCGCGCGCGGGCGTGCCGTACGGCACGGGGTGATGGCCGTGGTGGCCCCGGTGGTGGCCCTGGCCCGCTGCGTCACCGGTGTGATCGCGGCGCTGAGCGCTCCGCGGGAGGGCCGTGATGGGCCGTCGGCCGTACGCGGGTGCGTTGTGGTCGATCGCCCGCACACGGCGGCAGCCACAGGTCGGACACGGCCCCGCGCCCCCTCGGGGCGCGGCCGGACCGCAGCGACTCCCGCCCCGGCCCGAGCCGGAAGTCAGGAGCCGACAGCCCCCGTGTCACCGCTCCTCTACCGCCACTCCGGCTCCCAGGTGCTCGAACGGGTCCGTAGTCATCCCGACGATCCGCGCACCGCCCTCATCGCCTCCCGGATCGCCGACCGGCCGGCCGCGGTGTGGTTCACCGACCCGGACGTGGAGACCATCGCCGCCCGGGTGCGCGTGGTCACCGCGGGGGCGGCGGCGCGGGACCGGGTCCCGGTACTCGTGCCGTACGCGATCCCGGACCGCGACTGCGGCGGCGCCTCGCGTGGCGGTGCGCCGGACCTCGCGGCCTACGACGCCTGGATCGACGCGTTCGCCCGGGGCTGGGCGCGGGTGAGGTGATCGTCGTCCTGGAGCCGGACTCGATCGCCCAGTCGGACTGTCTGCCGGACGCCGACCGCGCCGCCCGGTTCGCCTCCCCGGCCCGCGCCGGCCGGGTCCTGAAGGCGGCGAACCCGAAGGCACGCGTCTACTACGACGCCGGCCACTCCGGCTGGAACCCGCCGGCCCGGCAGGCCGCGCTGCTGAGGCCGGCGGGAGCGGCCGAGGCCGACGGCGTCTTCAGCAACGTCTCCAACTTCCGCACCACCGCCGACGAGATCGCCTACGACCGTCAGGTCCTGGACGCGCTCGGTGGCGCGGCGAGCCTCGGCGCCGTGATCGACACCAGCCGCAACGGCAACGGCGCCCCGCCGGACGGCCGGTGGTGCGACCCGGCCGGCCGCAAGATCGGCCGGGCGCCGACCCTGCACACCGGCGAGGCCCGGATCGACGGCCATCTGTGGGTGAAGCCGCCGGGCGAGTCCGACGGCTGCCGGGGCGCGGCCGGGACGTTCACGCCGTCGTACGCCTACGACTTGGCGCGCGGAGCCCCCTCGCCGGCCTCCGCGTCGTAGGCGGAGGTGCCCTCGTCCAGCAGCGGCTCCTGCTTCTTCAGATGGGCCGGGGCGAAGGCGCGCAGCGCGTGGTAGCCGGTGATGACGACCAGGGTGCCGAGGGCGATGCCGCTGAGCGAGAAGTTGCTGGTGAACTTCAGGCTGACGTTGCCGACGCCGATGATGATGCCCGCGGCGGCCGGCACCAGGTTCAGCGGGTTGCGCAGGTCCACCTTGCCGTGCAGCCAGATCTGGGCGCCGAGCAGGCCGATCATGCCGTAGAGGATCACGGTGATGCCGCCGAGGACACCGCCCGGGATCGCGGCCACGACCGCGCCGAACTTCGGGCAGACGCCGAAGAGCAGGGCGAAGCCGGCCGCGGCCCAGTAGGCGGCGGTGGAGTAGACGCGGGTCGCCGCCATCACGCCGATGTTCTCGGAGTAGGTGGTGTTCGGCGGGCCGCCCACCGCGGTGGACAGCATGGACCCGACGCCGTCCGCCGAGATCGCCGTACCGAGCTTGTCGTCCAGCGGATCGCCGGTCATCTCGCCGACCGCCTTGACGTGGCCCGCGTTCTCCGCGACGAGGGCGATGACGACCGGCAGCGCGACCAGGATCGCCGACCACTGGAAGGACGGACCGTGGAAGTGCGGCAGGCCGATCCAGTCGGCCTTGGAGACGCCGGAGAGGTCCAGGCGCCAGTGATCGGTGACCTTGCCGCTCGGACCCATGGAGTGGATCTTGCCGAAGATCCGGTCGAAGGCCCAGGAGATGCCGTAGCCGAAGACCAGCCCGAGGAAGATCGCGATACGGGACCAGAAGCCGCGCAGGCAGACCACGGCCAGCCCCGTGAACAGCATGACCAGCAGGGCCGTCCACTGGTCCTGCGGCCAGTAGGTGGAGGCGGTCACCGGGGCGAGGTTGAAGCCGATCAGCATGACGACCGCGCCGGTGACGATCGGCGGCATGGCCGCGTGGATGATCCGCGCCCCGAAGCGCTGCACCGCGAGTCCCACCAGGAACAGCGCAACACCGACGACGAACACCGCGCCGGTCACCGTGGCGCTCGTGCCCCCCTGTGCGCGGATGACGGCGGCCACGCCCACGAACGACAGGGAACAGCCCAGATAGCTCGGCACCCGGCCGCGCGTGGCGAGCAGGAAGATCGCGGTCGCCACGCCCGACATCATGATGGCCAGGTTCGGGTCGAGGCCCATCAGGACGGGCGCCACGAAGGACGCGCCGAACATCGCGACCACGTGCTGGGCGCCCAGGCCCACCGTGCGCGGCCAGGAGAGCCGTTCGTCGGGGCGTACCACCGCTCCGGGCGCGGGCGTACGCCCGTCACCGTGCAGCTTCCAGCGCACGCCGAGATCCATGGGGCAGTTTCGCTTTCTTACGTACGTGAAGACGGTCCGAACCATTGTCACGGGTAACGAGCGGTTCTACGCTCGCACGGTCCTACTCGTGAACTCAGTTCATGTATCTGACCCACGCTGATCGATGACAGATCGGAGTGCTCGATGAGTGGAAGATCCCGTGCGGCCGCGCTGCTGGCCGCGGTGGTGACGTTCGGCGCCGCGCTCGTCCCGTCCGCGCACGCCGCGTACGCCCCCTCCGCGCACGCCGCGCCGAAGGCCCCGCGGACCGCCGTCCTCGACGGCGACCGCCTCCAGCAGGCCCGCGCCCGCCTGGACCACGACCCCCGACTCCAGCGCGCACTGCGGGACTTGACCACCCGCGCCGACACCTGGCTGGACCAGGGCCCCTGGACGGTCGTCGACAAGCCGAGACCCGCACCCGGCGGTGACGTCCACGAGTACCTGAGTCAGGCCCCCTACTGGTGGCCCACGACCACCCCCACCGCCGACAACCCCTGGGGCTGCCCGTACGTCCAGCGCGACGGGCAGCGCAACCCGGAGGTCGACAGCGGAACGGACCGGCAGGACGCCGAAAAGGTCTTCGACTCGACGTACGACCTCGCGCTCGCCTGGTACTACACCGGCAAGCGCGGCTACGCCGAGAAGGCCGGGCGGATCCTGCGCACCTGGTTCCTGGACCCGGCCACCCGGATGAACCCCGACCTGGACCACGCCCAGTTCATCCCGTGCAAGTACGACGGCCGGGCCATCGGCATCATCGACTTCTCCCAGTCGTACACCAGCGTCCTCGACGCCCAGGCGATCCTGGCCGCCGGGGCCCCCGGCTGGAGCGCCGAGGACCGTACGGCGATGGGCAAGTGGAACGCCGACTTCCTGAACTGGCTGAAGAACAGCGACTTCGGCGAGCAGGAGGGCGCGGCCGCCAACAACCACGGCACCTTCTACGACATGCAGCTCGCCGCCCTCGCCTACGCCACCGGCGACACCGCCCTGGCCCGGCGGACCGTGCTCGACGCGCGCGGCAAACGGATCGACCCGCAGATCGCCGGCGACGGCAGCCAGCCCCAGGAGCTCGCCCGCACCCGCAGCTGGCACTACTCCACCTTCGACCTGGTCGCCTACACCCGGCTCGCGGCCATCGGCCGGCATGTGGGCGTGGATCTGTGGTCGTATCGGGGCCCGGACGGGCAGAGCCTGTTCAAGGCGATCGACTATCTGCTGCCGGCCGCGACCGGCGCCGCCGCGTGGCCGCACCCGGAGCTGGAGTTCCACCGGTACGCGGCCACCGACGTCGTGCACGCGGCCGCCGACGCCGGGGACACGGCGGCGAAGGCGGCCGTGGCCGGACTGGAGGCACCGCCCGGGGGAGACCTGTGGGCGCTGCGGCCCGCCGCCGAGCAGCTGGACTCCATCGCGGGCTGACCGGCCCCCGGCCGGGGCTCCTGAGCGGTCGCTTAGTATGGAACCGTCCCAGCAGCGATGTTCAGGAGCCCGCCCCGTGACCGCCGAAGCCCCGATCGCGCCCGTCGTCTCCTACGGCCGGCTGATCCCCGTCACCGTGCACTTCGACGACCTCGACGCGCTTGGCCTCCTGCACAACGCCCGCTACCCGCTGCTGGTCGAGCGCGCCTGGACCGAGCTGTGGAACGCGCACGGCGTCCGCTTCGACGGCGACTGGCACGCGGCCGGCGACGCCTGCAACGCGGTCCGCGAACTGCGCATCGGCTACGAGGCACCCGTGACCAGCCCGGGCACCTACGCCGTTCACCTCTGGCTGGACCGGCTCGGTACCACCGGTCTGACCTACGGCTTCCGCTTCTGCTCGGCCGACGGGACGCGGACCTACGCCCAGGGCACCCGGGTGCTGGTCCGGCTCGACGCCGCGACCCTGCGCCCGGCGCCCTGGTCCGACGCCTTCAGGGCCGTGGGTCGGGAACTGCTGCGGCCGGCCGGCTGACCTCGGTCCGGCCGCCGCGCTCGGCGCCGCGCAGGACGCCCGCGAACACCGCGAGCCCGCACGCCAGCGCCGTCACCACGCAGAACGACACCACCAGGCTGGTCGCCTGGGCCACCCCGCCGATCAGGCTCGGTGCGATCAGGCCCGAGGTGTAGGTGATCGTCGCCACGCCCGCGATGGCCTGGCTGGGGTTGGGCCCGGCATGCCCTGCCGCCGCGAAGCACAGCGGTACGACGACCGCGATGCCGAGCCCCATCAGCGCGAACCCACCCATCGCCACCGCCGGATACCCGGCGAACACGATCAGCAGACCGCCCAGCACGGCCAGGAAGCCGCCGGCCCGGACGGTGCGGACCGCGCCGAACCGGTTCACCACCGCGTCCCCGGCGATCCGGGCCACCGCCATCGTCAGCATGAAGCCGGTCGTGCAGGCCGCCGCCACACCGGCCGAGCTGTCCAGCCGGTCCCGCAGGAACACGGCCGACCAGTCCAGGCTCGCGCCCTCCGCGAACACCGCGCAGAAGCCGACCGTGCCGATCAGCAGCGCCGAGCGCGGCGGCAGTGCGAAGCGCGGCGGCGGCTCCTCGTCCTCCGCCGGCTGCAGGTCCAGCACCCAGGTGCAGGCCACCAGTCCGAGCACGGTCAGCACGGCCGCGGCGAGCGAGAAGTGCAGGCGGGCGTCTGCGCCGAGGTGTGCGGCGAGCGTGCCGGCCGCCGAGCCGATCAGCGCGCCCGCGCTCCACATGCCGTGTAGCCCCGACATGATCGACTTGTCCAGCAGCCGCTCGACCTCGACGCCGAGCGCGTTCATCCCCACGTCGGCCATGCCGGCGCTCGCGCCGTAGGTGAACATCGCCAGGCACAGGGTGTACAGGTTCGGCGCGAAGGACGGCAGGACCAGCGACAGCGTCCACAACGCGAGCAGCCCGCGCAGGGCCGTACGGCTGCCGAAACGGTGGCTGATCCGGCCCGCCAGCGGCATCGCGCACGAGGCGCCGAACGCCGTGAAGGCCAGGGCGAACCCCAATTGTCCCGCACCCAGTGAGGCATGGTCCTGGATCCACGGCACCCGGGTGGCGAACGTGCCGGTCACGGCGCCGTGCACGGCGAACACGGCCGCCACGGCGTACCGGGCGCGCCTCACCTCGTCGCGCGCGAAGCCCACGTCACTCATGTTCCGGTCCCTCCCCACAGGTCGCCCTCGCGGCACGCGCCGTAAACTATCAGGGACCCTGCCTGATAGATAGACGGTTTTACGGCCGCCGTCGACGTTCCACGGTGCGTCGATCTGGGAGGATTCCCGTCATGCCCGCATCACCCAGCACCGCCCGGGCCATCAACGACCGGCTGGCCCTGCGCCTGTTGCAGCAGGAAGGCCCGCTCACGGCCGGGCAGTTGAAGCAGCTGACGGGTCTGTCCCGGCCGACGGTCGCCGACCTCGTGGAACGGCTCACGGCCGCCGGGCTGATCACGGTGGTCGGCGAGTCCGGCGAGCAGCGCCGGGGTCCCAACGCCCGGCTGTACGGCATCGTCGCCGGCCGTGCCCACCTGGCCGCGCTCGACGTCCGCACCGGCGGTGTCTTCGTCCTGGTCTCCGACCTCGTCGGACGGGTGCTGGCCGAGGCGTCCGTGCCGATCGGCGGCGACACCGGGACCGGTAGCGCCGTGGAACAGGCGGTGGCCGCGGTGGAGCGGACGGCGAAGGAGGCCGGGGCGGATCGGCTGCACACCGTCGGCATCGGCGCTCCGGGCCTCATCGACCCGGCCACCGGCGACCTGCGCGACTCCGGCGGGCTGCCCGAGTGGCATCGCAGCCTGGCCGCGGCCCTGCAGGAACGGCTGCCCGGGGCCCGGGTCACGGTGGAGAACGAGACCAACCTCGCTGCTCTCGCCGAACAGAGCGAGGGCGCGGCCCGGGACCGGGACACCTTCGTCCTGCTCTGGCTGGGCCATGGCGTGGGTGCGGCGGTCGTCCTCGACGGCAGGCTGCGCCGTGGGGCCTCGGGCGGCACGGGCGAGATCGGCTTCCTGCCGGTGCCGGGCACCGACTCGCTGCCTTCGGCGAGGGACTGCGACGGAGGCTTCCACTCGCTGGCGGGGGCGGCGGCGATCGGCGCCCTGGCGGCGGAGCACGGCCTGCCGGTACCGGCCACGATGGACGGACCGGGCGCGGCGGTCGTGATCCGGGAGGCCGTGGCGGAGCTGACGCGGGAGCCGGACGATTCCGGTACTGCCCGTCCCGGTCCCGGGCGCCCCGCCGGTTCGGACGATTCGGCTGCCGAACGGCCCGCCGAGCGCTTTCTCCACGCCCTCGCCGACCGGATCGCCGTCGGCGCAGCGTCCGTGGTGGCCGTGCTCGACCCCGGCTGTGTGGTGCTCGGCGGAGAGGCCGGACAGGCCGGCGGCACAGCGCTCGCGGGGCTGGTGGAGGAGCGGCTCCGTCGCATGTCACCCCTGCTCACGGAGGTGCGGCCGAGCACCGTCGGCGGCACGGCGGTCCTGCGCGGCGCCCTCCTGACCGCCCGCGACCGCGCCCAGGACGACCTGTTCGCACCCCAGGACCGCAACTGACCGTACGCCGCCCGCTCTTCCGCGAGAGCCACCGGTTGCCTGGTGCTCACCTCCCCGGTGCCCCGCGAACCGGGACCGATCGCCCCGCCCCGACGCCCTGTGTCAGCCGCCGAAGCGGCGCCCCAGATACTCATCGAACGTCGTCTTCCCCACTGCCTGTTCCGGCGCCAGCAATCCGCCCTCCCGGCAGGCGCGATAGGCCCGGCCGAACAGCGGCACCCGTGCCACCGCGCGGCGCCGTCCGGTCGCGCGGAGGTAGGCGCGGGCCAGCGAGTCCAGGGACCGCACTTCGGGGCCGCCCATGTCCGCCACCCGTCCGGCCGGCGCGGCGAGAGCCAACTCGACCAGGCGGTCCGCGACTTCGGTCACCTCCACCGGCTGGTCCGCAACCCCGGCGGGGAGCAGCATGACGGGCGGCTTGGCCAGTCCGCCGAGAATCGTGACCAGCAGGTCGTGGAACTGGGTCGTGCGCAGGATGGTCCAGCCGAGGCCCGACGCCTCCATCCGGTGTTCCACGGCCAGCTTGGTCTTGTAGTAGTCGAGCGGGACCCGGTCGATGCCGACGATGGAGATGTAGACCAGATGGCCCACCCCGGCCCGCCGCGCCGCCGCGATCAGGTGATCGGCGGAGGTCGCGTCGCCGCCCCGCTGGGTGGTCGCGCAGTGCACCACAGTGTCCACGCCCTCGAGCGCGGCGTCGAGCGCACTGCCGCCCACGCGCAGATCGACGGCGTACGGCTGCGTGTGCCGGCTGAGCACCCGCACCGCGTGCCCGTCCGCCCGCAGCCGCTCCGTCACGCACCGGCCGAGCGTGCCGGTCCCGCCGGTCACCAGGATCGTGGTCATGCTGTTGACGTCCCTCCGGACTCGGGCGCCCTTGGTCGGAGCACCCTCTCCCGCTGAGACCACGCAGCCCCCCGGAAATGTGGCCCTGTCTCACTTTCGGTGGTGACGTAGCGTGCTGTTATCCAAGGAGGATGCGGTGGCGGAGCAGGGTGAAGCCTGCTCGTCCGTGCATCTGG